>NZ_JAQIFT010000061.1:0-269555 GCF_027857615.1 Holtiella tumoricola
TATATTCTGTGCTCTTACCATCTCTACAGTTGTTCTCTTAATCGTTTAACTTCATCATAAGATAAGCCGGTTTTATCCGCTATAGTATTATCGTCTAATATATCTAATAGGCTTCTTGCTACTTTATATACACCTTCTTTGATGCCTTCTTCTCTACCTTCTTCTTTTCCCTCTTCAAACTTTTCCTTATCACGTTCTAAAAGTGTCATATATTGCACCTCCATTGATTTGTCTTGTTTGAGATAAGTTACCTTTTTATGAATTTCCTTTACTAGCATACTTTTTGCAGTATTTGCAACTGCATCAGTAGAATGTTCTACATAAGCTAAAAACTCTAATAATTCTTCATCCACATCATCGTGTGTCCCTTTTGTATTTAAAAATACCTTGGTAGTAACGACTTCTTTTCGCAAGATTTTTCCGTTTACCTTTTTGCATTTCTACATTATAAATTGTATCATTCTCATCACTGACATAGATATCTAATCGTACACCCTTACTTGTTAGTAGTAGGTCTATAACCTTTTGTTCTGTAGGCATTTCAATATATTTAATTCTAATGTTTAATATCTTTTCAAGTACTCTTTTACAAATTTCTTGATCACTCATTACCTTTGCAAAGAGAAAGTCATCATCTAAGTTTAGCTCTTGTATTATCTTATTCATTCATCTTCTCCCTAAAGGTAATAGTATATTTTTATACTATTATTATATCCAACCTCAAGTATTTTTCAAACACTCTTTATTACTTTAAGTACTCTATAAAAAAAGGGACTGTGTATAACAGCCCCTTGTTCCTATGTCTTCAACTATTTTTTGATTACTTCTATTATTTCTGGGTAGCTAAGATTGTTATAGTTATAAGTAACTTCTACCTTATTCCCTTTTTTGATTTGATTTCTGTAGCTTGCTTGACCCTCTACAATAATCTCTACTTGTGTTGGAATCTCAATACGTTTAAGTACTTTGGATTCTCCTGTGAGTTCATCATAGTCAACAAGTACATCTATGTATTTAGCTGATGGACCTACATTTTCTACTGTTCCTGTATAAACCATTTCTGTAGGTACTTCTTTAACAACAATAGATAGTGCTTCACTGCTATCTGCAATAACTTCTACTCTAGCATTTAATAAGATATCACGTACTGTAATATCTTTTCTAGATGTTGCATCGTAGATATCTGTGTTCTTTGTGATATTAATAATTTTAAGGTCATTTTTTGTTTTGATAGCAATCTGTGGTGTGCTTGATAAAATAACACTTTCTACAGTCCCAACGAAGCTACTTTCTTCTCCTGTTGCTTCAATAGATGTAACCACACCACCATCCATCTCAAGTTTTAATGTATCACCCATACGTAAGTCTTGTACGTTAGCTACTTTACCATTACGTGTAATATCTGCAGCTAAGTCCACTTCTAGTATAGATTCCTTTGTGCCATCTGCTATGGTTAAGCTATAACTTGTCACTCGATTTGCAATGCGTACAAATTCAGCTTCTGTTTCATTTACTTGGGCACGTGCCAAAATGTTAACCTTAACAATCTTATTGTCTTCTATGTAAATACGTACGCGATCACCTACAGATAAATCTTCTAATGTTAAAGTTTTAGTACCTTCAACAATACTATATTGATCTGCTAAAAGATAGGTCACAATACCAGCATTAGTAGATACAGAAATAGATCCACTACGTCCGATATTTTCGACATCACCTAAATATCTCATGGTTTCTGTATCTTCTGTTGTGTCTTCTTTATCACTTGTATCTGGTGTCGTTGTTGTTCCACCTGTTGTGTTATCTAATAATTGAATGGTTTTGATAAGTTCAATACCATTTTCTTTTGCAACGGTTACAGCTACATTCTCACCTACTGTTACTTTTGAGAAGTCTACAACTTGTCCACTTGCATTAGTCACTTTTGTGCTTGGATTAGCTGTATAGAAAGTTGTTTTACCATTTACTTCTAAAAGGACATAATTCTCATTTGCTGCATTATTTTTAGGTACAACTTTATTGATTTTCCCTTTAATAGCTGCTGCATCTGGTGTTGTACTTGATGTATTGTCTTCTGGTTTTGTTTGTGGCTTATTCGCTGCTTCTTCTTTGTCTAGTTTCTCTTTATAGACTAAAGCACTGTAAGTCATTTGGGCACAAAGGGCTCTTGTTACCTTTGTATTTGCTCCCATATTGCCTTTAGCATCCCCATTTAAAAGGCCAATTTCACTTAAATAAGCTACATGAGGTCTATTCTCCTCACGAATAAGGTCATTATCTGTAAACTTTGTTTTACCTGTATATTTCTCTTTTGCAGTTACTTCTTTACCAATTACACGTACTAAAAACGCTGCAAGATCTTGCTTTGTTAAAGTATTTTTAAATTCTTTACCCTCTGCACTTTTAATCATGAAACGACTTAAATCTTCTTCTTTTAAGTAGCCACGACCAAGTAAATAGGCAATTTCTTCATTACATCTTGTTTCCCATGCACTGTATTTATCCATATATGTCTTCAGTAATGGTTTTTTTGCTTCATAATTCTCTGCGATTTGCTTTTTCAAAGTTGGATCCATATCTTTGATAACAAGTTCATCTTGATAACCTGTCGCTTTTGCTAGCACCTCTGCTACTTCAAAATAAGTAACTTCTTGTGTAGGTGCAAATTCCCCACTACTATTTTTGGTCATATAACCTTTATCTTGCATATAACTCATCGCTGTATAGGCCCAATGATTTTCTTTAACATCTGTAAATGTTACTGCACCAAACACATTTACAGACATAATGCCTACAAGTGAAAAAGTCAAAAGTAATTTAGAATAATGTTTTCTCATCTAAATAGCCTCCTTATATTTCCTTGCACATAATATTAACTAAGAGTATACTCTACCACTATTTTCTATTCTATAAGATACTTCCTTAAAAGACAATTGAATTTCTGTTTGTTCAAGATTTTTTAATCAGATTGTAATATAAGAAAATTCTAGAGTTCACACTTTATCTTTTCTGTCGTTTATGCATAATTTATAGAAAATGCTGTAGACAACTTTTCCCTATTATTCACAGGTTATCCCCAAATTTAAATATTGTTTTCAACCACCATTTAAGTTTATCCCCAATTTTAAGCTTTTTTTCCCCAGATTTTGGGGATAACATAAAATAAGCAGCTATTTTAAGGGGTATAACCCACAAAATAGCTGCTTCGCATATTATTTGATTTTTCTACAATTCGACGTTATATCTTATAGTAAGAAGTTCCTCATATGCGCTATAATATCTTCTCTTTTGGTTTCTACATCATAAAAACCCTTTTTTATATATAGACGTTGAATATCAATAGTACGCATATCACTTAGCTGTAATCTAGCAAGATTACTATTTTTAAATTCTTTTATTTTAATATCTAATTCAAATTCTGGATCAATCTCTGCGGAATCTTCTTTAACAGATGTCATAGGGATTACGAGTAGCTTGGTTTTCAAACGTTTATACACATAGCACCAATGGCCTCCATAAAGTTCTTTTGGAAAGCCTCTCGTCAAATTGAAATAAGCAACTTGATGCTCATTGGGAATGTGCTTTGGAAGATAAAATGTTGTAGATGGGTCACCGCTCCCTTTAGATGTTAATACATTATAAAAATAATCTAATTGGTCTACATGATATTCTAAATCCCTTATGAATCCATCAATACTTTGATACTGATTAATTCTATCCAGTTTGTCCACTATTTCTATCATCTTATGATAAATTGCTCTATCTGTCATATTTTATATTCCTCATTTTATTTCCAGTTTATATGTTGAATTATCCTCATCTCTTTTATATAATCTTATCCCTAGTTTATATTTGGGGAGAGCTTAACAAACACCTGTGGAGACTTTTGCAAGTTATTTTTAGCATTTATCACTATCATATGGGGTTATGTTGAAAGGTGTTTATTAAGCTTTCTATGATTATAGCATTGATACGAGTTACTTTATAAGTTTTTGTTGCAAATCATCTTATTTTTGTTCCAAATAATCTATTTCTATAGATTTCTAAGCATATAGCGAGTATATTTTGCTTTTAAGTCTTTCATATATTTAATTCCTATAGGTAGACTTGTCCTATTCCTAAAAACCACTTGTTTACTTTGAATTTTATCTATATAGAATAAATTACACAAGTAAGACCTATGTATTCTAACAAACTGTTTATGATCTAGCTGCTTTTCTACCATTTCTAAAGTAGAATAAAATCTTCCTGCTTCTCCATTTAAAGTATGAATGATAACTATTCTCTTAAGCACTTCAAAATACATAACCTTTTCTATATCTATACTTCTTAATTCATGGCCAACTTTATAAAAGAACTTGGCAGCCTTATACTTATTAACAATTTGAGTTGCTTTAAGCAAAATTTCTTCAATCTTTTCATCTTGAACTTCTTGTTTGATTAAATAATGAAGTGGCATAATCTCTAAGGCATCAAAAACATGCTCTTTACTCACTGTCAAGAATACTACAGGTGCATTAGAACCTTTCATTCTTAAATGATTGGCTATGTCTACACCTGTTCTATTATCAATAAGTACATCTAAAAAGAAACAATCTATCTTTTCACTTAATGCCTCTATATCAAATAGGATTTGCTCACTACTAAGGTACTTATGAATATTAATTTCTATATTATTTTTAACTGCCATCTTCTCTAATTTGATACACAAATTATTTAAGAAAAGCTCTTCATCATCACATACACAAATATTGAACATCCTGTCGCTACTCCTCTATTCTAAACTTCAAACAAAACAAATGCGATTTCAAACACCTCTCTTGTATGACTAATCTGTAACTCTCCACCATACTTTTCTACGGATTTCTTTATATTCTTTAGCCCAAACCCATGTATCTCTTTATTTTCTTTTGTTGTTTTATAATTGATATCAATAGGCAAACTGCTATTAATCCCATTACTGATCTTGCATATAAGTTGTCCTTCTTTATAGTAGATTTTAATATTAATCCATCTCAAATCTTCTACCTTTTTGCACGCTTCTATTGCATTATCAAGGGCATTGCCATATATGCTACACCAATCTAATAAATCAATAGCTATATTCTTTTTGATAAGGATTTCATGTGTTACTTTAATACCCAATGTACTTGCAATATAAAACTTTTCTGTAAGAATAGCATCTAAAATAGGATTCCCTGTATCAAATACCTTTCGTCTTTGTTTTTCTACTTCATCTAGCATTAAGGCCGTATAATGTTGGACTTCTCCAATATTATTCTCACAAGCTAGCTGATTGACTACTTTCCAGTGATTCTTCATATCATGTTGAATCTTCCTATAGCTAATATACTTCTGTTCTAATAAGATATAATGTTCTAATTGATTATTTAATTGTATCTTTAAAAACCTATTATAGTTGTTGGTTTCTAATAACTTAAGTAAACCATAAGTAATTTTAAAAATAATGGCACCTTCCAAAAGTATAATGGTTGAGATCATTACCTTCATACTTATAGATACAGATTGTATATCTCTTTTAAATATATTTATAAGAATAATCAAGATAGCTATCGTTAGTATACCTACTAAATAACGTCTATTCTTATTCACTTCCTGAAGTACTATACCCATACAAACAAATAAGGTAATACAAAAGAATATGATATAGCCTCTTTCTAAAACATTTAAAGAAAGTAACTCAAATAACTGTGCAATTAAAATCAATGCCCAATATCCTAAATGAATATCAGATAACCATAAAGTAACCCGCTTATACTCCATATTGTAACGATGATAAATATATCTATACATTAAAACAGGAAATAAGAATAAAACATTTAATTGAATGTAGTAATTAAAGGCAAAGTTATTGTAAATAAACAAGTAACCTTGGCTTTGCCCTATAATCCATATTACAATACACCCAATTAATCCTACTAAATAGAGATTTTCATAACCTGTTTTATATTTAAAATTTACTAAAATAATAAGAATTAATATGAGTACACCAATAAGAACCAGTGAAAAAGCAATCATCATTTCTACACTACTATAACTATACATTACTAAAATATTATAGTCCCTTGTCCCAAATTCTACTTTATATAATATATCAATAGCCTGTTTATCACATGACTTAAATTCTATTTTTACTTCCTTACCAAAACAATCCTCTGGTAAATCTACTATTAAGCAGGCATTGCCTACAGGTTTCCCGTTATTTAAAGCACTTAAAGAATCAAAACGATAAATTAATTCTCCATCTAAAAATACTTTAAACTTTAAGTTACCTGTCCCTATTCTAAGACTAGGATTAGGAAAATTATAAAGGGGCAACCTTTTTTGTATGGTTATGGTTTGACTTGCCTCATCTTCATGGATATCATAAGGTAAGTCTATCACTTTTCCTATAGAGCTTCCTTCTATAGTTAACAACCAGTCCTTAGAAAATCCATCCACATTTTCTGTCCTTAATGCATCCTTTGCATAAGGTAATGTCCGTGCCAAAAAGAAGATTCCTAGTAGAAGGATTATGATAACTGTTCCTCTTATTAAAATTTTCCTCATACTCTTATCCTTCCCTTTTTACATTAAATCATTATATAGTTTGATTTTATTGTCAAGACTACAACTTATATTTAGTAAAATTTTATCAGATAGCACCTTATGAATGTATCAATATCACTATATTCTTACTCTCATTTAGGATTATATTTTCTTAATCTAGCTTTACATTTTTTGATTAACATATATTTTTTTTGCATTAAACTTAATTTTTTGTTATATTTTTCTAAAGAAATTACTAATATGATTACATCACTTGTATCTGAAAGTAATCTATTAAAAAATAATACTTCTGATATGACACAACAACTTAAAGAACAAGAATTATCTCATTCTAGTGATCATATTACACAAGCTATTTCTGAAATTTCTACTGTGACACATACCCTAGAATAACTTATGAAAACTTTCACATTAGATTCAACTAAATAATAGACAAAAAGGAGACCATCACCAGGTCTCCTTTCTATTTCATTTAATTTTATGTTATTATACTATAATACAAATTATGTTTAGGAGGTTTCTGCATGATGAAATGCCGTTCTATTGCATGTGGTATCTTAATTTCCTGTGCAATATTATTAATCTTTCGTTTCTCCTTACAAGATGCGCCTACCTCTAACACCCTTAGTAAGCAAGTGACTCAGTCTGTCGCTACAGTTCTTGAACAAACAGGACTTTCAGAATCTATGAAGACACCAACTAATAGTGAGATACGTGCTTTAGCTCATTTTGGTCTCTTCTTTTTGTTGGGATTGATTTCAATGGGGAGCTTTCTATTCCAACAAATTTCTTTGCGTCGTGCTACTTGCGTTACTCTGATTCTAGGTATGATTACTGCTTTGGTAGATGAGATTATACAACTTAGTTCAAATGGTAGAGCCTTTGAATGGATTGATATGGGCAAGGATGTTCTAGGTGTGTGTGTTAGCATTATCCTTATAAGTATCCTTGTACTTATCTATAGAGCAACAAAAAAAGCAGTGGAGGCCTTTTAAAGGCTCCACTGCTTTTACTTTTCTTAAAAACGATTATTTATCTCCAGATATTTTCTGGATAGACACCAGCATTTTGTAAGCCTTGAATAGCTTGTACAACAGCTGGTTTATCTTCTTTATAAGTTACACCATACCATTTATCTTTAGAATGAAGCACATCTACACTTGCTTTATCCGCTTGGATTAGAGTATCTACTACAGATGGCAAGAAGAACTCAGCTTTAAGTGGATTCTCTTGGATTGCTTGATCTAAAAATGGTACAAATTGAGCTTCTAAAGCTTCAAATATACTTGGTGTAAAGCCCCATAAATTCATAGATACAATACTTTCTTCACTTACAGGTGTCCAAGTTTCTCCCTCTAAAAATTGCACTTCTCCCTCGTGATGTGCAATGTGAGTACGCTCACAAATAGAAGCAAGCTTAGCTTCTTGGGTAAGTTCACAAATCCCACGTGCTACATGACCATTGTCTGTTAAAGTATTTTTTAAAGTATACCCTACCATAGCATAACGATACTTATCGTCATCTTGTGCTACTTTTAAGAAGTCATAAATGGCTTTAAAAGCTTCTTGGCCATAGTAATCATCTGCATTAATAACTGCAAAAGGTTGGTCTACTACTTCTTTACAACAAAGAATAGCATGACCTGTACCCCAAGGTTTGATGCGCTCTCCCGGCACTTCATAACCTTCTGGTAACTTATCAAGCTCTTGGTATACATACTCTACCTCAATCATCTTAGCAATGCGGTCTCCAATAGCTTGTTTGAAGTCTGCTTCATTAGCCCTTTTAATAATAAAGACAACCTTCTTAAATCCAGCTTGGATCGCATCATAGATAGAAAAATCAATGATAAGCTCTCCATGTGACCCAACTGGATCGATTTGTTTAAGTCCACCATAGCGACTCCCCATACCTGCTGCCATAATGACTAAAATTGGTTCTGACATAATTCCTACTCCTCTAAAATCTTTTATAATATATGCTTTGTAATCTGTACCATTATAGCATAATTTGTCAAAAACTCAAAGATAGCCTTACTCGCTACTCTATTAACTCTCCTCGCACAATCAAACGATGGGTTGCTTTAACCACGGGGTGACAAGTGATAAGCGTGATAACCTTTCTATCTTCTACCGGCTCTGTTACCCATACTTCACTAGGCTCTACAAGAAAAGATTCGTATACTCTGTAGGTATACGTTTCATTTCCTATACTCACAGTAATCTCATCTCCTACTTCTAGCTCATCCAAACGATTAAAATACTCTCCAAAGGTATAGCTCCTGTGCCCCGCCACTGCACAGTTGCCCACCTCTCCAGGCATAGCCGTCCCTGGCATATGCCCTACTGCATATTTAAGTGCTTCCTTGGTTACCCCTTCCGTAAATAAGAGGTCTACATCTATCTTAGGGATGGATAGCATACCAAGGACTTCTAGACCGTTAGGTGTTTGAGCAACTACATTTAATTGATCCTTTTCTTGTATTTCTAAGTTATCCTGTACTCCATGTTCATCTTCTGTGCCATTTTCCAATGTTTCCTGAAGTGTTTCCATAGAAGATTCAAGTTGTGAAAGACTATATAGATAATTCTTGTAAAATTTTTGTTGTTCATACTTGGTATATATATTCCCAAGCATAGGAAGGCTGAGCACTATAATACCTAGCACTATTAGTAATTTACCTATATGCCTACTCATATATTCTTTCCTCTCCTATATTCAACAAACCACCCATTAATATTCTTATTAACAGGTGGTTTGTTGAATATCAAGCTTTATTACTTAATACTTAGTTCCAGAAATTATTATCAAATACTTGTTCAAATAAGAATTTTAATTCGATAGATGCATTTTTATTTTGTGTTTTATTTTTAGCTTTTGAATCTAATCCTACAAATACTTCTAATTTGATATCAGAATCTGCCCCTGTACCAGGTACAAAAAGTATATCTCTACCACCTAATACTTCTTTTACATTAACTTCTTTTAAATTTGATAGAGTTCCTTCATATAAATTACAAAATACATCATTATCCCATGCAACAATTTTTACAAGCAAATCTTCCTTGAGTTCTTCATCTATAGTTGTTGGTAATGTTGGAGTAACTTTAGCCAATCTAGCAGCTACAGTTCCAGCATTAACCATATCAGCTTTAACACAGGTATAGGCACCTGGTACTAATTCACTTAATTCAATACTAATTAAATCCTCTTCATTATCATAATCACCTTCTGCTGGTCCATCAAGTAAACTTGTAGTTGAAACAAACGTTGTATATCTACCGTCTACATCATGCACGATATCATTTAAATAAGTATCTTTACTTTGATGGTTAGCAAATTTTACATTAAGATGACCTGTATCTACTGTTGTACTAACAGCTAATGTATCTGTCCAGTATGCATAACCTGTTCCTAATAATCCCATTGATAATACTAAAGCCCCAATCATAAATTTAGTTTTTTTCATTTTTTTCTCTCCCTTTTTCAATTTATTTGTATTGCTTCATGTCTTTATTATACTTTTTACCATTTATTACCACATCATCCTTAGGTGTACTTCTGTTACTACTTGTGAATACTTCTCTTACTACTTAAGTAGTAGGCAAATTGCACTATTTCTTCTAGCCGAACTAATCAAAGTACTAGAATATAAAATCCCCCTTTCACTTGGCTATTTAGCAAAGCAAAAAGGGGATCACTCTTCTTTTATTAAGTAGTAAAATTACTCATCTTTTTTTCTATATATCACAAGCCCACTAGCTAAAAGGGTAAAACCTATTCCGTATACGATACCTGGTGCTACGCCACCTGTTTTAGGGAGCAGACCTACTGTTCCTTGATTTGGTAGTTCTTCTTGTGGATTTTGTGGTTGTTCTATATCAGGTAAATTTTCTACTACTTCTTCTTGAGGTTCTATTCCTTCATCACCTGGCTGAGCTACATCGGGTGTATTTTCTTCTTGATGATCTGGAGTGGATACATCAGGTTTTGGTTTACTTGGGTCTGGTGTATCTGGGCCTGGTTTTACATCTGGTTCTTGACTACCTCCTCCAGATTCATTCCCTCCTCCAGAGCCACCGCCAGATTCTATTACTTGTTCTAAGTTAATACTGATGGTAAAACCTATGATTTGATCTTGCATATCTTCAATCTCAGGTGCCATTCCCATGCTCCACTTCATAGGCATAGTATCCCCTTGAGCTAACTTTGTACCTTTATAGGTACTTACTAGGTAATCTGTATAAGCTTCTTTTCCTTTATAAGTACGACCTGCTTCATCATATCCCACTAACCAATCTATCATTTCTGGATTATAGGTTTTATCTGCAACATCTTTTATTTCATCTAGTGTAAGTGTAATATCTTTTATTTGTGCTGTAATCTCGCCATAGTTTTCAATGTATGTTTCAATATTAAAGTAAGCTCCTGGATAGAGATTATTTACTTTCACATCAATACCTGTCTTATTTTCTGCAATCTCTACGTCTACATATGGACTGGCTTTAGTTACTACTGGATTATTAAAATAAACGTCAAACCTTTTGGTGCTAATGGTATGTTCCTTCACAGTTGTAGCAGCATAACCTACTTGCAATAAAATTGCAGAAGTCATTAATGCTATACCTAATAGTTGTTTACTCTTCATTACCGCCACCTCCTTCCATCACTTCTTGTACTTGAGTAGGCTCTGGTGTTGATGATGGTAATTCTGATGTTGTATCCTGAGTCGGGCTTGATATAGCCGCTGAATCTGGTATTTCCCAATTTTTTGGTAGCTCAGGTTCTACTGGTGGTGTTGGAATACCTCCTGAATCCGATGTCTCCAAGTCGTCTGGCTGCACTGAGTCTACTGGATCTGCTGGCAGTGGTGTTGGAACACCTCCTGAATCTGGTGTCTCCAAGTCATCTGGCTGCACTGGGTCTACTGGATCTGCTGGTAGTGGTATTGGAACACCTCCTGAACCCGGTGTTTCAGAACCATCTGGCTGCATTGGGTCTATTGGTAGTGGTACTGGCATACCATCTAACCCTGATGCTCCCTCTCCTTCTGGCAATAGTATATCTAGTGGTAATTGTACCATTTCTACTGGGAAGTCCCTTCTATCAACACGAATCTTAGTACTATACCATGCATTTTGTGATAGCCCTAATCCATATTTTAAGTTAAGGGTCATAGTCACTCTACACTGATTGGTAAAATAATTAGTTAGGTCTTCTGGTATTGTGATCTGTGTATTGTCTTCATATAATTTTATATAGAAGGTTTCTGTTGCTCCCATTTCTAACAAAAACCAGTCTTCACACTCTTCTAAACGTATCCTACTTCCACCGTTATCTGTTGCTCTATAAACCTTGACCTTTTCGACTTTTTCTTGGTATGTAATACCATCTGATATTTCTATATTTGCAGCAATATCTTTAAGACATAAGTTGTAAGCTGTAGTGCCATCATTGGTCAAAGTAACTTCTGCAAATACCTCCATGTTATAATCATCTGCTATGCTACTGTATCTACTCTGTCCGCTGCCTTCCTCACCCTCTTCATTTTGTAATTCCACTTTCCAGCCTTCTTCCCCTTGTTCACATGCTATTTTTCCATATATATGTCCACTGCCATCTTCATAGTCTAATATCCATCTACCTGTAGTTATACTCGCTATCACTTGTAAACTACCAGACCAATGTGCATAGCTTATCCCCATAAGACTACTCATGACAGCAACTACACTCATCAAATAAATCAAACGTTTTCTTTTATTACGCATAGTTTTCCCCATACTTCTCCTCCCTTCATTATTATGTTTTACTTTTATTCTACCCTTATTAAACCGGCTTTTCATCACACAAAAGTAGCCCTGAACTACTACTTAAGTAGTAGTTCAGGGCTACCTTCTCATATTTTCCTTACTATAGGTCTAGGTGTTCCCAATTAGCTGTCTCAGTAGGAGATGTTTCTCCGTTTTCTGCAGCTATTGTTTTCTTGCTACGCCCACCCTTTTCTAATTGATAGCTATACACACTTCCCCTATCAATAACATAGAACTTTTGTATGGATAACATATCTCTATTATTTTCATATAATAGTGGCTGTTCGAGCTCATCTGCTATTTTTACTAAATCCTCTAAGCTTTTAACCTCATAGTACTTATCATAACCTTCATCTTCTATAGTTTTGACACCTACCATACGGCTTCCATAATGGGTTAAAAGTTGTTTGATCTCTTTGATTCTTTTATCTTCGGCCGTTGGCGCTGTGGTAAAGCCTAGAATAAGTACTGCTACTAACACAGTAATCCCAATACCTACTAAGTATAAAACCCTTGTCTTTTGATCTGGTGGCAATGTCACTGTTACGTTTTCTTTAATACTATCTTCTACTGTCTCTTCTCCTTGTACCGTAATAGTGAAGTAAGCACCATCTAAAGGCATAATAGTTGAAATCTCAATAGGTCTCTCTATTAGTTCATAAGATGTCTGAATATCCATTTGTCCTATAACTTTAATTCGTAACTCTGCAGGTGCATTTACCTTGGTAGCTTCTATAATAGATTTTGCAAACTCATTGTAACTTTTATAGTTTACCTCTGCTGTTTTTTGTATTTCATAGCTAGTTCCTTTTCCTTTAAAGTTTTGAACTGGGACGAGTTCAAAGGACTTACTCCAAATATCTTGTTTAATCTCTTTATCTTCTTGTTTCTTCGTTGTATACCCAGCTACTTGTGCTTCAATCTTATACTGTCCACTTATCTCACTTTCTTCGCTACCCGTAAAGCTTACTGTGAAATGATTATTGATGCTCTTTATAAATTCAGACAAGTAAATTTGATCTTCACCTAGTTTATTTTCTTCATAAAGTTCATTTTCTATTAAGTTAACAGCATACTTAACATCTGTATTGTAGGTATACTCATAAAGTTTCTTCTCTTCTTCTACAGTATTCTCTTTTTTAAGTTCTTGAATATAACCTAGTCCTAATATTCCTATTAAGATGATAAGTCCAGCAATAATACCTGTTTTTATTTTTGTATCTAGTTTTATTTTCTTGCCTATTCTTGTTTCTTTATCTTTTTTCATATATGTATCCCCTTATCTTAGAACTCTATATCTATTAGATCTTCTGGATTACTACTCTTAAATAGTAATGTTGGCCACCCTACTTTAGGAACAACACCTACTATAGTTCCTTTTACTTCTTCTATTTTAACAAGTCTTGAATCAATACCCGAATTATTGTCTCCCTTTGTTTGATACACTGTTACCCCCTCTTGTTCTAATACATCTACAATGCGATGATTTATAAGGATATCATCACGACTAAACTGTATCACATCACCTATTTTCAGCCCTTCTACATCTTCTACATCCTGTACTTTTCTTACAAGTACCACATCACCTGGGTCTATCATAGGTTGCATACTCCCTGTAGCAATTGCTGATGGATAAATAGGAAATACCCCCACAGTAAACCAAATTATAAGCACACTCAATATAGCTGTAGGTGCCCATTGCCATATACTTTCTTCTTTTATTCGATAGGCCTTTACTTCTTTAGTCAGCTTACTATACCTGCTACTTACTACCATCAGACATCCTATCGGTACCGCCATACCTACTACACCTTTCGCCAACCAATCTAGATTAGGTAAGATAGGAGAGAACCATTCCATTGCTGCTGTCATACCCACATAAATAATAGAAGCTAAAGGTCCTCCACATAAAACCAAATATGTTGCTAATATATTCTCACATAGTGAAGGTAACAGTTGCTCTGCTAAATACATAGTCAAATCTTTCAAGGTAGTAAGTTGAACCAATTTACCTATATTTAATCCTAAAAAGGTCATTAACACAATCACACCACAGGCTACCTTCAACTTATGACGTTTACCAAAGGTACTCATAATGTAACTACGTATACACTCTGTACCTACCAAGGCTGGAAAAATAAAAAGTATATTCATCAAAATCCCTTGTAGACTATGACTATAAGGACTCTTACCAAACCCTTGTATCATCCCTGCAAATAGATTAGCCATAAGCATGGCTACACCACAGTTAAAAGCCCATACTAAAATTGTACCTTTATGCCTAAGCTTGGTCTCTAGATGCATCTTAGGTACTTTGAACCACATGAACAGAATGAATACCATCCATAATCCTGGTATAATCCAATAGGTAAGCATATAGCTAGGTATGAAACTAAATAAGGATGTATTTCCCATTAAATAAATAATAAGAAGCACAATGATTAAACCTACGCTCACCCTCTCGTAAACATTTCTCCTACAAATCATCTTTACGCCTCCAAAGCTTGGTCGCATAAAGTGCAACTTCCGTACGTCTACTTACCCCTAACTTACTCAGTAAACTACTGATATGTTTTTTCACTGTATTCTCAGTTATGTATAGCTTTTCTGCTATCTGGGCATTACTCAAGCCTCTTCCAATCTCTATGAAGATCTCCTTTTCTCTGTCTGTTAGGCTTTCTAAAAGCATGCTTCTTTCTGTCGGTTGTCTGTCTTGTGTGACTTCTGCATCATAGAATCTACGTCCTCTCCCAACAGCTTTGATAGCATAAATAATATCTTCTACATTAGAGTCCTTTAAGATATATCCGTCCACATTTAACTCCTTTGCCCTTATATAATCTCCTTTTCTTGATGAAGAAGTAAAAACAATAAATTTGGTAGGAAGATTTTTCTGGCTCACTTCTGCAATTAAATCTAGTCCATTTTGGCCATTTAAGTTCACATCTACAAGTGCAATATCTGGTGTGTCAATTGCAAGCACCTTTCTGGCTTCCTCCGCATTACTGGCTTCTTGAATATATTCAAATTCCTTTTCTTCCTTTAACATAACAATTAAACCTTTTCTGACAATATCGTGGTCATCTACAACAAGTAATCTCATTTTATTTCCCCCTATTATACAGCTTCTTTAATATGATAATATTTAAACTCTGCACATATCATCGTGCCTTCTCCGGGTATAGAATGAATATCAAACTCTCCGCCTATCTGTCTTGTCAATTGTTCCATATTTTTAATCCCTAACCCAAGCCTATCTTGCTCAACAATCTTGTTATAATCAAATCCCCTTCCATTATCTTCTATCCTTAGCACAAGTCCCCTATGATCTTGATGCAAATCTATATCAATCTGTGATGCACAACCATGCTTGATCCCATTAGCTACACCTTCGCAGCACACTCTATACAATGCCTTCTGCTCCTCTAAATTTAAACTATTTAAGTTACCTTGTATCTTTAACGTTATTGTTACCGGGTGCAATCCCTCCATCACTTTGATAAAGTTTTCTAGCTTTTGAATCAGGTTATTCTTGCCCTGTTTATTCCAACTCATTCCATAGATTGTTGCACGTAACTCTGCCATTGAGTCTGTAATATTTCCCCTAAGCCCTTTAAGATTATTAGCAATTTTCTCTTCTTCTAAAGCTAAAACCTGTTTTTCCAGATTATAAAGTTGACACGATACACCGAATAATTGTTGAATGACACTGTCGTGTATCTCATTAGCAATACGATTTTGCTCATTACCTATCAACAATTGCTCATTTAACTCCTCTAATGCTATTTTCTCCATCATCATCCCGCTTACATAGGCTATAAACTTTAAATCCTCTAAGTTGGACTCTCCCTTAACAATGAGCATTCCAAAAGTATAATATGTGTAACGTATAGGGATAGCCGTATAACCATCTTGATAGTAAACCATTCCATATTTATCCTTCATACACATTTTACTTAGTTGTGCCATATCTATTTGGTTTATTATCCTATCTATATCTTCAGATGCCACGCCATAACTATAAGGTATAATCTCTTTACCTTCATTTACAAAATCTAAATACATGCCAACAGGTAGCTTTCTCACCATCCGCATATGATTCAAAATAGCTTCTATAAGCTTTTGCCTATCCTCTTGATTGGTAAAAAGATAAACTGTTCTATAAATTTTGAGAGTATAATCCAACTGATTCTGAATTTGATTGCTCTTTTCCTCCAATGCCTTTAAGTAGTCAATCAAAAGTTGTACCATTACCGAAATCAGACCAAAACCTGCTATCAAGTTTAAATCTTGTGCCGTTATATGCAAAAATCCGGCATACCTTAGTTCGATACAATACAAATATCCTAGTACACACCCAATGTATACCACCATATTTGCCCACATATAACGAGGTCCCAACTCTATTCCTGCCATAATCATTGTATTGAGAATATACCACATATAAGGACTGTGCAAACCACCTGAACACATCAAAATAATACAATTCCCTATAACTTCAAGTAATATAATGATTTGTATTTGTGTTTTATCTCTTTTACTTTGCCTATAAAGATAATGAGTAGTTAATGCTGTTAATGTTGTTCCCATAATTATAATCAATGTATTACCTAAGTTATGCCCTTCTCCCCCTACTATAAAAAAAATCGATGTCAGTATTAAAGATATGTAACGATACAGTAATAGCATCTTTGTCATATTTGTCTTTTTCAATGACATGCCATCCACTCCCCTATAATTATCATTTTTTACTTTTTTTACCATATCATTATAGCATATTAAATTTTATTTAACTATTTTTTATTTTATTTTATTTTATTTTATTTAATATTCAAATTATTATATTTTTCTTATTTAGAAAAATATAATTTCAAGCTAAACTTCATTACATATGTTATAAAGAAAGAACTGTTTTTACACTAAAAAATGCCTAGTCATATTGACTAGGCATTTTTTTCCGAAACGTTTGGACAAGCACTCTCCCTATACTTCTTTACATGAGGTCATGAAACCCTTATCTTCATTCTCACGTGGTATCACAAAATCTTTGTCTTCATTTGCTCGTGGTACCACAAAGTCTTTGTCTTCATTCACTCGTGATATTACAAAGTCTTTATCTTCATTTACTCGTGGTATTATAAAGTCTTTGTCTTCATTTACTCGTGGTATCACAAAGTCTTTATCCCCTATTCCACATAATGTACTAGATAATACTGCTGCTAGCATAAACAAATGAATATAATGTCTTTTTTTCATATTTTATCCCCTTTTCTATAGTATAATACTTTTAATTACATAAATAAACCCGAATTCATTCTTGGTTTATAATATATAGTTATTAAAGGAGGTATCACTTTGTTCTATTCTTTACATTTAGCTTCTTTTGGCAAAAAAATCAGTACCTTACGCAAGCAAAATAAAATTACTCAACTTATGATTTGCAAGCAAACAGGCATTAATATTGATACCATTAGACGTATCGAGCAAGGTCTAGTTTTACCAAAGTTAGACACCCTTCTACTTCTTTCATCGGCATATAAAGTCGATTTATTAGAGATTTTTTTAGAATATTGTTTCAATGAGCCCCTTAAAAATATTTACACACAACTAGACCCTATTATGTCAACGATTGATGCTGAAGAGATCGTTACCTTTTGTGATGAATCCATCGCCTTAATTAATAGTTCTATAGATACTAGTAACTTACTACTTCCTGCTGAAAGAGACCAGTTACTTTATTTATTAGAAGGTATAAAAGCCTATACGGATAACAATCAAGTCGAACGTTCTATAGATCTATTCCTAAAAGGCCTTAGATGTACACAATCACTGTTATCCTTTGATAAGCTTTCTGAATTATGCTTTAGTGAGATTGAGCTACGCCTCCTCTATTTAATAGCAGCCAACTATCTAGATCTTAATAAAACAGATGAAAGTATTGCCATTCTCTTACACTTGCTATCTATGCCAGACTCAACGCTGTCTTCAAAGCTTCGTATTAAAGCTCATGGACTACTTTCCTATAACTTCTTTGCTATAGGCGACTACAAGCAATCCTTACACTATGCAGATAAAGGAATAGAACTGACACGCAAGGCGCAAAGGACCTATTATGCTCATACACTGCTTGCACGTAAAGCTGTAGCCTTATTAAAACTAGGACAAGAAGGTTACGAAGAAAATATGAAACTGTGTATCGCACTCCTTCAATTTGAAGGCCATACCCACTTAGTAGAACACTACCGTCAAGTTTCTAAGGAGCGTTATCATATTTCTATCTAGAAACCTAGACATACAATAAAAGGTGTAGGATAAGATTACTAAGTCTTATCCTACACCTTTTTCTTTTACCTACCTACACAGACCCCTCCATGTAAGCATTTACTCCCCTTCATCCACTTGCCTAATCAATGTGTAATTCCTGCTCACCTGGATAATGCAATTCACAAAAATAATTATGATAATCTGCAATCCATACGTATTTATCCCATACCCTTGTATTTCCCTTATTTGTTTCTAGCGCTGCTTCCACCTTTGCCTTATGTCGCATTAACAAAGCATACTTCACCTTCTCAAATTCATATGCCGTATAGCATTCCTTATAATACTTAAAGATGGTATTAAGATAGTTCAAAAACCATTGTCCATCACTATCAACGAGAACCTTACTATTTTGAAGGTCTATCTCATCATCCTTTGTAAAGCCTTTCAACATTTCTACTGTCTGAGTATCTAACACAATCCTTGGATAGCACGCCACCTGACTCTCTACGTGATGAGCATCAAGAAGTGCAGGACCAAAAACAATATCTTCATTAATATAGAAGTCTCCCATACTTAACCCACCTCTAACAAATAACCCTTCTACGGCTAAGTTAAACTGATACTCTGCTACGTTGTCAAGAATCTCATCTAACTCCTCTTGCCCGTCATGATTTATAGGATAAGCCACTACCATATTATCTGTAAAAATCTTTATCTTGCCTTGGCTATATTTATTAGGAATAATACACTGCTTATTTTTATTAATTAAATAATTTATTTCCTTAAGCAACTTATTCCCATATCCATACTGACAAGATTCTAAAATCATCTGTGAAAACCCTAAAATATCTATGGCACATACCACCGAGTTTACTAATTCTGGATTTACCTCATTATACTTTTGTTTACTCAATCAACCACTCCCTATCATTTCTTTTTATAAATAAAAAAATTCACATCTTATTACAGATTATATCCCGTGATACGTATAATCTCTAATAACCTGTGAATCCCAAATATTATATAAACTATATCTAACTACTATTGAATATCTTGCTCTATTATACCATGCTTTTTCTATTTGTCAATGAACAGGACTAAGGGCCTATTTAATTCCACCAGACCACTTAGTCGCTCTATCACCACCTATCTATTTGTAAACAATAAAAAAAGGGTATGATAAGATCAATGATCTCATCATACCCCTTTCAGGTTTGCATAAATTATGCTTTTGTTACGTTTTCTGCTTGTGCGCCACGTGGACCTTTAGTAATATCGAAGTTTACTCTTTGTCCTTCTTCAAGAGATTTGAATCCATCTCCTTGGATAGCTGAGAAATGTACGAATACATCGTCGCCATCTTCTCTAGAAATAAAACCAAAACCTTTTTCTGCGTTAAACCATTTAACTGTACCTGTCATTTGTGGTACCTCCTAATATAATTTTTCTGTAATTTAGGCGAATAAAAATTCACATAATACTACAGACTATATTGAGTAATCTATATAATCTCTAATAACATGTGAATCTCAAACATTATATAAGCTATACGACACTACTTAATATCTACGTTTAGTATAGTACAAGCTGTCGGTCTTGTCAACTATATTTTTAAATTTTAAAATTTTCTTTTGTTAATAAGTGTTTAATCTTGATGTTTAATACACTATTTGATTATTCCTTATGAACAAGCAACCTTTATCCTCTCTCATACAGAGGCCTATAATAAAAAAATTCACATCCTATTACAGATTATATCGCGTGATATATATAATCTCTAATAACATGTGAATCTCAAATATTATATAAACTATATGTAACTACTAACTGAATATCTTCTTTCACTCATTATAACACGGGGTTTGTATTTGTCAATGAACAAGGTTAAAGCTCTACTTTTATTCTTTCTATATAGTTCATACATACTGTAATAAAAGTAATGGGTTGGAGAAGCACGTTGCCCTTATTACAGTATGTTATAAACTTATAGTACCTAGATTTCTCTATTTAATAATCTGACTTAGTATGACTGCCATTTGCTCACGTGTAAGAGGAGATGTTACATCTAATGTATCATTTAGCTCTTGGATCATACCACTTTCGATTAATGCAGCTACATATCCTTTCGCCCAAACAGGAATGCTTGCATTATCTTTATATTTTGCTAATACTTTATCTGCTGCTTCTTTGCCTAGTGGCTCTACCTTTTGTAAATTAGAAACTGCTACTAAAATTTCTGCCTTTGTGATAGTTCCATTTGGTCTGAAGCTATTATCTTCATAACCTACCATAATTTTTGCATCTACACATCTTTGTACTGCATTATAGAACCATTTATTAGGTGTAATATCTTTTAACCCTTTAACTTCCTTTTGTACAGGCTCAGCAATAAGTTTTGCTAACACTTGAGCTGCTTCTGCACGTGTAATTTCTTTTTCAGGCTTAAAGCTATTATCTTTGTATCCTTGCATGAGCCCTTTAGTCATTACTTTTTTAATCGCATCATAAGGTGCTTTTGTTGAAGTAACATCTGTTAATTTGCCCATTACTGCTTCAATTTCACTTTCAGCAACAACATCTTTTATTTCGATATGCTTAGATACTACTTTAACTTCCTCTGTAGCAGGTTTTACCTTTTCTACTATCGTTTCTGCTTTAGATTCTGTCTTAGATTCTACTTTGCTCTCTACTTTAGCTTCCACTTTAGGTTGTACCTTACCCTCTGTTTTAGCTTCCACTTTAGGCTGTACCTTGCCCTCTACTTTAGCTTCTACTTTAGGCTGTACTTTGCTCTCTGCTTTAGGTTCTACTTTAGCTTCTGCTTTAGCTGGTTTTACAGCTTCTGCCGCTGGAGTTGGGACTACCTTTGCTTCATTTGATTCCATCTTTACTGTCTTGTTATCCACTGACTTTTCTTTGCTTACTTCATAAGTACTTTTATCATTTCCATATACCTCTGAAGTTGTCAATCCACTATGAGAATAATTTGAATAAGTGTTATCTATTTCATTATGTGTATTTGGTATAAAATGCTCTCCCATAGTATATGGATATTCTGCTTCATGAATATACTCTGAGTTATATGGATACTCTGCCTCATGGGTATACCCTGGTGTAGGTGAATACTCTGTCTCATGAGTATATCCTGGAGTATATGGATATTCTGTCTCATGAGTATATCCTGGAGTAGGTGGATATTCTGAATGAGGATACTCTGGTGTAAATAGGTAATCAGGATGAGGTGTTTCTAGATAAGTATCACTTGTATAATATGGATCTGTGTACAAGGATGTATCCATTCCATCTTCCTCATAAGGTGTTTCCCTTGTTTCAGTTGCATCATAGATATATCCAGTTTCTCCTAAAGATACTGTTTCATTTCCTGCGTAAACATTAGTAATAGGGACAAATACAACTGGTGTTGTCATGGCTAGTGATAATAATATTTTAAAATGCTTTTGATATTTCATAAATACTCCTCATACTATAATTTTTACAAATCCCTTTTGAGTAATAAAGTCAGCGTTGTTTATGCAATCTTATTTTATAATTTGGCTTAGTACACCTGCCATTTGTTCACGTGTAAGAGGGGCTGTTACATTTAATGTATCATTTACCTCTTGAATCATGCCCTTATCGATTAATGCAGCTATATAACCTTTTGCCCAATCAGGAATACTTACATTGTCTTTATATCTTGCTAATACTTTATCCGCTGCTTCTGCTTGTAATGGTTCTATCTTTTGTAAATTAGAAATTGCTACTAAAATTTCTGCTTTTGTAATGGTTCCATTTGGTCTAAAGCTATTATCTTCATAGCCCACCATAATTTTTGCATCGATACATTTTTGTATCCCATTGTAAAACCATTTATCAGGTGTGATATCTTTTAAATCTTTAACCGATTCTTGGACAGGTTCTATAATTAGTTTCGCTAATACTTGAGCTGCTTCTGCACGTGTAATTTCCTTTGTAGGCTTAAAGCTATGATCTGTGTATCCTTGCATTAACCCTTTAGTAATTACCTTTTTGATGGCACTATAATGTACTTGGTCTTGAGCAACATCTCTCAAATTGCTCATTACCTGGTCCATCTCATTTTCAGCAATTACATCTTTCATTTCAATGCTTGTAGATACTGACTCTATTTTTTCAGCTTTTTGTCGTTGAGGACTTCCACTCCCTCCACCTGAAACGTTTGCAGGCTTTTCTTTGACTGCTGCTGGGGCTACTTTTGCTTTTGACTCTTCTTTGGCTACCGCTGGGGCTACTTTTGCTTTTGACTCTTCTTTGGCTACCACTGGGGCTACTTTTGCTTTTGACTCTTCTTTGGCTACCACTGGGGCTACTTTTGCTTTTGACTCTTCTTTGGCTACCACTGGGGCTACTTCTGCCTTTGACTCTTCTTTGGCTACCGCTGGGGCTACTTCTGCCTTTGACTCTTCTTTGGCTACCGCTGGGGCTACTTCTGCCTTTGGCTTTTCTTTGGCTGCTACTACCTCTTTGGCCTTTGACTTTTCTTTGGCTACTGCTGGAGCTACTTCTACTTGTACTTCAGCTTTTGGTTGTTCTTCTTTTTTAGGTTGTTCTTCTTTTTTTGTTTCGTCTTTAGGTTGTTTTTTGGCTACTTCGTATATTTCTTTTTCTGCATCGTAGATTAATGCCTCTAATTTAGCAGTAAAATATTTTAATCTTTCCTGACTTAAATCTTTGTTTTCTATAGATTCTCTTAATCCTTGTGCTAACTTATTTAACGATTCTAAGGACATTACTTCATTTTGCACAAGAATTTTTTCTGTTTTACATTCAATAGAAGCTTTTTGATACCATTTCTCTAGATTTTCTGTATGGTATATTAAAACACTTCTTTGATCTTGATTAGGTGCATTATTTGCAAAATCTAAAGCTTCCTTTAATGCATTTAGAGACGCTACCTTACATTCTCTATTTGCATCAATACATTTTTCAGCTCTATCTTTTTGATCATTTAATGCGTCACGTTCGGCTTTAAACTTTACAATCTGTATATTCTGTAATTCAGTTCTAAATCCATCTACTACTTTTCGTAAGTTATCATTTTTTCTTTCTAACTCTCTGATTGCTTCATAGATATCACTTTTATCCGTTTCTAAAATTTCAATAAAGGGATGTCCGGTTTTAGTGATTTCATTCTCATTATCTAAATCTTTGATTTGTAATGCGCCTAAGGCTTGACGGATATTCCTACAAAGCATCTTAATATCTTTAATTTCTTCTACTTTTTCTTTAAGCATTTCATTTAGAGGACTGCCTTCTTGTAACATTCCATGTACCGCTTCCATTTTTTCTTGGATTTGGTCTAAACGTCCCCCATTATAAAGAAGTTCTACATCTCCTGTTGCCTCTTCAAGAAGTGTTGTATACTCATTAACAACCTCTCTATAAGCACGTATATTCATTACTTCTTTTTGATAAAATGCTTGCGCTTCTTCATTGTTTAATAACTTAATCTTTGCTTCTGCACTTTTGAGCTTGATTTTATAATCTATGCTATCTATAGACTGTATAAATAAAGATTCAATTTCTTCACATAATTGATGAGATGGGTCCATCAAAGGAACGCTTTCACTAGATGCTTCTACGTTTGGTGTTGTTTCCCTTAAGGCTATCGTCTCATCTGCTGCATAAATAGTGGTAATAGGAACGCATATACTAGATGTTGCCATAGCTACTGATAATAATATTTTAAAACGTTTTTGATATTTCATATGTACTCCTTATATTATAATTTTACGTGTATAAAATTTAATTAAATCACCAAATAAAATCATTATTATAATATAACTCTCCATACTTTCTTTATACAAAAATCAAACGTGTTACTCAAAGCGCTTTAATCTTATCTAATCTCTTAACCATTAACTTCTCTAAGCACACTATGTGATTCTTGCACCTCACTCTAGCATGCCTTGTCCCCTTACCCTTAAGCATAGTACACTCAATCATATGCTGACTTTATTATTCTTGTTTTAAATGACTTTTTTTACTTGTTTATGATTTTATTTGTAGGTAATTCTTCATTTTATACCGCATTAAATATATTAATAATTTTAGCAATACTTGTCTACATATTTTGACAAAATTTCCCTAACCTTACGAAATCTTAAGGTTTCTTACCGCTTATTCACTTTCATTTTTATGAATACTTTTTCTATTATATGTAGTGTTTATACACTTTAAACTGATTAATAATTCACAAAACAGACTTACCAGTCTTCATATAAGCCAAATGCTCTAAATTCTCCAATAAACCAAAAGGCATAATAAGATCTCTTGATCTTATCATGCCTTTTGGTGTTTTCTAGACTTATATGCTGCTTTCTATTGATGTTCCAAAGCATTTGTTAAGTAAATCCCCAGTACGTTTTTGTGTGAGTTGTAATAGTAAAGGTGCATCTGCCTCCTGGCGTAGATAGCCTAACATCGCACGTCCCTCTTCAAAACAAAGGGCATCATGTAGTGGGAAGTATTCACTGAGCAAGAAGCGTGCATAACTGGTCAGGCGGTAATTCCCATGTACCCTTTCACTTTCTCCATGACGAGACTCTACAGCCACACTATACCCACCTCTAATGGCTTCAAAGAGATGCTCTTTATCCTTCCCTTTAGCAAATACAATAGTCTTTGCTTCATTGAACCAATCTGTAGTTAAAACAGAATGAGAATCACTACTTCCTACGATAGGAATAGGATTGAGTCCCTTTGCACGCATCTCATTATAAAGTGCCCATTGCATATTGTTCTCATGAGTTGTCTGTCCACCTAATAATTCAAAAGCATCAAAAGGTTTTTGCTCAAACTGGTGAATACTTAAAGCCATAGGTACATTATACACATCTGCAATCCAGTAAGGATGGGCAAAGATAGATAGCCCATTGGCTTCTTTGATTTTGCTATACACCCATAGACAAGCGGCATAGGTAAAGGCATCTACGCCCTCAGGGCAGACTAATGTCTTTTGAATAGCATCCACTTCTTCAAAGTACTTCTCCTTATCCCCTTGGAATAAGGCATTTACACTCCACTCCCCGCCAAAGTGCACAATATGTACAGGATTCTCAGGTGCATGCACTTCCTCGCCTGGAAGGATGGTCAACCCTAGTGGTACATCTTTGTAAGCCTCAATGGCACGTAATGAAGGTGCGTACTGATAATGGTCTGTAATAGCTAAAAAGTCAAAGCCTGTTTGTCTATACATACCACACACAAACTCTGGAGACTCTTTTCCATCTGAAAAACAGCTATGTACATGTAGGTCTCCTCGGTAAGGGCGACGCTCATATAAATCTTGTTCTACCGCATAGACAGAAAGTTGTACAACCTGATTACCTGCTTCATCAAAGACACGTAAATAATATTCTTGCTCATCGCCAAAAGCATAGTCAAAGACAAGCTTTTGATCCTTTACACAGACCTCTACTTGGTCAAAAGAAGGATTCCCACGGTATAAGCCCTTACATAATGGCACAATCCCAACTTTATAAAGTCCACCTTCTTTAAGCTGTGTACTATAATCAATCGATGCTATAGTTACTTGTGATACGTGATGTGCCAGAATAACTTTTGGATACACATCATAAAGGGATAATTCACGTTTCATCATACATCACACTCCTTATTTCCTATTATAAGCTAATCAGGAGTAAGGAACAGTCATGAACACAAAATTGACAATTATACAAAATAATAGCTTTATAATGAGAAATTATTCAAAAAAATTGATTGACTGCCCCCTTATTGGTACTTGCTATCGTCTCACTGCATAAAATAGAGAGAAAATTATTTTTGAAAGGAGTAAAAAAATGAATATAAGCGGACGTGTTCTTTTTAATCCTACGAGTAGTGCACAAGTAGATGATCCTACAAATATAGGTATAGGCCAAGTCCCAATCATTGTTCAGCTTGCTGGAAATGGTAGCGATGCACTAGGGGTAGTTGTTTTAACCGATATCAATGGCAACTATACTGTAGAAGATGTTGATCCAGGTAGTTATCAAATTATCGAGGCATGGGGAGCACCTAATGGTACTCCATCACCAGCTAGCTTCTCTGAAGCAAAAACGCTAACATCTGTTCCACAAGATCCTCCTTATACAGCTATAGCTACTGTCCCACCAACGACTAATCGTATTAACTCACTTACACCCAACACTCTATTTATCCAAGTTAAGGATACAGACATTACGAATCAAATTTTTTTAGATGCACCCAACTGCGAACATGCTTTAGCTCTCAATAATTATGTTACTATTGGCAATAACCTAATCACTTCAGCAGATAATGGTTGTTGGGGAACCTTACCAAATGGTACACCTGTACAAACAAGTCCCGCTACTCAACCTTATAAGGTAAACTATGCCTTTGAATATGTTCAATACCAAACAGGTAGACCTTCTGATGGACAATTCTCTGTATGTAATACTATTACCAATCACAACTTTGGAACTTGGTGGAATATGTCAGACCACACCACAGGTGATGAAACTGGTAGAATGGAAATTGTAAATGGTAACTATCCTGGTCAATACATCTTCAAAGAAGCTGTAACACTCAAGTCTAATACAAACTATGTCTTCTCTACTTGGATTTGTAACTTAGATGGTCAAGTAGGCTCTATATTACCAAAGCTTCAGGTCAATATTGAAACACCAGATGGTACACCTATTTTTTCAAAAAATCTACTTACTGATTTAGTTGTTACGCCCATACCCACATGGAATCAAGTGGGGACTGTCTTTAACAGTGGTGCCAATACAGACTTAGTTGTACGCTTCATTAGTGAAGGAGGCGCTGCAGATGGTAATGACTTTACTATTGATGATATTAGCCTCTATGAGTTGCAACCTGCACCTGTCACTAGCTTCCCAAAGACAGTTAACTTATCTGCTGTCTTAGCAGGTGATGACTTACAATATACCCTTACCTTCACCAACTCTGGACCTGCCACCATCAATGATGTTGTCTTTAAAGATGTCTTACCCAAAGAAGTTACCATCATCCCTGGTACTTTACGGATTGACCAAGTTATTGCTGATGATAAACTCATTGCATCAGGTATTCCTTTAGGCTCATTTACAGCTGGGAAAAGTGTTACCATTACTTTCTCCGTTCAAACCAATCCTAAGCTCACTGCAAACACTATGATTGTCAATACTGGCGAAATAAGCTATACCTTTCTAGATGCACAAAATAATACACGTTCTATAACCCTAAAAAGCACTGCTGCTTCTACTGTTATCCTACCAACAAGCTGCCCAATATGCCCTACCGGAGCGACAGGAGCTAATGGCATCGATGGCGTTATGGGACCCACTGGTACTATTGGTCCTACGGGTGCTACTGGGGCGACAGGACCAACTGGGGCTATTGGTCCTATAGGTGTTACTGGACCAACGGGAGCTACCGGACCCACTGGTGCGGCTGGGGCTAACGGCATCAACGGATCCATAGGGCCTACTGGCCCTACCGGACCAACGGGAACTATCGGTCCTACTGGCGCGACGGGTCCTATAGGACTGCCTGGAACCAATGGCATCAATGGAGCCACAGGCGCTACAGGACCTATGGGATCTACTGGGCCAACAGGGGCGACAGGTCCTGCTGGAGCGACTGGGGCAACTGGAGTATGCGATTGTACTCCACGTATCTATGCTGAATTGAGATTATGTAATAATCTACCTTGCGCCTCATCAGGTACACTACCTATGTGTTTCACCCTTTCTAGCCTACCTACCTTACCTTTGCAGAATAATACTATTTTGCTTCCTCCAGGATATGTGTACTACATTAGTTGGTCCATTTGCTATGACCAACTAGAATGTACCACTCATTTCTATGGTGGATTAATGCTCAATGATCATTTTATAGAAGAAAGTATGTGTAATGTAAGTTGCTCTAGTCCTCATCTGCAACAATCTACACTAGTAGGCTCTGCACTTATTGAAGCACGGACATCTCACAATGCACTTGCTCTCTTCTTCTCGGCTCATCAAGCGATTAATGTTTGTACAGCTAGTCTAAAAATCATGGCGGTTGGAAAGTTACCTATTTAATTATTTTAAATAAAAAGGAGACTGCCATAATCTTTATGACAATCTCCTTTTTAAGCCTCATACACCATGCTACTATATATATCCTCTCTAAAGGTCGTATAGGGCCTTTCGTCTGATACATATTGAGTTAACGCGCTAAAAGGCATCGCTGGGCTATAAAGATAGCCTTGATAAATGTTACATCCTAGCTTTTCTAATACCTGTCTTTGTTCTTCTGTCTCTACATATTCAGCTATAACATCAAAATCCATTCTCTTTGCCAATTTAATAATGGATTCAATAATATCTCTACTTCGTTTGTTATGCAGAACCTCCCTTACAAGAGAACCATCTAACTTAACCACATCAAACTGGATGTTCTGCAGATAACTTATGGAGCTATGTCCCATCCCAAAGTCATCCATCAAAATTTGCACACCACATCCTCTTAGTCTAGTCAATAACCCTTCTACTTCCTTTGTAGGTCTTAGGGCAACTTGCTCTGTAATTTCAATCCCTAATTCACTAGGTAATATATTGTATCGTTCAAGAGTGTTCTCTATTTGGTCTACTAATGCTGGATGACTCAGTTGCTCTACTACAATATTTATAGACATCTTCATTGATTTATCTGTAAAAGATTTAAGCGTTTCCAAGTCCTTACATGCTTGTTGGAGTACCCATTCGCCTAGTTCATCAATCAAATTGCCTTCTCTCGCTAAATCAATAATCAACGGTGGATAAATAAATCCACCAGCATAATGATTCCATCTTAACAGTGCTTCTACACCTATAAGTTCACCATGTATATTATGTTGTGGCTGGTAATACAGATTTAAGGCATCTGTATGTAATGCTTGCTCTAAATCATTAATCATATACTTTCTCATAGATATCAAGTCATTTTTACCCTGAACTTTTACACACTCTTGGCCACTTTCTTCTAATTCTTTTATATTTTGAGTCACTGCTTCAATACCTGCTTTGATGATCCCTTCTTGTCTTTTTTCTAGTCTTTCAACAAAAGGAATATAAATACATACACCTATAATCACATTGACTAATTGTAATACTGCACCCGCCCAGGACTGCGTTGCCATTGCTCCACTTATAAATACAGGTGTTACCCAGGAAATACTTTGAATAGTCATAGGCACCCATCCTAGTTTAAATACGATATAAGATACGATCGTCAAAACAAGAGGTGTTAAAATAAAAGGTATAAACATAATCGGATTTAAGACAATCGGCATCCCAAATACTAAAATCTCATTAATATTAAACAAAATAGAGGTAATGGACAGTTTCCCTATCCTTTTCGTACTCTTTCCTCTTAATAAAATGGCTATTACTAAGCAAAGAAGGCTACCACAGCCCCCTATGAAAACAAATACATCAAAAAAGGTTTTGGTAAATATAATACTAGGTTCTCCACCACTTGCTAAAACATTAATATTAGTTATTAACCCTGTCTCAAAGTGTTCTTTTGCCACCGGATCTAAAATATTGCCCCCGTGCATACCAAAAAACCAAAAGATTTGTAAAAAGAAGACATAGACTATTGCAGCCACCCAGCCTCCTTCAAAACTTCCTAAGATCTTTCTAGCCATATATAAAAAGACTTCTTGAATATTAGGGTTATGAAGCCAGTTTACAATAATATAATTCAACATACTAAACACGACAATAACAACGATACTTGGTATAGTAATCTCCATGGCTATACGCACCCTAGTATCTGCCCATGGAATATACTTCTTGCCCATCTTATTTCTAAGTCCTTTGACCCATATAAATAACACAGACGCTGCACTCGCTACACACATACTTGTAAATAACCAAGCTATAGTAAATATATCTGTGGAAAATCCATTGTCCCCCACAGCATAAATGATGTAAGCACATAAAGCAACGATTGCTATAATAATACACGTTGTGGGTTCCTCTTCCCTTAGTTCTGCATAACTATAAGCAATACTTACTACCAAAACTAAGGATAAAATATCAAAGATATCCTTGCTCATCAGCTCCAGCAAATAAAGTAATACCTTACCCATATCTCCATGCAAAAAGGCTTGGTAACCCACTATAGGAAGGGTCTTTAAGACAAGCGCTATGGACCCTAACATAAGGAGTGGTATACACATAACGAGTCCCTGTCTTACGGCTTGTACTATTTTATTATCTATCCATTGAGTGGTTAAAATCTTCGTTCTCATTTCGTCCTCCGCCATACTCTAATTCACCTATAACTCTATTACGTCCTAGCCCCTTTGCCTCATAGAGATATCCATCTGCTCTCTTGATTATGTCTGCTAATTTCTCTTCATCCTTACCAACAGCCACACCTAAACTTCCTGTTGCCGCTATGCTTACCCCTTCATCTGTTACAACACAGTACGCCTCTATGAGCATTCTGATTTTCTGCGCTCTAGCTTGGGCAGCTACTTGGTCTACATCAGAAAGTATAATCAAAAATTCCTCCCCACCATATCTCCCAATAAGGTCACTCTTACCAATATGCCCTTTAGCAATCCCAGCAATCTCCTTAAGTACTCTATCACCAGCCATATGTCCATACTGGTCATTAATACGTTTAAAATGATCAATATCCAGCATAATCACTCCCGTACTTATGCCCTTTTTCCTATTAGCCTTCAGGCTTACTTCTCCTCTTTTCATTATTTCTCTTCGATTTAATACATCTGTTAATCCATCATAATTGGCTAAATATTTGACTTTATCAAACAACCTGGCATTTTCTAAGGCTATGGCTACATAGGTAGTGAGCATCTTAAGCTTATTGACATCTTCTATATTATAAGTATATTTCTTATAGCTTTGAAGCATCATGACCCCTATAATCCTATCCTCTATAATAAGAGGAGAAAAGATTGCTGATTGAACAGAATGCTTGGGCTGAGTACTTGCTTTCCTATCATTCTTTATGTATTTCATATACTTCACATAGTGGCTATATTCCTTTTCTATATCATTAATGACAATATCCTTCTTATTTCTAATGCAATAACCGCCAAAGCTGTACTCGGCATCAATAGACACCTTTCCTAGATCTAAATACCTCTCCTTGTCCACAAATAACTTATAATCTAGCATACGTTCTTTGGTATCATATAAGGCAATTCCCACTTCATCTACATCTAAGAGTTCCTTAATCGCCTTATAAATAGCTTCTAAGGCACGCTCTATTTTTAAATTAGAGGTAATCTTCTTACCCACTTCTGATACAAGATTCATTTGGTCATACAGAAGCTTATAGACCTCTACCTCCTGTATCTTGTGATGATTTTGTAATCTAGACATATAAATACTACTCTTATAAGTAGATTGATTTTGATGATTGAGATAACTCTTCTCCAAAAATACAAAGGCTTCCTCAAATCTACCTAGCTTCTTATATACTTGGCTCAGTTGATACTCTATGTCTTTCTTCTCTATAACTAACTCCGTTTCTGCAACTCTTTCATAAGCTTGTCTTAATTTAACTTCTGCTTCTACAACATTTCCTCTTTGCAAATAACACTTTGCCCACTCAGATAATACAGATATATAGGATAATTCCATCTTGCACGCCAACGCACTCTCACATGCGGCCTCAAATTCCTGATCCGCGCCTTCATAATCTCCTCTCCTACATTTGATAATCCCTATTTGACATAAGACCTGTGCCTCATAAATCTTGTAGTTCCCATCTTGTAAATAACCAAGATTCTCCCCACACAACTCATCAGCTGTTTCTACATCACCTAGTTCAAACATAGCAAGGGACTTCATGTGATTGATGGTAATCTTATGCTGTGTCAGGAGCTCATAAAACCCACTCTCTAAGAGGGTCATCATCTCTAGAGACTTATCATACTCCTCCATCAAAATATAAACTTGAGCGGTATTCATAATCAATGTAGTCAATACTTCCATCGTTCCCAAATCATTTGCACATTTAATCCCCTCTAAGCCATAGGTTATGGCTAACTCGAACTCACCTAATTTCAAATGATCGGCTAACAATCCATTATAGATTGCAGGTAAACGCTTCTTTTCCTTATGTTTCTTAAAATAAAATAGTGCCTGCATACGATAATCAATGGCCTTTTTATATTCATTCAAACTATTATAACACCATGCCAACCAGTTCAATATACACATCTGAGCATACTCATAATGACATGTCTGGGTAATTTCTATAACCTTTTCTATAACCTCTTTTAATTCAGAGGGTGATATGCTGTGCTGCTTCTTGGCAAACTCCTCAAAAAACTGAATGTAATCTTCACATGCTCTTAATCTATCAAAATGTTCCTCTAGTCCATTAAATACTTTCATTAGCCCTCCCATATGTTAATTACACCAAACACTATTTTTAAACACAATTATATAATATTTCCTTTTATCTCACTATGCAAGTAAACCTTTTTAAACTTAGTAGACCACCATCTTACTATTTATCTTTAAAGATTTATATCTATTTGTATCTAAAAGACTAAGAAAAACATAAAGACTCCTATAAGTAATGCATATTACTTATAGGAGTCTTTCATTGTATCTGTTATTATTTCCAAAGTCTTTCTGGATACTTACCCTCTTCTTTTAACTTAGCTAAAGCTGCCATCACCTGTGGCTTGTCCTCTTTATAAGTTACACCTTGCCAGGTATCATGAGACGCATAAACTTTAACTTTAGCCTTTTGTCTCTCAATCAACTCACCAATGGTTGTCGGGATCAAACACTCTGACTTTTCCACATCTCGTGGTACTTCATGGGCTAAGAAATCCACAATATCCTCCTCTAACTGTGCAAAAACGGCTGGTGTTAATGCCCACATATTCATAGATACGAGACTATCTGGATCTACATCCACCCAAGTTCCTTTATCCATATAGCGCACCACACCTTCTTGACGCTCAATCTGCTTACGCTCTACAATCTCTGAAAGGTATTCCCCTTCCATCTTACATACACCACGGGTTACATGCCCATGATCTGTCAACGTATTATCAAGAATATACCCCACCATGGCATATTCATCTATTCCATTTTCTTGTACCTCACATAAATGACGGTACATATGTATAAAAGCCTCTGCCCCATAATAATCATCTGCATTTAACACTACAAAAGGTGCATCTACTCTATCCTTACAACACCAAATAGCATGGGTTGTTCCCCAAGGCTTTGTACGTCCCTCTGGTACTGTATAACCTTGTGGTAAAGTTGTAAGCTCTTGATGCGCATATTGGACCTCTATAAAATCAGCAATACGATTCCCTATCACATCACGAAAATCTTGCTCATGCTCTCCTTTGATAATAAGTACAGCCCTCTTAAATCCTGCACGAATGGCATCAAAGATAGAAAAATCAATGATAATCTCTCCCTGCTCTGTAATCGGATCAATCTGCTTTAATCCACCATAACGACTTCCCATCCCTGCAGCCATGATCACTAATATTGGTTCTTTCATTTGTTAAACTCCCCCTGCTTACCTAAATATTCTTCTCTTTATTCTACTTAATATCCCCCACACTTTTCCTTTTACTCTTTTCAGTACATTAGGTGGATTCAAGTATTTCTTAATTAATTTATCAAATGATATGTTGTCTAGGTCCTTGAAGAATTGTTCTCTTTCTGGGTGTGGCTTTACTGCTCCAGCAATACAAGGATTATGTTTTATTGCGTATTTTAAATTACATTCTTGTATAAAGATTTGCTCTTTGCAACTGAGTAAGAGTTCTTTCCCTTTTTGTGTATTTATTAATAACAATGAAGTTCCTTTATCATCATCTAATTCTGGGTACTTAGCACCTACTCCCCAAAAGTCTGCTAGCGTAATATCAGCAACTCTTGGTATAGTTGAAAAGGTGCATTCATAACATGATGGTCTTAAATAAATATCTTTTAAGAATCCTATCATATATGGATTTTGTCCATATTGTGTAGTATTTAACTTGTCATTTTCAAATTTTATTGTAACCCAATAAGATTTCCAACCTTTTACTTTATCTCTAAAAGTCATTTTTGTAATTTTACCACTATGCTTATCTTCTAAATAGTCTTTATACTTTTCAAATACCTTTGGAGATGGTACTCCATGGCATGCTACATCACATGTATAGAGATTTTCATATTTCTTCTGAAGATACGTATATAATCCTGCAATTTGGCAAGGTGTACCGGTGAATAACACTTTTTTACCTTGTCCTAGACATTCCTTAGCTTGTGCATATGTATCTCCTATATTACTCTGTACATATTTGGAACTTCTTAACTCTGCTAAAGCTTTTTTAATTATAATCTTTCTATGTGTAACTCTAAACCCTTCATCAAATCCTGCTCCAAAGATAACACCATTTTGATCAATTATCCATTCTGCTAGAGCGGTAAATACACCACCTGATGAACTTTGTTTTCTAATTTCTGCATCTAGATTCCAAGCACCTAATGCCTGTGGCTCTAATGCATTGGGATTAGCATACTGTTTAAGTTCTGGGCACACTTTTTCACACAAGTTACAATTAATACACTTTGTTTGATCTACCTCTGGATACCAAAAGCCTTCTTGATCTACCTTCATTTCTATACAATGCTTTGGACAGATGTTTTCACATGCATGGCACCCACAACAATCTTTTTTATGTTTAATCTCTATCACGACTTACCTCCCTATACTTAGCTTCCTTACTTTAATAGTTTTTTAATTATATTTTTAATGTTGGAAGGTAATATTTTACTTAAAGCAATTTTAATTCTATTTATTACTATACTCGGTATTAACATTAAAAAGCATCTAAATCGACTTGGTAATTTAATATTATTAGATTTTGCCAGCTCTACATTTGATTTTGCAAATGCATCTTTCTTTTGTAAATACACTTGTTTATAAATATATTTTTTTTCAATTTCATTCTTATATTTTTTAATATCAAATAAATCTTTAAATTCATTCAATCTATTAACAGAATTCAGAGCCATCAATGTCCTTGAACATTTACTACAAACCGAACAGTTTTCATGAGTATCATCCCCACTAACACATACATTTAAATATCTATGTACAGGCTCATAATTTAATATATGTATAGTTTTTTGAGCTCTGTTGTATTGTGTTCCATCCGCCACCAATTCTAATGATTCTGTGCTTAATAATGGAAGAAGTATTGGATCAAACATGGCAATATCTTTGTCTAGATCACTTGCATAGTATTCTAAGATTTCTAAATAAGACCAACCTAGAGAGGCACAATAATATTTGTTATAATATTTTTGCATAAAAAGTATTCCTGATACTAATGTTAATGTACATGTCAATTGGTGTCCCCATGGATGAAATACAAATAAATTTGAATCTATTGGAATAAAATCTAGCCCTAACTCTTCTGGGAAATTTTTTAAGTATTCATAGCGTAATCTAAATTTTTCTTTTACCTTTATCTGATTATCACGACCATGTGCACCTACATTCAGGAAAAGAAAACTATTAATTTTATAATCAGGATCATTCTCCAACTCATAGTGATCATAAATTGTGCAAAATGAGTCTACTCCTCCTGAAAACCCAGTACCTACTCCATCTCCTCTGTAATTGTGATTTGTTAATTCATTAGCAGTAACCTTTATTTGCTTGCAACTCGAAGAAAAAGACTTAATGAGTGGAATAACATAATGATTTATATTATGTAGCAATTTTTTTGAAACTTTACCTTCTATATAAATATCCTCACCATATTTCATAGCTGGATATAAAAGTCCTACTAAGAACGCGTCATATTGATCCGTACAAATATTATTTTCATACCTTAATTCTGTAGAAAACCAAAGTTCTTTCTCTTCTATGTACTTACTTTCAATATATGCTGAAAGTTTGATAACGTTATTGTTCACACTTTTATTTAAATTATATATTCTCATCTTATTCTCCCTATGTAGTAGATATAATTATTTTTTTACATATCTATTTACTATGTTACTTATTTTATTGTATGGCTGACCTATAAATAAATCCTTTTCATATTTCTCAAAACTAAAATAGTATAGAGATATAAAGTATATTATGATATAAGGTATTACCATTGATAAAAATGTTATGTCATTAAATTTACCTTTATTTGATATCATTAAACATCCTACTATAATAGGTATAATTAATCCTTTAGAAAAAATTAGAATTTGCTTTAAAAATAACTTTATATCTAATCCGCACACTAAAAAATAATAAAAATTAATAAATATTTGATTTATTACTACTGCTATCGATGTGCCTATAGCGCTACCAATAGCCCCATATTCTTTAGCCATCGGTATAGTAATAATGATATTAATTATAGCTATACACAACATAAACTTTGCAGGTGTTTGATGTAAGTCCTGTGCTTTTCTTATCTCTATACCAATATTTTGTATTAAAACTAAACCCATAGGTATCATAAGTATCATGGCCACTGCATAAGATTTACTATAAGTTTCTCCTGCCCAAATATTGATAAATGATTCACCAAAAATAGTAAATCCCATAACGACTAAAGCGACTAGTACAAATTGTATTTTTCCAATTCTAATAAATAAATCTGTCAATTTTTTACTTTTTAATTCTTCACTAACTATCTTGTTTACTCTGGGGATAAAAACACCAGAAACTACAGCTGCTATACTAATTAAATAACTATTAAATTGTGCTCCAACTGAATATATAGCTACTTCCTCTGTTCCTTTAAATCTTCCTAATATAAATTTATCAATATTCCAGTTGATTTGATCAATAATCATATATATAAAAATAAATGATGAGAATACCGTCATTTCTTTCATTAATGTAAAATCCATATTTCTGATTGAAAATCTCATTTGTAACTTTTTAATACAATAACATACATTAATAATTCCTATTACAATATTTAAAATCGTACTAGCAACTACTAATCCTATTGATCCATATCCTAAAAATAAAACCGGCAAAACAATAAATGGATTAATAACTACACTAATCATATTAACTATTTTTTGAAATATAAATTTCTCATTTGCCGTGATATGGGATGTAAATACAATAGTAGGAAATGATATTGCCAAATTTACTACCATTATCATCATTAAAACTTTCGCCTTTACTAACTCTGATACTGTCAGCTGAGCACCAAATATTATTTCAATATTCATCGCCAGTATGATACCGGCAACTACAGCTACAACTCCTATTATTGTGAAAATAATTAAAAACATACCATTCAAAGTAGCAATTTTTTCTTTATCTGACTTTATTTTATAACGAGAGTAATAACGCATATATGCACTACCAAATCCAAAGTTTAACACCCCTAGATATGCAACAATTGATGCTACTAAATTATACAATCCATACTCACTTTGACCAAGTAGTCTTAACATTATAGGGGTATACACTATAGAAATAATATAACCTAAACCCATTGATATATATGATAGGATTGCTCCAGCCTTTAACTGATTAATTTTTTCCACAACCTATTTCACCTCCTAATATATTAAATATAGTTAACGTCTTATTTTTATCTCACCTATTTTTTTCATTCAATGATTAGTAGCTGGAAATTAAAAGTAATCTTTGATGACTCTATAAGTCTTAACATAATTGATGTGTAGAGTATAACTACAATATTACTTACAAGTAAGCCTATATAAGATAAAATTGCTCCCGCTTTCAACTGATTAAGTTTCATTTATCCTTGGCTTTCTATTTAAGAATACTTCCTACTGCTTCACTAAGATATTCTAAAGATTTTTTTCTCTCTACTTCTAATAATAACTTAGCCTCTTTATAATTATTATCAAATATTTTTTCCTTTACAATCTTATCTAATTTTCTATCCTCAAGATTGAACTTATTGACAAAAGTATCTATCCTTGAATTCATTGATTCTACTTGTTTCTGTCCATTTCTCTCACAAATCACTAATGGAGTCTCTAATAAAAGTGAAAATACACATCCATGGAACGAATCTGTCATAAATAACTTTGCTGAATTAATATAATCTATAAACTCACTAGGCCCCGTTGCATAGTGCTCTTTATCTCTTAGATTTGCTAAATTTACAATCTTTAAGTGCTTTTCCTTACTAATCTCATCTATCATTCTCTTTAAATCCTTAGATACCTCTCCCAAGAAATACGTTAAGATATAATCTTCCTTAGGCTTATTGGGAGCCTTCTGAGCTATCGCTAACCAGTCATCTTTTGTAAGTAACATTGTCGGATCTAAAACCACTTGTACCTCCCTACCAGTTAAATCTCTAATTATTCGAGCACCTTGTTCCTCTCTAACAGATATTTTATTCATCTTAGATAACCATGTTTTGTAGTGATCGATATAAACCTCTGGTATTGTACTCACCCCAAAACTCGGTGCATAGGCTATCCTCTTCTCTATAGGTGCAAAATCTAAAAAGGTTACATTTCCTGCTGCTGCATCAAAAGGATTCCATACTTGATCACTTCCTGTAACAAAAAAATCATAACTATTTATTTGATTTTCTGGTAAATTGTTATCATCAATACTATAACTAGTTTCACTAATGTACTTATTCGTAAAATCTTTAAATATACTAACTCTTATACTATTCATCTCTGTAATTTCTCTTTTATTTACCAAAAGATAAAGCATGTGGTTTACTAAATAGATTTTTTTTGATACTGGCTTTTTAATAAACTCTTTAATTTTATAACCAAGTTTAGTTTTTTCATGATTTTTAATTACATGAGTGCCATTGATAATGGTATCAGTAGTGTACCCTAATCGATTAATTACTTCTTGTAAGGCATAATTTTGTAATCTATTGCCATAGTTATTGTATCCATTGAGTGTTATAATCGCTGCTTTTTTCATTTCAATCCCCTCTTATTTTTATTAACTCAAGTTAAATTTTCTGTTGAATCTTAAATAATATATATATTAGATTTTTAAAATCTTTATTTACTAGTACGATTAAGATTTTTTCTTTGAAATTAAGTTTACTTACCTCTACTGATTTAATTTTATTAGAATTTCTTATATCATTAACTACTTCTTTAAAATTACTCCAATTAGAATAACTCACAACATTATCTATACTCACCTTTAGATTTCTAACTATAATTTGTTCTAAATTACCTTGATAATCAAATCCATCTTTATAACTAAAAAATAGTTGTTCATATTTCTGTGAAATATAGTCTAATGTCTGCCAACATTTTTCAATATACCTTCTTGACAATCCACCTACTCTAGTATGATTAATATATACAATTTCATTACTTATCAAGCAGTTATTAATATGACTTATATATTCCATATTGAAGCAAGTATCTTCTCCAAAATCTAATCCAATTGCAAATGTTATTTTATTTTGTTTTACTACTTTTGTTCTATATAACTTAGCTACAGGTACACATACATATTGAAAGTATTCTTTACTAAGTAGTTCATTAAGCCCTTCAGCTTTACTATGTATTTCTTTTGCTCTAGGTGCAATTAATATATTTTTATCATTACAACATTGATAGCCCATAATTACTAGCTCATAGTGTTTATAACCCATCATTTTCTCTACACAATTCACCTCTAAAGCATCATCACTATCTAAAAACATCAAGTAATCACCTTGTGATTCATGTATTCCCTTATTTCTAGCAACTGATACTCCACCATTAGATTGAGTGAAAATTTTCACCCTCTCATCCATTATTTTGTTACAGATTTCTAACGATAAATCTGTAGATCCATCATTTATTACAATTACTTCTATATTTTTATATGTTTGATTCAAGCAAGAGTTTATACATCGCTCAATTGTTTCTTGCGAATTATAACAAGGTATTATTATAGAACATATCTCAGAATTACTGTAATTTATTTTTTCGTCTTTTATAGTCATTACACATCTCCATAAATTTAGCAGCTAAATATGTCTCAATATATTTAGCATATTCTAAATTATAAAATATTTAAACAATATATTATTTCTATATAAATCAACAATCAACTTATCGAAGCCTATATCTCCTAAAATCCTAGTTTCTATAAATGCTAAGTAAATTATTATAAATAAATTTAAAAACAAAGCAACATGAACTAATAAAGATTTTTTTTCTCTAAAATTTAGTATGTACTCCTCAGCCATAATCAAGTAGTTTAGTGGCATTAGATGAATATAGTATCTTCTAAAAATAGTGTTTATAAAATAAGTCGGTATTAGACAAATTAGTAGTTCATTATAACTCTTAAAATTCTTTTCAAATACAGTTGTAAACCTCTTTCTTTTGAATGTAATAAATGTAATATAGTATAAGTATATCTGCAATAAAAAGAAGTACGGTATCTTATACCATGATATATATGCTGTTTCTCCTGCTAAATAATTAGTTAATTTTACTTGTGAAATCAGTCCTGCCTGTATTCCAATAAATATTGCTAGTATACCTAGTAAGCCTAGCACTAGTACAATCTTCATCTTATACTTCCATCCTCTTTTATCATCTATATTCATATAAAATAGCGTAATATAAAATGCTGCAGAAAAATGAAGACCTGTTGCTATAATTACACACATGAATAATGCTATATTTTTTTTAACTTTATTTTTCATTATAGAAAACAAATAAATGCCTAGTATTACGGCACTTATTGCCAAAAAAAATCTCTTTTGTATAACAAACTCACTCATAGGATATACCATCAACATAGCATATGCTATATTAGGTATCTTAGATACTTTCCAGATTACAAAAAATATTAATCCAAAAGCAATTAATCCAGTAACTAAATTAAATTCTGTATATGAAAAGTTTAATCTATTGAAAATAATATATAGCAAATCTGCAAACCAAGTACTTGTTATACTAATATCTCCATATGACAAATAACTTCCAGCTAAATAAATAGTTTCATTTCCTATATAGTCTGCACCCCCTATATTCAAACCATAGAGTAACCAACACCAAGTAAACTGTAAAACCATTAATATTCTAGACTTTCTTAATAAACAACTCAAAATAAAAAATGTAAAAAGTGCTATATATATAATTATCATTTTTCAATAAACCTTCGCTTTATTTTTACATTTAAGTTTTGTATTCTTAACTTTATATAATGTAAATTAAAATATTTTTTCCTTATATGAGAATATCTTTCACTATTAATTTGATTGTATTCTAATTCTTCAAATTTATTAGGAACTATTTTAAAATTATTTAAACCCTTTATTTCTTTTATATCATTTTGCATTTTTCTACTTTGTAAATGTATATACATAAATTCCTTATGTTTAAGGTTTCCTTTTTTATCTTTATAGTACATAAATAGTTTACCTTTATCCCATATGAATAGTTTATCCTTATAATCTTTATTTGTATATTTTGCTTTTTCAAAATCCCAATAAGTTAATTTAAAATAACTATATTTTGTATATATATTAGCTTGATATTGTTCTTTAAAAACTTTCAAATCATACTCATCAAAAATGTTATTAATACTACTTTTAAATTCTTCATCAAAACTACAGTTATTAGGATTTTTAAACACTTCTTGATATCTCAATTTTTCTTTATACGGAAGCATAAACTTTGTATTTATAGATGATTCATTTTTATAAATTGTACAGTGACCATATATAAATAACTTATCATAACAATTATCTAATATTTGTTTATTTATAAATTTTTGTATATCTCCAAATATCATATCTGTGTCACAATACCCCCAATAAGAATATTCTTTTAGATATTCTTGGAATATATATCCATAAGCAACTCTATAGTCGCAAAGCTTATACGGCTTATTTAATGATATTTCAAAATTAATTTTTTTTGTAATTTTGTTTCTCATTTCATCAAATGATATATGATGAACAATAACATTACTAGGATAATTATATTGCATTTTATCATCTGTAAAAATAATCCAATCTGCTATTTCTTTGTTATATTCACAAGATTTCAAGAACAACTCAAAATAATTATTAAATTTACCAAAGTAAGGTATTATAAATGCTATTCTTTTATTTTTCACTATATACTCCTCTCCTTTTTATCAAGATCAGACTATTTAAGACAAATATAATTATTGTGTGTTTCTTTTGCCTACAAAGCCAATAAAAGCATTTCCACTTAAATTCTAATTCATCTAAACTGAATTGTTTAAATGCTTTTTTATAAATCTCTCTATTTAATACTTCCTTACAGTATTTAACCTTTGTTTTATAACTTATATTTGAACATACTAAGCCATAAATAATTGCGAATAAGTTGATAATAACTCTATTATTTAATGCATTTTCAAACTCTTCTCCTAATCCTTTGTCCGTAACAAACTCTCTTTTTACTGCATACATGTTTTCACGTAAATATGCTTTTTCTAGGTTATAGTTTTTAGTTAATGATATAGGATTTGTTTTTCTATAATGATAAAATGTATTTGAAATATATTTACAACATTTTGCATGATAAAATACTTGTACATTGTAGTAGCTATCTTCTACACTAATTTTTTTAGTATCTGTAAATTCAACTTCATTTAATATAGATCTTCTATACAATTTTCCCCAAGCTGTAGATAGATTATCAATTTTCAGAGGATTTATGGAGTTAGTTGGCCCAAACAGTGATTTTAATAAAAATTCTTTTGTTTGTTCTTGGTTAAAGTACAATGTATCTAAATCAAATAATTTTACAACTACTTTTTTTTGCTTATATTCTTTAATATAAGGAAATAGTACAATATCTAAATTTTCATCTTTTTGGATTTCTTTTATACATTTTTCAATGCAATCATTATCAATCCAATCATCTGAATCGATGTACATTATATATTTACCACTCGCATTACGAATACCACTGTTTCGCGCTGCTGATAATCCTGCATTCTTTTGATTAATTAGTATTATTCTACTGTCTTGTTGCGCATATTTCATACATATCTCTTCACTTAAATCAGTAGCCCCATCATTAACAATAATAATTTCTAATGCATTATATGTCTGATTCAATATACTCTGTATGCATTTTTCAAGATATAACTCTACGTTGTACACTGGAACAATTACTGATACAATTTCTCTTTTAATCATCGATTTCCTCTTCCTTATATTTAATAATTTAAGCGCTACACTTACTACTTAATAAGATACTATTAGTTCATGCAGCTAATACTATTTCAAATTTCCTCTTCATATATTTTAATCATCTGTCCCATTGCATTACTTATATCAAATTTATTAATTAATTCGCTTGCATTCATAACTAGCCTGTTCCTTAAATATTTATCTGTTAGGATTGTATTTATAGACTCATAGAAGTCTTTACTATTTCTAGGATCGCATAATAATGCTGTTTTATCATGGATTGCATAATCTTTTATTCCGTGTCTATCAGATGCAATAACTGGTATTCCTGCCGCCATTGCTTCAATTCCTGCAATACCTAACCCTTCCCATAAAGAAGGGAAAACAAAAATATCTGATACTCTTAAAATCTCTTTTATATCTGTTCGATGCCCTAGAAAAACTACTTTATCTTCTATATTCATCTTTTTAGCAAGAGATTTTAAATTCGCCTCTTCTACACCCTTCCCACATATTACATATTTGAATTTTAATTCTCTTAGATTAGCAAGCGCCTGAATAACAATTTGATGATTCTTTCTTTTTGTCAAGTCCCCTACAGAGATTATTAAAGTTTCATTGCCTTTTACACCTATTTCTGCTCTTTTGTTTCTAAAATCATACTCTTGATCATTATCTTTAAATTTACTAATATCTAATCCTATTCCTGGTATATAATATTTTTTCTTGATATTAAATTTGTTTACAACTTGATAATCCTCATTATTAATCGTAATTATAATATCAGTATATTTTGCCATGAATTTTTCAACGGGATAATATAATATCCAATTTTTAATTGGACCCCCTTTACAGAAATGAAACCCGTGACAAGTGTATATAACTTTTGTCTCTTTTTTTCTAGAGTTTTTGGATGCTAGTCGCCCCAATATCCCTCCCATAGGAGTATGACAATGAACTATATCATATTTTTCTCTCTCTATTATTTCTTTTAATTGCTTATAAGCATTAATATTTTCAAATCTATATGGAGATCTTTGAATATTTATATCAAATTGTCTATTAACCCCCTCAACAACCTCTTCCCCATTAGCTGCCACATGAACTTCATGACCATTTTCTCTTAACCATTTTATATACGGTACATGAAATGCATTAAAGTGTCTATGAATATTAGCAACATATAATATTTTCATTTTTATTCTCCATTTCTCAATTATTTATTTTTCCACCTTGCTGGTACTCCTACCACTAACGTTTCATCTTGTATATCATTTACCACTACAGCTCCAGCACCAACTGTTACGCTCTCACCTATAGTAATATTATTAATCACTTTAGCACCAAGGCATATCCAACTCTTATCCCCTACACTTACTGTTCCACCTAATGTAGCACTTGGAGATAAGTGAACACCATTACCAATTTGACAATCATGCTCTATAATGACTCCCGTATTAACGATACAAGCCTTACCTACCCAAGCTGATACATTAACCACAGCTTGTGGCATCACTATAGTCCCTAATCCAATACCACTAAACTGGCTCACTACAGCACTTGGATGGATAAATATAGGCACTTCATATCCTGTTTCTAGAAGTGCCTCCGTAAGTCTAAGTCTTAAGTCATTATTCCCTACTGCTACGATAGCATGAGTGTATTCTTCTCTCAGTACCTCATACTCTCTAAAGTCTCCAATGACAGGATAACTTAATACTTCTTCACCTATCTTGCCACCATCCAAGAAACTAATCTCATCCCACTCTTCACAGGTAAGTGCAAGATCAAGGACGACTTTACCTTGACCTCCCGCTCCTAATATGAGTAACTTCTTCATCTCATCACTCTCCAAAGTATGTCATGGTATTGTCTTCTGAGCTGTTGATATCCTTACTCATAAGTACATTCTTAATTGTCTTAACCAATACTTTAAGATCAGTCTTCATGCTGATATTATCTGCATACCATACATCTAACTTAAACTTTTCTTCCCAGCTAATAGCATTACGTCCATTTACCTGTGCCCATCCACTAATCCCTGGTCTTACATTGTGTCTTCTACGTTGCTCTTCATTATAATGTTTAAGATATTGTACAAGTAATGGTCTTGGCCCAATGAAACTCATATCGCCTTTAAGGACATTAAAGAACTGTGGAAACTCATCTAAGCTGGTTCTTCTAAGAATTTTACCAATCTTAGTCATACGTTCCATATCTGACAGTACATTACCATCTTTATCATGTGTAGCTACTTGCATGGTACGGAACTTATAAATCTTAAAGATTTTCTCATCTTTACCTGGTCGTTCTTGCTTAAATAATACCGGGCCTTTTGGATCAGCTATCTTAATGGCGATAGCAGCTATTAGCATAAATGGCCATGCTGCAAATAGTAAAAGAAAAGCCCCTACTATATCAATTCCTCTTTTTACATACTTTGCATACATACTAGAATAACCCCTTTATAATTCCAACGATTCTCTCTAAATCTACATCACTCATCTTTGTATCCGATGGCAAGCACACCCCATTTTCAAATAACTCTTGTGATACCCCTTCACCGATGAAGTCATATGCTTCAAAGAATGGTTGCATATGCATTGGTTTCCAGATTGGTCTACTTTCAATGTTTTCTTCTTCAAGTGCAAGCATAATATCAAGTGGTTTCACCTGACCACTTAAAGTGATACATGTAAGCCAGCAGTTGCTGTCTTGCCATTCATTCATTGGCATCATATGTACACCTTCAAGACCACCTAATTCTCTCTTATAGTACTCATAGATATATTTTTTCTTTGCTATACGTTCATCTAATACTTTAAGCTGGCCACGACCAACGCCTGCTATAACATTACTCATACGGTAGTTGAAGCCTAGCTCACTATGTTGATAATGTCTTGCATTGTCTCTTGCTTGTGTAGACCAGAATCTCACTTTAGCAATACGTTCTTCATCATTACTTACAAGCATACCGCCACCTGATGTGGTGATGATCTTATTCCCATTAAAGGAGAAGATACCATATGCTCCAAATGTGCCTGTGTATTGTCCTTTATAAGTTGTCCCTAAGCTTTCTGCTGCATCTTCAATAAGTGGTACATTGTACTTCTCACAGAGTGCTATAATAGGATCTAAATTCGCTGCCAGCCCATATAAATGAACAACCATAACCGCTTTAACTTGATTACCATACTTTTCAAAGGCTTGTTCTAATGCTGCTGGGCTCATATTCCAGGTTTCAAAGTCACTATCAATAAAAACCGGGATAGCTTTTTGATAGATAATTGGATTGGCTGTTGCTGAGAAGGTAAGATCCTGACATAATACAATATCGCCTTCTCCTACACCTACTGCTTTGAGTGCCATATGTAAAGCAGCTGTCCCTGCTGATAATGCTGCTGCATGTCCAATACCTACTTTAGTTGCTAATTCCTTTTCAAATTCATTCACATTTGTACCTAATGGTGCAATCCAATTGGTATCAAATGCTTCTTTTACATAGTGTTGTTCATACCCTTCATCACTCATATGTGGTGATGCTAAAAAAATCTTTTCTGCCATCTTTCCTACTCCCTCTTATTATGTAAAATAGTATTCTATAAATTTTATAACTCTTTATCTACCACTCATCTCTGATGAGTAATATTAAACAACTATAAAATTTATGCTATTTATTTTTGGACACAACAATAAACCTGCCTCTTTATCTTTGTATTTTCCCTCTACAAGTTAGGCAAGTTCTCTTCTTTTATATGTATTTGGCTGAACGGCATCATTTCCCCTTGTTCCCTCATGGTGGTGTATCCCCCTAATTTATTATATATCTATCTAATCATATTTCCCATATATGCTTAGATATCCTTATATTTATTGGCCTCGTCTCTACAGTAGATATGAGGACACCCCTTTTGATATTTACTTACATTTCTCTATAATAATTGTTTATTGTTCGCTTTAATATTAATATTATAATATATCCCAATATGTATATATGTCAAATTTTTTTGTTTCTCCTCTTTATTCTAATCCATATTGTAGAGAATTTCTATATTTTTGTCATAAATAGTCGTTTTATTTACATAACTAGATAAATCATTGCACATAACAAAAACCCAGCCACCCTTCCATATGGGAAGTGCAGCTGGGTTAATGACATCTCTTTTACTTATCTTCTTGCTTTTCTAAAACGTTACTCAGATGTGTAATGGTCGTTGAGAGTGTCTCAATCTTACCTTCAATTCTTACAAGTAGGTACATGGAGAGAATGATGGGAAAGCCAAAGTTACCAATCTGGCTTAACAAGTCATTCATCTTTTACGCCTCTTCTAGTTCTACAGTATCCACTTGCTGAATCACATATTTAGCTTCTACGATGCGATCTGGTTGTACGTTCTCTCCTAATGCATTGCTTGCAATAATATCTGTCATGGCCTTTTTGATCTCGGCACCTGATAGTGTCTCTGCTGGGTTTGTGATGGTAATGGTCTCTTCTGTCTTAACTGGTGTACCAAATACGAGTACTAAATTTCTCTTTTTAATTTCCATAGGATTGTAGCCCCCTTATTTTTCTTAGAGTAGGTATGTACAACTAAGGTGTTTGCTAGGGTGTCCTCTATGCTGTAGGTCTATGATGTATCTATAGATTAGCCTTGTAGAAGTAACTTGGTTTCTTCTACCTTCATCATGGTATCTAGACTCTCTGCATTCAAGCTTGCAACGGCCTTACCTAAAGTGTGAAGTTGGTCATTAGTTGCTGCTTGATTGCAATGTGAGAGTGTCTGAGAACCTTTTGTAAATTTGAGTGAGAGTTTGATTTCATCTAATACGGGTGTGATTGCCATGTGCATTCCTCCTTGGTATTTTTCTTAAGCACCGGTTGCTTATATATATACATACGCCGCATCTGTCTATTTTTCGTCGATTATTTTTAAAATTTTTTCGATTAGTCTTCTTTTTTGACTATCTAGCTTGGTATAGGAGATCCCTTCCTCCCTACTAATATCTATGATGCGTTTATCTTCTTGTATTAATTGTTTCAATAATTTTTGATTGGATGGACTAAGCTTATCTATAATCTTTTGTACATATAATTCCCCTAGAATGTGTTCTTCTGAAGTCATGTCTCCTAGTGATGTAATCTTATTTTCTAAGCAATACAGTTGGTCTTGTTGGAGTAAGTTTACGTGGCTTTCTCTTCTTCTGGCTGTTCTATTGGCTGTCTTAATCAAGTTCACTAAGTTCTTAATATAATAGGTTTTGAAAGTGGTCTGTTTGTCATCACTGTACTTTTCTAGACTTTTGCTAAACAAGATGTATGCTTCTTGTTCAAGATCATCATAATCATTAGTGAATTTTGCGAGTGTACGATAGCAATAATAACGTGATTGTTTAAGTTCTTCCCAGAGTAACCATTGAGCATTTTTATCAGTTTTACATATTTTTACCATCTCTTGTAAATTCATCGTTTACATTGCTAGGTACTACGTAGAACCATTGCTCTCCTTTTCTGTATTTAGTTGGCCCATGGGAAGCTAGGAGCATACCAGCTTATCTCTACCTTACCATTTCATGATTTATTTCGAAAATTGTATTTTTAAAACTTGCCAATTTTATTTTTGTTTTGCCAAAATTTTTATATCTTTTTCCGACTAATTTTGTCACTCTGTGGCGTATGTATAGGTATAAGGTCTTATAAATCCACTTTCTGAATTTAGGAGGAATAGATATGAAAATGCAAAAATGTCTCAAGTATTGCCCAGAGTTAAACCAAATCACAGGAAGCGTTACAGCCAGTCTACTTATGTGTCAACTAGAGTATTGGTTTACAAGAAGCAAGAAGGATGGCTTCTACAAGTTCCTAGAGCCTTGTACCCATAAAGCTTATAAAAAGGGAAGTAGCTGGGTAGAAGAAATGGGGTTTAGCAAAGCGGAGTTCCGTAGTGCTTTTAGTCGTATTGGTAAGGTGTATAAGTCTAAAAAGGCTTATCTTGAGAGTAAAGATCCTTTTGAAGGTAAGCTCTACTTGTCTTATTATGATCGGATGAAAAAGCTCACTTACTACGTGCGTAATACAAAGCTTGTAACTACACTTCTTACAAATCCACTTTCTGCATCTGGGTATTCTAGAGATTTAGCTACACCATCTTTTACTCCTCAAGAACAAGAAAAGAATAAGATAGACTACATAGAGGTACTCACCCTCTTTAAGACTTATTGCCCTACTCTAGGAGCCTCTACACATCTTACCCCCAGATGTAAACAGAAGCTTGAAGCCCTTTACCACCTACTTGAGCAAAAGGGGCAGGATATACGTGAGACTTTAGAGCAGGTCTTCAAAGAGGTGGAGTGTTCTGATTTTCTTTGTGGTAGACTTGGCTCTAGCCGTTGGGTAGCTTGCTTAGAGTGGATCCTTGCCCCTCAGAAGTTCTTCAAAATTCTAAGTGGGGGGTATCGCCCGTTTAAATGTCCTACACCTTTTAGACCTGCTACTCCTCGCAACACACCTTTTCATCGTATGGACCTGCATCACTTTGACCTAGAACTTCTAGAAGCCAAAGAACGTACCAGACTAGAAGCTAATCACCTAGCAAGATTGCACAATCCATCTCTTCCTAATTTATAAGTTTTTACTAAATCAAATTTTTTTATAAAAATAACGACGAATTCAGATGCGCTACGGCGTATGTATTATTATAAGGCCAAGCAAACAGCCTTATAGGGTATCAGATGGGACAAGTCCTAGGCCCCTTCTCTCTACGATACCTTCCTAAGAAGTCTGAGCCACTTAAGCCTCCTCCTCCCTCGGCTTAATGTTGCTCCTCTTCTTAGACACCAGCCCTGTAGGTGGTGGCAACCACAGGTCACTGGCTCCTTCTAACTTCATAACAGCTTCCACCTTTATATGTATTTCTTACACATGGCAACCAACCTATGCCCACGGTCACGTATGAGGTAAACCCAGCGTACACAAGGTCAGCTTGGACACCTGGCATGATACATCCATTAGGGATCCCTTTCACTGCAGGCACACCATCTAGACGCTCGTGTAACCTGGTAAGTCCAAGAGTACTACACCAACGGCTACCGTTATCCCCCATTTGTAATAGTTACATCCTTAGGAAGTCTAAAAGAAGTTGCAAGCTTTGCCACATATACGAGAAGCCACCTTAAGTCTAGTCTTTGTGCACTGCACAGGGAGGAAAAGACTGTCTTAGGGTGGCTTTTTGTGCTTTTATCTATACTTTCTTATTAATAAATCACTAAATCAATACATCAATAAACAAATACATACAAGGAGATGAAATCTATTGAGTCTACAACTTTCTATTCAGTCTCAGCTACTCACCCCTAATCCTTACAGTCGCCCCAGTCTACCCCTTCGGCAAGTCAAGAAACTGGTCATCCACTGGGTAGCAAATCCTGCTTCTTCTGCTCTTGCCAATCGGAACTACTTTGAAAACCTAAAGCAAGGTACCCGTGGGATCTATGCTAGTAGCCACTACATAGTAGGGCTCGGAGGTGAGATTATCCAATGTATCCCTGACACTGAGCAAGCCTACCATGCCAAGAACGCTAACACCTATAGCCTTGGGATAGAAGTCTGTCACCCTGACTGGGAAGGTCAGTTTGATACCTCTACCTATAAGGCTCTCACCCAGTTCCTCGCTAAGCTATGTATGACTTATACTCTTGATCCAGCTACAGATATTCTCAGACACTATGACATCACTGGCAAAGTCTGTCCTAAGTTCTACGTTCATCACCCTGCTCACTTTACTAAGCTGAAGGCAGATGTTGCCTCTATCATCAAGGAGGTCTACATCCATACACCAGCACAACCTCCTCTTCCCCTATCACCTCCAGTACCTCCTGCACCAGACTCTATTATCTTGGAGGTAAATAAGGTACTTGTAGATGCAGCTGCCTTTATTTATAAAGGAAACTACTATATCAGGCTACGTGATCTAGAATGTAACATGCTCCAAGTCACGTATGACCCAACGCGCAATATCCCTATTCTAACGGTGTTATCACCTTAACTTAAAAGAAGAGCAAGAACGAATGGTATACGTTCTTGCTCTTCTTTTTACATTTCTATATGGATTTCAAAAGGATCATCTATGGCCTTTAGTGCATCTTTTAATACCTTTAAGTAATGAGCTGTCACTCCTTTTTGCTCTTGTGCAACATTTTTCATTTGATAAGGGTCTGTTTGTCTATCATAAAGAATACATTCTTGTTGACCCTGTGCTGATGAAAGGATAAAGGTGTAGCGGTTATCTCTTATCCCTCTACCATACCCTTCACTCTCTTTATCCTCTACAAAATAGATGGAATACTCTGGCCCATCAATATAATCTTGCATACGCATATTAGGTGCAAAGTTATGACCTACACAAGCTTTTGGGATTTGGCTTTCTAGTCCTACTGCACCGAGAAGTGTAGGAAAAATATCAATGGTGGATAATTGTGCTTCTACATCTTGATGCTTAAATTGGCTTGGATACCTCACTAAAAAGGGTACACTTACAGCTTCTTCATACCAGATGTTTTTATGCATACGTCCTTGACTTCCCATCATTTCACCATGGTCAGAAGTAAAGATTACAATGGTATTATCTTTAATCCCCTTATCCTCTATGGCTTGCATAAGCTTGCCAAAGTTCTCATCTATACCTGTAATCGAAGCAAAGTAGTTCTTCACATGTTTTATGGCTTCTTCATTGAGTTTTACATTGGGCCTTACGAGTAGATCATCTGCTTCTTTGCCTTCATAATAGTCCAAATACTCTTGTGGGAACATATCAAAATCTGTATGAGGTGGATTAAAAGATACAAACAGTGCAAAAGGTTTATCCTGATTGTTAATATAATCTATAGCTACTTGTGTCTCATGCTTGACTGACCATTCTTGCACATCTTTTCTTTCTTCTATTTTAGCGTCGTTAATCCAGTAGTGAGGCTTCATATGCCAATCGTAGCAACCGTAAGAATACCAGAAATTAAATCCGTGTCTTCCCTTACCTGGAGGCGTGTAGGCATCCCATATGTATCCATCTCCTCTAGCCCCTTCTGTATATGCATTTTGCTCTGCTTTTGGTGCATCTAAATGCCACTTTCCTATGTATCCCATCTCATACCCATTTTGAGCTAAAATATCAGATACACACACTTGGTCATCATGGAGATAGCAACCTTGCTTTGCACTTACTGAAGTACAGTTGGTAAAAATATTGTTCTTATGAGGGTACATCCCTGTCATAAGTATACCTCGGTATGGACTACATACAGGATAGTTACTTACTGCTTGATTAAATACCACACTTTCCTCGGCGAATCGATCTAAATGGGGTGTAATCACTGGGTCCTGCTTCATATAACCTATTGCTTGCCTTCTAAACTGATCGCAAAAAACATAGACTAAATTAGGTTTTGTCATACCCTTCCTCCTATTTATTAATTCTGTCATAACTTGCTTGTTGTAATTCTAAGTAGCGACCTACATTTAACTTTTCTAACTTATCAAGATGTTCTTGCCACTTAGCATCATCTATACCAGATAATACAGCCTGTGCTACAAAGCTTTTAATATAATTATCAATTTCTACTTGTAAGTTAGCCTTTTCTTCTGTTACCTCTAAGCTTTCAAAGAGGGTTAACATATTTTCTTCTGGGAAGTATGGCTCTAACATATCAATATAGCTTGATCTTTGTTCTCCTTTTGGATCATCTTTTAATTGGAATTTGTCTAGTTCATCTAAAGTAATAAACATAGGACCATGAGGACCTGCAGATGTTGTATATCTATATTCACCCTTACTTACACCTTCAGGTAAATTATTAAGGTACCAATAGTCTCCTGTCTCATCATTCATATCCCAAAGGACATTACGTTCTCCAAAGTACCATTCCATCTTGGTAGAAAAGTCACTATTCACATAGTCGAACCATCTGATTAAAGCCTCTGGGTTTTTACATGCTTTGGTAATGACAAAGCCCCCATTCCATCCTGCAAACTTCTCCTTTTGTCCATCCCAAAGTGGTTCAGATACTGATGACTTCAATGGTGGTAATGCGATGTACTGACTATCATTTTGTTCCCCTACAGCAAAATAAGGAAGGTATTCTAGGAATGAGCCCACTACCATCTGTTGCCCCTTTGAATAGTACTGTTGCTGAGTCTGACTAAAGCCCTCTAAATCTAGTAATTCCTCTTTTGCTAACTGATTGTAGTATTTAAGTGCTTCATAGTACTCTGGCTTTGCAGGTGCAAACTCTACCTTCCCATCTTCAATCATAATATGGTCTGTTCCGTCTTTAATACCAAATGAGCCTAGAAGCATACTAAATTGTGAAGCATAGAACTGTTGACAAAAAGATAAAGGTATTTCATCATTGAGTCCATTACCGTTAGGATCTTTTTCTTTAAAAGCCTTGAGTACTTCATAGTACTCTTCAACTGTAGTCGGTACCTCTAGTCCTAAGTTGTCTAGCCATTGTTTATTCAAGAAGAGCACACCTGATGTTGTATCATTACGTGCACTATGTGCATTGGTCATAAAGGAGTATATCTTGCCATCTTCTTGTTCTAACATGGTTTTAATCTCTGGGTAGGTATTATAGACTTCTGATACATGAGGTGCATATCTATCAATATAATCCCCTACTGGTATAAGCTGTGGAAGATTCTTTACAATAGAAGAGGCACTAATACCTGTTGCAATAGCATCTGGTAGCTGTCCTGATGCAAACATAATGTTGATTTTTTCTTGCCATCCTGTAGAAGGAATTTCCATCCATTTAATTTCTATATTGGTATCTTCTTGCGCTTTAATAACGGCTGGCTTATTTTCATAGGTATCTTTAGCAAGTGGATGTCCTATAACTGCTATGGTGAACGTTTCTTTTTCCTTTACAATAGGTAACCCTTCTAAGTAGAGATTACCTTCCATCTCTCTTGTCGTACCATCCTTACTAGTTTCTACTGTTACTTCTTTTCCACCGGCTTTGGCACCTGCCTTTTGTCCGCCTTCTCCTGTCGTTGTACAACCTACTAATAAGATCCCTACCATAATCAGTGTTGTAACTTTAGATAACATTTTCTTCACTTTCATCTTTATTCCCCTTTTCTTTAATAAAGTACAAAATTTAAATCACCCTTTAACTGCTCCAATCATAACGCCTTTAACAAAATATTTTTGTATAAAAGGATAGATAATGAGGACTGGAATAGTGGCAACAACAATAACACCATATTTTACAACTTCTACTAAAGTATTCATTTCACTTACGGTCTCTGCATCTACACCGCCACCACTTGCTGCTTGCTGCATCATCATTTGGAAGGAGAGTAAAATTTCTCTTAATACAAGCTGTAAAGGATATTTATCCATATCATTGAGGTAAATCATTGCATTAAAGAAAGAATTCCAATAAGCGATAGCACAATAAAGTGTAATAACCGCTATAATGGGTTTAGAAATAGGTATAACAATTTCAAAGAAAAATCTTTGGTTGGTACAACCATCTACGAAAGCTGCTTCTTGTAACTCTTTAGGTATCGTTGAAGCAAAGAAAGAACGTGCAATAATAACATTATAGACCGACACACTACCTAGCAAAATAATAATAGCTCTTGTATCAATTAAATGAAGTTGCTTGACTACTAAGTATAGAGGTACAAGTCCTCCTGAAAAGTACATTGTAAATACAAATATCCCCATTAAAATATTGCGTCCTGGAAGGTCTGACCTTGAAAAAGCATATCCTGCTAAAATGGTAATGCTTACCCCTACCAATGTCCCCATTACTGTATAAAATATGGTATTGGCATAACCACTCCATAGCTTTGCATTCTGAAGGATATTCTCATACCCTATAAGCGAAAAGCCCTTTGGATAAAGAAGTAAGTCTCCTGAATTGACTGCCGCCGGACTTGATACTGAGGCAACTAATACAAAATATAGTGGATAAGCTACTATAATAATAATAGCTATAATAAGTGTGATTGTAATCCACGTGAAAAGCCTATCTTGCTTTGTTTCTTTTATTTTAGTGCTTACTGCCTTCATTGTTCCCCTCCTCTACCATAAGCTTGTTCCTGATACTTTTTTCGCTACTCTATTGACCCCTATAAGAATACAAAAGTTAATAATATTATTGAATAAGCCAACAGCTGTAGAATAACTGTACTGGGCATTCACTAGCCCCATCTTGTATGTATAAGTAGAAATAATCTCTGATACTTCTAAGTTTAAATCATTTTGCATGAGTAAGACTTTCTCAAAGCCTACATTCATGACTTGCCCCATGTTAAGAATAAGTAAAATCGTAATCGTTGGTAAAATGGCTGGGAAGTCAATATGTCTAATACGTTGTAGCTTACTGGCCCCATCTATAATGGCCGCTTCATGAAGCTCTGGGCTAACGCCTGATAGCGCTGCAATATAAATAATAGAAGCCCAACCTGTACCTTGCCATATGCCGGACCATACATAGACATGTCTAAACCATTCTTTTTGTCCTAAGAAGAATATACGCTCTCCGCCTAGTGCTTCCAAGATTGTATTAATAAATCCAGTCCTTGGAGAGAGGAAGATCGAGAGCATCCCTACCAATACAACTGTTGAAATAAAATGTGGTGCGTAGGTAATGGTTTGTGTTAGCTTTTTTAGCTTTTCATTCTTGGTGTAATTAATCATAAAAGCTAAAAGGATAGGGATTGGGAATGATGCAACTAAAGAATAAATACTAATTGAAAGTGTATTCTTTAATAGATCCCAGAACATAATGGAATCAAAAAATTTGGTGAAATGCTTCAAGCCTACCCATGGACTACCTGCTATCCCTTCATAGGGCAAATAATCTTTAAAAGCAATTTGTATTCCATACATGGGCCAATAATTAAAAATGATGATGTAGAGTAAAGCTGGTAACAAGAAAAGATATAAAATATAATTTCTTTTCATCAATAACCAAGTTTGCTTACGCTGAGCTTTGCTTATCATATGATCTCTTCCCCTTTCGTTTTCATATTTTCATCTAATCACACATTCGTTTATTGGTAAATATTCAATATTTTTAGTATAAACTTTTTTTGAATTTAAACATTTTACACAAAAATAATTTTATCAAAACTTGAATTTTAGGTATATATATGTTATAAATGCCTTATATTCTATTTACCAAAGGAGTTGTCTATTTTTGAATACTAATCTATTTAAAGAATTTAATAAGCACCTCTGCTCCTACTTTTTCATTATTTTTATCCCTATTATGGCTTTAAATATCTGCTATCAGAACTATTTTTTAGATACCTATAAAACTGAAGTCATTCAACAAAACAATAATAACCTTAATAAGTTCCAAGTTTATTTTGATCATAAAATTGACCTCATTCATAAGGTCACAAGTAATTTGACACGTACGCCTTACTTTTCTGACGCTTATATTAGACATAACATCAGCTCTTTTTATGATATTCTTGCAGAACTTAATGCCATCAAAGCCCTTGACCCTACATTTGTAGATATTTATTACTACAATAAAAATGTCCCCAATACACTCTACTCTTGTAATGGTACTTACAATATTAATACCTATACTCAAATCAATCCTAATTTTTTGAATGGATATGCAAACTTTGAAAACAAGATAAATAGCATCTCTAAACCTATATTCCAAGCACCAGATGATAATATTCTTGCATCCCTTACACCTTGTATCGAATACATTTTACCTGTACATAATCAATCTGCATTTTTTGTCTTTAGAATCAATCTTTCATTTTTCTCAGATGCACTTCACAATATTTATGATACTGAAAATGCATCTTATACTTACATACTCTCTGACACTTATGAACTCTATAAAAATGCACCTCCTGATTTCTCCTTATCTCTAGATAACTTGCCAGGTACGGAACCTTCTAATATCCAAACCACATACAAAGATCATTATTATATAAGTAGTACCTCCTCTCCTACTAGTAATCTAACTTACATGAGTATTGTCAACGAGGCGCTCTTATTAGCCAAAGTACGCACCTTGTCCAATAAGTTTATCTTGCTCAATCTTTTGATCTTGTTGCTGGGCTTTATCATTATCTTTGTTTTAACCAATAAATACTACGAGCCTATTAGGCGCTTACTTGCCTCTCTCCATGACTTTAACTTTAATCTTCCAAAAAACCTAGATGCTTTAGACCAGGTTGCTGTAGGACTTGATCTATTAGATAGAGACAATAGGCGTCTCAACTATGAAAAGAGTCTTTTAAAATTACTTAGTGGTACGTATAAAACTATCTCAAGTTTTAATATGAACCCTGCCCACAAGGATATTTTACTCAAGTATGAAACGTATAAAATTATTACACTCTGCCCTGCCCCTTCTTATACGTTAAGCAATGAAGATAAACAGCTATTAAGACAAGCTAAGCTGGCTCCACTGGAGGGTGTAGACCTTTATCAGGTAGATTATACTGAATCTAACATGTCTATCTGGATTGCCTTTTATCAAACAGGTATGGATACCTTATTAAAAGAAGCATTACTTAATTTAGATGGTGCACTTAAGGCTACCTTGTCTGTCCCTCTAAGGTTATGTATCAGTCATCAATATACAGAATTAAGTGGTATGCCTTATGCCCTTCTAGAGTGCTCTAAGCTCTCACAGCATACAGACTGTACACTTCATAAGACTCTATTGTTTTATGAAGAAGTGAATCTACAAAAACCTGTAGAATTCTCCTATCCAGAAGCTGAACTCTCCGGCTTACAGGATGCCATCACCAGTCGTAACATTGAAAAAATAGAGCTTTTTGTAAATATACTTGTAGATTATATTAATAGTTTGGATGAGTGTAATCCACTTCTCCTACCTTTAGCCTATACTATTTCACATGTTTTTAAGAAGGCAGCTAAAATATTAAATATTACTTCTGTAACAAACTTTGACAATCTTTCCAAGACGAATACGCCTTTTTCTAAAGCTTTGTTTACAGAGTACATCCTTACACTCTCTAAAGAAGTAATAGGTATTATACAACTTCACACCGAACCTTGTGCCTCCTCATCAATCCAAGTGATTATTGATTATATTAATCAACATTATTGTGAGTATGATTTATCTGTGTCCTTCTTAGCTGATCATTTTAATCTGTCTATTTCTAACTTGAGCCATCAGTTTAAAGCAACGACTAGCGTTAATGTTTCTTCCTATATTAATGCACTTCGTATTGAAAAGGCTAAGCAGCTCCTTTGCACAACCTCTATGACCATTACAGATATTGCTACTTCTATTGGTTATACACAGCCTTCTAGCTTTATAAGGCGTTTCAAACAATTTACCAATATGACACCTGGTGAATTTAGAGCACAAGCAAAATAAGTTATTGCCTAGATGTAGGTAAAAAAAGAGTCTTATGGCACTCTAGCCATAAGACTCTTTTTAGATCTATTATTTATCACTTTGTTAGGCTTTAGGAAGGGTAATGGATAAAGTGAATTCCTTGGCTTCCTTGCTGTATTCCCATCCCAATCTGCCTTCATACTTTTCGGCTGTCTTATACATACTTTTCATACCATAGCCGTGGAAGTCCTTGTCCTCCTTGGTGGTGATGAGTTGATTACCCTTAGTCTTTGGTAGGGTGTCACAACTATTGACCAACTTGAAGGTAATAAAGGCTTGGTTATAAGCGTACAAGTTGAAGTGGATGGTCTTAGCTTCACTTCTTTTAGCTCCCTCAATGGCATTGTTAAAGGCATTTGCTAGTAAGCTTACGAGGTCTTTATCTTCTATAAATCCTAGTTGCACATCTTGTATATTATAGTCAAACTGAATGTCTTCCTTTTGCATGGTTTCCATTTTGTCATTCAGAATAATATCTAGCATCTTATTACCTGTGAGCACAGTATGAGATAGCTTGCTCAGGTCATTGTTCATACTTTTGATATAGTTAACCAATTGCTGGCTTTGTGTCTCCATAGCTAGGCAATAGATGCTGGCAAGATGGTTTTTGACATCATGGAGTACTTCATGGGTCTTATCATACTTCTTACCTAAGATCTGATAATGTCCTTCCAAGATCTTGTTTCTTTCCTCTAGAAGCTCTTGCTTTTTGAAGCTATAATAACGAGAGAGCAAGCCACCCGTAATCAAGACAATAAATAATAGCAACACAAAATTAACAAGGGTTATGCAGATTTGCTTTTTTAGTTCTTCTTCAAACCGCTTAATATTTTGAATGTGATATTGCTCTAATTCTTCTAGGTAGATACCTGTCCCTATCATCCAGTTGTATCTTGGATAAAGTTTGGTATACCCAAGCTTTAGTCCAAATTCACTACTGTCTTTCTTCTTATAATAATATTTATTGGTAGACTCACCATACTTTTTAATGTCTTCTAACTCATTTAAGAATGGAAAGTTAATATCTGCATCTTTCTCCTCCATGGATAGGAGCATCCCCTCTGTGTCACTTAAGTTAGGCTGTACCAAACGAATGGCATACTCATCTGCTTCACCATAGTTAACAATCTCATCGACCCATACATAGCCCCCATCATCTAAGGCTAATTCACGGATCTTATTGGCGGATACAGCCTTTACGGCTTCATCGATATCTGCTTCTTTTGTTCCCATTACAATCGTATATTCGTCTGATAGTGTTTTAAAGATCATTTTATATTTATAATGCTTAATAATATGTGCTTCAAAGGCTCCTTGTGTATCAATATCTTGTGCTACTTCATCATTTGTATACTTGAGTGCCCCCTGGGTATGGTCCCAAATCATCCAATGTGTCTTTACACTATACTCATTCACGATATGTATGTCTTTGAAAGCTTTTAATAAATTTTCTATTCTATCATTTTCTAACTTTTCTTCACTAAAAGTGCCTATAGATTTATAAAAACTTTCCAGCTCATTCATCACTCGGCTACGTTCTAATTCAACATCCTTAATGGTACGTTCGACGGTCTCTTTAAGGCTCCCCTCTTGGAATTCTAGAATCGTTGTATACACATTATTTACACTCTCATCATACATTTTCTTCGTTCCAAAAACGTAGGTTGCAAAGAGGCTAATGCTTATTAAAATCAGTATAACACTTGCACCTATATAGAGCCGTAACTTATCTTGTCTGGGCTTCCCCTTCACATCTGTCATCGATATTTTCTACCCCCTTCTTAGTTCATCTTCTCCACATACATCATAAATTCTTCTTTAAAGGTCTTATACTTACGTTTTGACACATAGACTTCTTCACCTGTAGTAAGTTGTAGACTTTCTTTGTTTAAGCGACTTACATATTGTAGGTTAACAAGGTAACTTTTATGCGGACTTGCAAAGCCATGGCCTGTTAACATTTCTTCCCATTCTTGCATAGGGATATTGGTTGTGATACTTCTGCCTGTTATATACAGCTCTACCTTGCGATCTTGTATGGCTAAATACTTAATATCAGGAATAGCTATACGTTCTAGTGTACCTTCACTTTTCAAGATAATATACTGTTGTGACTTACCTATCATTTCAAGTAACTCTACAATGGCTTGTGAAAAACTTTGTTCATCTACAGGTTTAACAATATAGCGATACGCATTGACATTGTAACCTTCTGGCCAGAGCTTCTCCACGCCTGTTACAAAAATAATCTTCACTTCTTTGTTCGTTTGTCTAATACGTTTGGCCACTTCTATGCCATTAATCTGCCCCATTTCGATGTCTAATATAATCATGTCATACTCATCATATCCAGCTTCTAGTAGCTGTTCCCCTGCTGCAAACAACCTGATGTCAAAGTCTACGTTATTCTCTTTGGCAATCTTCTTTAATAAGTTACCCATGTAAGTTTTTTGAAGTACTTCATCCTCACAAATTGCTATTTTGTACATTCCTATTTCCTCACCCCTAAAATCATTTTCTATACTACTAATATACTACAAAAATACCACTTTTTCATATTTTTTTCCCACTTTGTCATATTTTGTTGATATGCCGTATTTTTTATATTAAGATAATCACATAGAGCTAAGCACTCTATCTAATGCTCTACTCCCCTAGAGCATCAATCATATACACTTAACCGAATAACAAGTTTTATACATACAACATCTTTACTCAACACTTATATGGACGAAAAGCAGGTATTATACTCCCCTTACCCTTAATGCCTGTTATATATAAGTTAGATATGTCTCCCCTTACGACATGACTAAATAGCAAACCCTAATTCCCCAAGACGGACTTTGTATGATGATGTATAAAACTTGTATGACAGAACAAGAAGACCACTCTATCCCCTAGAGTGGTCTTCTTATTTTATAGTTTAAACTGAGTGAGACTTGCTAAGAGTTCATCTGAAAGGGTTGCTAGCTTACGACATTCTTCTGTTAAATTCTCGATGGTCGCACTTTGCTCTTCTACATTTGCAGAGGACTCCTCAGTACTTGCTGCATACTCTTCAGCAATTTGTGATAGTGCAGTAAGTAGTCTAAGCATTTCATCTTTATTTTCATTCATTACTTTTGCAGTTTGTTCTAAATCTCCTAAGTTATTTTGTGTGGTCAGTACAGAACTCTTAATTGTATTGTATTGTCCTCTTGTATGATCAACATGTTTCACTTGATCCATTACTGTATTAGAACAGGTTTGTACTTGCTCTACAGCTGAAACAATCAAGGACTGAATGTCTGAAACAACTTGGTTAATTTCTTGAGAAGAAGCTGCACTTTGCTCCGCTAATTTTTTAATTTGGCTAGCCACAACAGCAAAGCCTGAACCTGCTTCTCCTGCTCTTGCTGCTTCTATAGCTGCATTTAAAGCTAATAAATTCGTTTGATGAGCAATGGTACCTATTGTCTCATTCATTTCTTCTATTTTATGACTATATGTATTAATGGATTCAATAGAGCTTTGTACTTGTGAGGTAGCTTCTTGGATAAATCCTGTATTTTGTATCAACTCATTGAGTATATGTTGTCCATCTGTTACAGCGGTATCAACTGCCTGAGTTGACTCGTCTAGAGAATTAATGTTGGCAATGTTATGCTGTATGTTATCAGCAAGTAAGTTTGTTTTTTCTAAACCAGATTGGATTTGATGAGCTTGTGTAGTAGCACCTTCAGCAATATTGGCTACACCACCTGCTAAGTCTTCTGCTACACGAGCCATTTGAGTAAGGTTTTCTAAAAGTTCTTGTGAAGATTGATTGACTTCAACGCCTGATTCATTCACTTGATTAATGAGTGTAGAAACATTGGATTTCATAGTCATGAAGTTGTTGGCAAGCATACCTAATTCATCTACTCTTACACATAATTGGTCTGCAATGGTAAAAGTAAAATCACCTTTAGCCAACTGCATGCAGTATGTTCCTAGTAATTTTAAAGCTTGCATTTGTTTTTGCACACATAGGAAAATAGCAATACCAGTTACAACAAGTATAGTTACTAAACCTACTATAATTACATTAATCATTAAGTTTACTTCTCTTAAAAATTCACTGCTTGGCAACGAAGCTATGACCTTCCATCCGTTGAGCTCACAAATGTCAAGTGCACCATATAGTACATCACTACTATTGGTATATTCAGTTATTCCTTTTATATTGGATTGTACAAGATTGAGTAGGTTAGCATCTACACCTATTTCACTAATTGGCTGTAAAATATATTCTGCATTCTCATGATAGAATACGGTATCATCTGCTGTTAAGATTGTTAAATAACCTGTTTCACCTACTTGAATAGATTTTGCTATATCTATAATAGTATCTATCTTTATATTCATTCCAGTGATACCAACAATTTGATTATTTACTTTAATAGGCTTTGCTAAACTTACGATATATTCACCAGTAAATGTATCGACGTAAGGTGGTGTAAGTGCAACGTCTTTTCCCTCTTTCATAATAGGCCCATACCATAATCTTTCACTGGCTTTATAGCCTTTAGCAGGTGCCTGTCCCTGATGATTAAGCAAAATATCTGCATCTATATCATAAAACCATGCTGCCATGACTACATCTTCATTCTTTTGTAGTTCATTCATTGTCCCAATAATTGCTTCATAGTTTGGATGATTAGACAACGCCTCATGACTAGAGCTCTCACTTAACATTTCAGAGAACATTGGATTATAAGTAAATGGTGTTAAAAGCTGTAGATAATCTTGAAAATAATCATTTACTTCAACTGTTACATCCTCTGCTATGGTTTGAAGCTTATCCGTCTTTAGAGCGATGACCTGCTTTTTAAAGTATGATCCGATAGATACACCAAAGATGAGCATAAGTACAGATGTGATAAGTATAATGTATATACTAATACGTACGCCTAATGATTTAATTTTACGCATATAAAGTTCCTCCTTTTTTATGTATACTTCCATTTATATATCGGTTCAATTCATTATTAATTTACATAAAATTTTATTTAAGTATATTTTTATATGTAAACAAAAAGAGTTGCTAATATATTTCATTAGCAACTCTTTTTATGTTCTGTTTAGAATGGATACCAGAAGTATGCAATTTGTCCTTTTAGGATAAGTCCTCCTACTAGGAATAAAATACCTACCACTAAGGCGATTTTATCATTGGTTGTAATAGGTTCTCTTACGTACCATGTACGTGTCTTCGCCTTACCAAATCCACGTAAATCCATGGCATTAGAAACCACTTCAATACGATCTAATGAACCAAGTACCAGTGGAATCAGTACGGTTACATAGTTCTTAAGAATCTTGCCAAGAGGTGCATCGCCCTTTTTGAAGGCTACTCCTCTTGCTTCTTGTGCCATAATGATATGCTTCACTTCTCTTTGGATATCTGGTACATATCTAAGGGCAATACTTACAGTGTAGGCTACCTTGTAAGGTACACCGATACGATTTAAACTACTTGCAAATTTACTTGGATGGGTTGTAAATAAGAAGATGAGTGTAATCGGTAGTAACGCTATATACTTACATGAAATGGTAAGTACATAGAATAAGTTTTCTAGTGTTAAAGTGTAGAAACCTATCTTAAATAACGGTGTTGTAGAACCCGCCAGTTCTGCCCCATGGTTAGGTGTAAGAACCAGTAGTAGGATGGAGTTAAACACTGTAAATGCCAGTATAAATCCTACTAAAGTACGTATGCTACGCCATTCTATCTTGGATAAGTAGAGTAAAACACTTCCTATTATAATGAGCCCTAAGAAGATACGAAGATCCATAAAAAGGAATGTAAAGATACTCCATATGAGTACCCATATAAGCTTTACCCCTCCATCTAACTTATGCAAGAAAGACGGCTTATCAATATATAATGAGCCTGTATTATTCATTTACTTGCTGTCTCCCTTGTTCTATGACTTGTTTTAAGAATATATTTTTCTGCTGTATGTTATAGAGTTCGCCTAAAGCACTAATAGACGTCTCTTTTAAGTTAGCTTTTGCTAAGACTTCTTGATTGGCAAGGACATCGTAAATCGTCCCATCTTGCAAGATTTCTCCACCAGAAAGGACGATAGCACGGTCTGCATACTCAAGCGCAAGTTGAATATCATGAGTAATCATGACTACAGTGATCCCTTCTCTTTTCAGTGTCATTAAGAAGTTCATAAACTCTGTATAGTTCTTATGGTCTTGTCCTGCTGTTGGCTCATCTAGTACGATAATCTTAGGCTTCATAGCTAAGATAGAAGCAATGGTGACACGCTTCTTTTGCCCAAAGCTAAGAGATGAGATTGGCCACTTCTTGTACGCCATCAGCCCACACTTTTCTAAGGCTTCTTCTACACGTGCCGCTACTGCGGCTTCATCATAGCCAAAGTTACGTAGGCCAAAGGCGATCTCATCATAGATCATATATTGGGTAATCATATGGTTTGGATTTTGCATCACATAGCCAATAACGTCTGCACGTTTTCTAATAGACCACTTGGTCATGTCTTCTCCTTTATAGAGAATCTTGCCACCGTCTAGCTTACAGAAGCCTGTAAGCGACTTGAGAAGGGTAGACTTCCCTGCCCCATTGTTTCCAAGGATAGCTAAGAATTCTCCCTCATAAAGGTTGAAGGAAATCCCTTTTAAGATTTGTCCGTTCTCTTTGGCGTAGCTAAAGTTTAAGTCCTTACATTCTACAAGTGGACTTTGTTGTGGTACTTCTTTTGTATGCACTACACCTGCTAGTTGATGAAGTACTTCTCCCTTATGAGAAAGTAAGCTCTCAATCTGTGTGAGATGGTGTTCTTTTGATAAATCAATGCCACAATTTCTAAGAGTCTCAATATAAAGAGGTTCTCTTAGACCATTCTCTAAAAGTACGCCACATCTAAGGGCTTCATCTGGTGTGCCATTAAAGAGAATCTCACCTTTGTGCATCACTACAAGACGGTCAAAGCCGTGAGCTAGTACTTCTTCGATACGGTGCTCAACTACAATCACAGTCTTCTTTGTCTCCTCATGGAGCCTATTAATAGTATCCATGGCTAACTGGCCACTGATTGGGTCTAAGTTAGCAAGAGGCTCATCAAAGAGTAGAATTTGAGTATTCATAGCCATAACCCCTGCCATAGCTACCTTTTGCTTTTGTCCACCACTTAAGTTCTGTGGGCTTCTCTCTTCAAAAGCTTCCATATTAAAGTTAGCAAGAATCTTGCCTACCTTCTCATGCATCTGCGGCACTGCCATTCCATCATTCTCAAAGGCAAAAGCCACATCTTCTCCTACACTTAGGGCAATAAACTGTCCATCTGCATCTTGCAAAATGGTTCCGATGCTTTTACTCACTTCTTCTAAGCTTCTACCGTAGAGCTTCTCTCCATTTAGTAGAAGCTCTCCTTCATGTTTTCCCTTATAGGCATGAGGAATTAATCCGTTTAGACAGTGGGCAAGGGTAGACTTACCACTTCCACTCGGGCCTGCAATCAATACTTTCTCACCTGTTTGGATGTCTAAATTTATATTTTTTAAAGTTGGATTTTTGAGGTTCTCATATTGAAAGGTAAAGTCCTTAAAGCAAATACCCATTGCCACTATCCCTCCTTGGTTGTCATTTTTTGTCGTTCATGATTAATCCTAACGCTTTATTATAGAATGAGGGGGTATCTTTGTCAATTTTACGCAGACTTCAAACATTTTTTTACAGCTTCTAGTGTGTTTCTAAAATCTTCCTCATGTTGTTCTACAAACTCTAGGAGTTCTTCCTTTGAAGGCTCTTTTTAATAATCCCTCTTTTTCTTAAGTATACCCTAATTTATTCTTTTATAAAAGTTTCCCCTAAGTGTACCTTATATCATTTAAACCACTTATTCATATACTTTATTACTTGATTTTATGACCTTCGTATACAGCTGTATAATTGTTCCATATTGTTACATATACTAGACTGTTGTAAAGTAAAAAGAGTAGAATTTTAACAGATTCTACTCTTTTGTTATATCTATTTGTTTATTTATGTATGTCTGGCATGCTTGTTCTAATAGCCTAAAATCACAACTATTTTTAACTACACTCTCATTAACTCTATTAATTACCTTAGAATATGTTTGTCTTGCTTTATTTCTAATCTTTACTTCATTCTCTATGCAAAATTTCCATTCTTTATTCAATAAACTTCTTCTATCAGAATTACTTTCATTTTTAATAACTAATTCTGTAGCTAATCCCTTTGGGATTGGAATTATATGCATTTACCTTCAAAAAATCAATCTTATGTTACAGTTTTAACTTTTTTAAAAGATTTAATACCAGCGGCCTAGTATTTTCTTGAAAGGTTTTGGCTTTGGTAGACTTACCATTTGATCTGCTAAGATGCTTTCACCAATTGCTTGCATTTTACTTACTTCTTCTTTGCCTACTTGTTGCTCAAGTGTCTCATAGCCACCTGCTACAGAGTTAAATACTTTAGCTCTATGTACGTCTGAACCTAGTACATGAGCAAATCCGTGCTTCACTAACTTACAAGTCAGCTTTCTCCTTGTAGATTGCTTATGTAGTGAAACCGTATTCACTTGGATGATACACCCCATATCTAAGAAGGGTTGTAAACAGTTGGGATTCTCCATGACTGTATCATAGCGTTCCACATGGGCAATGATGGGTATCAGTCCTGTACTTTCTTTAATCTTGGCTACACTTGTATATACCCACTCAGACCAATGGCTATAAGGCATCTCTAATAAGATATAGTGTGTACCTTCTATAGCTAATTGTTCTAATCCTTCCAATTTCCATGTATCCACAGATAAAAGAACTTCTGCTGCTGTTCTTATCTCTATACCTAACTCTTGACCATATTCTTGAATCTTGCTAAGTGCCTCACTTCTTTGTTGTACAAATGTCTCCAGGTCTTTGTCTGGATAGAAATGTGATGAGGCAACTATAGTCTTCGTACCTGCTGCTTTTTGTTGTTTTAATATTGCATAAGATTCTTCACTACTTCTACTACCATCATCTATTTCTGGCAAAACATGGGTGTGAAAATCAATCATTTTCTAATCTCCTTCTCATTTAGGTATATATTTACTTAATAAATTTATGTCAATTTAATTTTTTCTTATATATTTACATATTACATCATTTTTTTACACAGTGTAAATTGATATGTCAAAATTTGTGTGTTAAACTAAATATGTTATCTATTTTATATTTTTGGGGGGCTAGAAATGTATATTTTTTACAAATCCATTTTACTTGTGAGTGATATCTTACTTGTTAACATGGCTTTATTGGTCGCGCTCATTTTACGTTTTGACTTAAGTATTCCATCTGCTTATTTCGAAATGTATATGGACCAATTTATCGTTTTAACTCTTATTCACTTAGTGGTGAATATCAGCTTCAGGCTGTACAAATGTCTACTTAAATATATTACAACAAGAGAGCTCTTGTACATTGGAGGGGCTACATTGCTTTCTTGTTTATTATTTGCAAGTTACGGGCATCTTAGAGGGACTGCATTCCCTGGTACAGTTTATATCTTTTACACTATCATCTTATTATTGATGATGATCCTTTCTCGTTTTAGTTACAAATTTGTAAATCGTATTTTAAGCAAGTTTTCTAAGAGCTATATCCTTTTCAAAGACCATTTTAATGGCGTCGCAAAACACCGTGCACTTTTAATAGGTGCTGGCGATGCTGGTGCTATTATTGTGAGAGAATCAAAAAAATCACTTAAACAACACACTAAAATTATTGCTGCCTTAGATGATGACAAGGTCAAACATCGCTCATCTCTAAATGGTGTACCTATTTTAGGTGCTATCGAGAATATCGAAAAGTACGTGGAGAACTACAATATTGATACGATCATTGTAGCCATACCTTCTGCAGGCGTTGTAAGAATTGCAGAAGTCCTTGCACTTTGTAACAAAACCGACTGTCGCCTAAAGATTTTCTCTGGTATTTCAAGTGCAATTTCAGATGATGCACCATCTGCTCACCTTCGTAATGTAAAGATTGAAGACTTACTTGGACGCGAAGAGATTGTTCTTGACTCTACACCAGTCAAAGAAAATATTGTAGGTCGTACCATCCTTGTTACAGGTGGTGGAGGCTCTATCGGTTCTGAGCTATGTAGACAAATTAGCGCTTTCAAACCAGATAGACTGGTTATCTTTGATATTTACGAAAACAATGCTTATGATTTACAAAACGAACTTTTACGTAATGGTTTTCCTAAGTCTTCACTTACTGTTCTTATTGGTTCTGTCCGAGATAAAGGTAAATTAGAGGAGATCTTTAGCTTATACAAACCTGATATTGTCTTCCATGCTGCTGCACATAAGCATGTACCACTTATGGAAGATAGTCCAAGTGAAGCCATCAAAAACAACGTATTTGGTACACTCAATGTGGCACTTTGTGCAAGAGAGTATAGAAGCAGAAAATTTGTTCTTATCTCTACAGACAAAGCAGTTAATCCAACTAATGTCATGGGAACCACTAAACGTATTTGCGAATTGATTGTACAATCTATCAACCGCACAACAACTCATACAGACTTTGTAGCTGTGCGATTTGGTAACGTACTCGGTAGTAATGGTAGTGTCATTCCACTCTTTAGACGTCAACTAGAGGATGGTGGTCCACTTACTGTTACTCACCCAGATATCATTCGCTACTTTATGACTATACCTGAAGCTGTTCGTCTCATTCTGCAAGCTATGTCCTTTGCAGAAGGCGGTGAAATCTTTGTCCTAGATATGGGACAACCTGTTAAAATCTTAGATTTAGCAGAAAACTTTATTCGTCTTTCTGGCCTTGAGCCATACAAAGATGTAGACATTGTCTTCACAGGTCTACGCCCAGGTGAAAAACTCTACGAAGAACTCCTTATGGATGAAGAAGGGATTGCCAAGACACCTAATAAGAAGATTTTCATTGGCCATCCAAGCTCCATGACCTTCGTAGAACTTACGGAACACCTGAAATACTTACATAATGCCATTGAAAGCGGCTTCGACTTACGTGAAGCACTTCATCATGTGGTACCAACTTATCGCATTTCACCCAATGGTTGTGATACGCCATTAGGTGAGAAAGATACAGCACAAGCTGGCTAATACTTAGTAATAAAAGGTGAGATTATACCCATTAAGTGGTATAATCTCACCTTTGTAGTTTATGAATAAATGCTCTAATTACACTTAAAAATATCTTTATTGTAACTAAGAAAAGGGATAGCCTACTTTATGTAGTCTATCCCTTTTCTTAGTTAGATTATAATTTCTCTCTAGGAAATCTGTTTATATTGGGTTAGCTTCTACTGCTCATAAGTTGCGTAAGCATCTTGGCTATAGCCATAGCGACTATATTTACCATATTTACCGTAGTAACCTTTTTGATTCTCTTTAACACCATGTAGAATCATCCCAAGTACTTTAGCATTAGCAAACTCTAACTTGCCTAATGCATCTTGCATATCTCTGTGATGAGTAACACCCTGTCTTACTACAAGTACTGTACCAGATACGGCCTTTGAAAGGACTGTTGCATCTGTTACCACATTAAGAGGTGGTGTATCAATAAAGATATAGTCATATTTCTCACCAAGTTTATCTAAGATTGTCCCCATTGTGTCAGATGCTAGAAGCTCTGCTGGGTTAGGTGGAATATGTCCTGATGTAATCACATCAAGGTTCTCGAATTTACTAGGTACAATCACTTCATCTATTTCATTGAAGTGACCAAGTAAATGGGCAAGACCTTTTGTATTTTGCACATCTAACTTTCTATGTACTGTAGGTTTTCTAAGGTCCGCATCCACTACTAATACTTTTGAACCTGTTTGTGCAAAAGTAATCGCTAGATTAAGACATGTTGTACTCTTGCCCTCTCCTGGGAACGAGCTTGTTACAACGATTTTCTTACACCCTTTATCTGCAATAGAAAACATAGTATTGGTACGTGTTGCTTTGTAAGCCTCCTTAACATGGAAGCTTGCTGTATCATTTAAAATAAGTTCTTTTTCTTGTTCAGGTGAAACAGCTGTCTCACTTTTTTTCTTTCTGCTAAAAAATGTTCTCATAGATGTTTCCCCCTACTTAATACGATGCTTGGCTGCTTCTAGATCAGGAATAGCTCCTAAAACTGGAATGTCATAATGTTTTTTAAGATCATCTTCATCTTTAACACGATTATCAAGCATTGCTGCTACAAGTACACCAAGTACTGATAAGACACCACCAAGCATAAGGCCGATGATTGTGTTTAAGATCACATTTGGAGATGAAGGTAACTTAGCTGGTATAGCTTGGTCAATAAGCTCTACAGAACCAGCTTTAACAACACGAATGATTTCTTCTGGTGCAAGCTCTGCGATGGTATTTGCAATAAGTGCTGCTTCATCTGGGTCTTTAGTTGTTACTTTGACTTCAAAGATTTCTGTACCGTTAACTGAGCTTGCACTCATCATCTTACGCATTTCTCCTGGTGTATACGGTAACTCTGTCTCCTCAGCCACCTTTTGAAGTACGTTATCACTTTTTAAGATTTCAATGTAAGTACTTACAAGTTTTTGAGATGCATTGATATCATTGATATTTGCTACTGTTGAGTCTGCGTTCGCATTATTGTTAACATACATACTGATACGTGAAGTATAAGTTGGATCAATAACAAATGTACTAATACCAAAAGCCGCTACTCCCCCTACAATAGTACAAAGTATAATAACAAGTACTTTACTCCACAAGATCATAAAGATCTCTTGCAACGATATTTCATTTGTTTCTTCCATGTTTGCCTCCTACTATGCCTCTACTTTAATTCACTCTTCCCTAATACAAAAGATGCTTGTATTTATAATAATATGTTTTTGCTGTCTCTAATTCCTCTGTGTCAAAACGTTCTATAGCAATCCGCTTGGCCTCTTGGATATCACCACTAGATATGCCATCTGCTGCAAGACCTGCCAAGTAATTAATATCAGACATAGGGATATTCCCTAATACGAGATTCATCATGGCATTCTTATCCTTTGTAGGTACAACACTTAAAATATGCCCTACACGGTCTTCTAACGCCACTCGTACATCATCTGTTGTAATTGGCTTGCTAAAGTCCAGGGTAGGCTTATTGCTTTGTGTTTCCTGTCCCTTGTTATTTGTTCCTGTACCTTGCTCTTTAGAGCTACTTTCACTTTGTGGTACCTTTTGCTCTTGTGAAGGTTGTTGTTGTACACCAACTACCCCCTTCTGGCCCTCTCCACCATTTCCTAGGAAAAGAGCTTGAACAACTTCAAGCTCCTCCTCAGTAAGTACACGACCTGATTCTGTTAAGTCAATGCCCGTTTGCTCTAAAAAGTCCTTTTGAACTTGACTATCAAAGGTCTTTTGTAATACATAGTCCCCTGCTTTATCATAAATGGTGTAAGCTGCGATTCCTCCTATTACAAGGATAGTAAGTAAACAACAGCTTACGATAATGGCTATTTTCTTCTTCATTGTGTTTACCTACTTATTCTACTTCAAGACGAATGGTAAGTACTACTGGTGGTTCGTTTTCAAAACGAAGTTGACGTTTGAAAGTATATTCTTTTGGTAGGCTTGCACCTGTATATTGACGTACCATTAAGTTTACATTATAGAATTGATCTAACATGTGTCTAATTGAAATAGTTCCATTTTCTGCAAGCATTGCGTAAACTGTATCTGATGAAATTCCTACTGCATCTGCAATATTTTTTAGTTGTGAGTTATTTGCTGTTACTTGATCTACCATTTCCTCAAAAATACCTAGTGCTGAATCAGCCATTCTAAAAGTATAAGGTACATTTGTTTTCATTGTTCCACCAAAAGTGCCTTGAATATAAGCACCTTCTTTATTTGTTACAATCATTAAGCTCTCCATACCATCAAAGCCTGGTGTACGTGCTGATAAATCTTTCAAATTAATAACTACCTCATTGCCTACCACTTCTACTGGTACAAAATTGCCACCAACGAATACACCTGCTTCTTCTACTACAAGCTTGTCTGCACTTTGGTTAGATGTCTCTTTAACCACACCTTCAATGTTGAACTTCGCATCTGCTACAATAAGGAGATAATCTGTAACTGTTTTTTCTCTAAGTCTAATGCTTTCATTTTCTGCCGTTACAACAAGCTTTTTCATTGTTCCTTTTGTAAAATCAAAAGCTCCTGTACTTGCTAAATTTACTGTATTGAAAGTACCACTTAAAGTCACTTGTCCGCCATCTACATAGATGTCTCCGTTCACTGTTACATTATCAAAACGTACTTTACCTTCACCAATGGCTTCTGTTAAGTACACATCTCCATTGATGGTCATATCTTTGAAGATCACATCTGAGGCTTGTACCACTACGTTGCCATCAAGTTGTGTTGCATATGTATCTGCTTTTGTAATCATATGTGGTGTAATATTTTCTAGGATTGTTACCACTTCTGCACGTGTGATATTTGCTTGTGGTTTGAAGCTGCCATCTGGGTTACCCTTGATATACCCTTGACCAGCTAAAGCTTGTACAGCATCTTTTGCCCATACAGAGATGTCTTTTCCATCTGTAAACTCTGTTGGTGCTGTTGTATCTGGTTGAAGATTATATGCTTTTGCAATAGCATAAGCTACTTCTTCTCTTGTAGCAGGTTTGCTTGGTTCAAACTTAGTACCTGGTGTGTACATAAGTCCTCTATTTGTTACTGCTGCAATAGCTTCTGAATACCATTTACCTGCTTCAATATCTTCGTACTTTCTTACTGCATCACTTGATGTGTATTGGAATGTACGATTAAGGAATGTTGCAAGTTCTGCACGTGTTACAGGTGAACTTGGTTGGAAATCTCCATTTTCCATCCCCTTTACTACACCGTAGCCAGACCATTTATCAATAGCTACTTCTGCCCAATGTCCCTCATAGTCTTTTGCCCATACTGGTTGTGCCATCAACATAGCTCCCATTAGTGATAGCGCGACCCATTTACTCGTATTTCTCTTTAATAATTCCATTATTGCCCCCTATAATTAGACTTTATATTACGTTTTACTTCATAAGTATGCAAATTTTTTCATTCATATTTCATTTTAGCATAAAATATAATCTTTTAAAACCTATTAGATTTTTATATTTATAAGAGGATATATCTTGGTAGATATATCCTCTTAAATAGTTACTTATTTGTATTCTAAGTTTACTGTAAATGTATCTACTTCGTAACCTGATTCTACACCTGTAACAAATACTTTAGCTGTTAATGATGGTGTTTCTGTCTCTAAACCAAATAATTCTACACCATATGTTTTAAGAGCACCTTCAACTTTTGCATAAAGATCTGCTGCATTATTTTGAGCTAATTTAGCACGTACACGTTCTGCACGACCCATCATATAGTCTACAGATACTTCTTTGTTTGCATTTGCGTAGTCATTTAAATCACCGATAGCATTAGTTAATAATGCTACAGCTTTAGCATAGTAATCTTCACCAAGTTGACCTTCAACAGTTGAAAGAATGTTGAAAAGATCTGCTTGTTTAGCATTTACCATATCAGCTAAATTTTTAACTGTATATGCAGTACCCATTTCAATATTTTGAGCTAACTTATCTGTAGCATAAACTTTAACTGTTTTAAGACCATTTGCTTCTTTAGCAGAGATAGATGCAATTTTGTCTGTCCCTTTAAACTCTGTACCATTTACTGTAACAGTATTTGCTTTTGCATTTACTACTACATTAAATGTGTTGTTTGTATTTTTGATTTCTTTATAAGTTCCATTAACGTTTACGATAAAGCTTTCAATAGTGATTGCTTTTTCTGTAACAGTGCCACCGCCACTTGAGCTACCGCCACCGCCACCGCCGCCGCCAGACTCTGGGAACTTAGGTGTTGTTGTAACTGTTGCTGCAACTTTTACATTATCTTTATTATATTTAAAGCCTTTTTTAAGTTCTAAACCATTTGCATTAACGTTGATGTATTTGACGCTACTAGCAGCACCTCTACCGCGTAAAAGTGTACCTTCAGCTTTTTCATTGATTGTAGCTGTTTGAACAGTTACACCGTCAACTAATGCAAGCTCTGTTGTTTGGTTAACTACGATTTCTTCAATTTTCATTCCACCAACAAGTTGAACTTCTTTTGCACCATCTACTACAACTTTAGTAAGTGCAAGCACATTACCTTCGATTGTTGCATTTGATTTAAGAGTAACTGTACCTTTAGCTTCTACTAAGTTACCGAATAATACTCTAACTGGGTTTTTACCAGCTTTATCAACAATAATGTTATTTACTTTTGATTGACCTTCAACTTTAATAGTATTTACGCTACCACCTTCAACGATGATATCGCCAAGTACTGTTACGTTGTTAAGTTTCACTTCACCTTCACCAATACCCTCTGCAAGATATAAGTTACCTGTGATTGTCATATCGCTAAGTTCAACGCCTGTTGTATTTACAACAAGGTTACCTTCTGTATCTTGTGAATATACACCTGCTACGTTTACAAGATCAGCAGTGATTTTATGTACCATTGTTACAGCTTCTGCACGTGTTAAAGTTGCTTGTGGTCTGAAGCTACCATCTGGATTACCATTTAAGAAGCCACCAGCTACTAAAGCTGCGATTTCTGCTTCTGCCCAATCAGCAATTTGAGCTTGGTCTGTGAAACTGCTTGTTTCATCATTTGTTGCAACTTGGTAAGCTTTTGCAATAGCGTAAGCTGCTTCTTCTCTTGTAGCTTGTGCTTCTGGTTTGAATGTACCATCTGCGTAGTCATTCATAATACCTGCTGAAGATACCTTTTGGATGTCCGCTGCATACCATTTTGTATTTTCAACATCTGTATATTTTGCTGCTGATGATGTATCTGTAAGACCAAATACTCTTACAATCATTGCTGCAAGTTCCCCACGAGTAACTGCCCCGTTTGGTCTGAATGTACCATCTTCGTACCCTTTTAAAACTTCTTTTTCAGACCATTTTTCGATCATTTCTTTAGCCCAGTGTGTATCATAATCAGCTGCAAATACAGTTGCTGGAACTGTTGTTACTGCTACTGCCGACACTGCGACCATTGCTAATGCTTTTTTTAATCTAAGATTTAAACGCATTATACTCCTCCTTAATAAACTAAAAAATATTTTTGTACGTATATCATTTTATAATACGTAATACATAAAATCAATATTTTACTATTTTTTAACTTTATAATTCTTTATTTTGCAACAAAAAAGACCACATTTTTGCATCTATTTTATGCATTTAAATATGGTCTCTAATTTATATTTGGTTGTGAATTATTCTAATTCTTCTAAGTCTGTAGATTTGCCTTTAAGTTTACCAATAGCAATAACAACTGGTATACCAATAGCACCTACTACGATAAGGTTAAGGATATTGGCTACAATAATTTGAAGCCATACTTTCTCTGCTGGCTCACCATAGAAGAATACATCCCCTACATAAGAAAGTATACTACCAAGAAGTGCCCCAAGCACTGCATAAGCATATAAAAGCCCAATGTGTACACCTTTAATCTTACCTTTAAGTAAATCAAAATCTGCTTTTAAAACAATAAAACCTGTACAAAGACCAATTGAAGCAGACATAAATACCCAACTCCACCATACGCTACCATAAGAGATGGCATCATTTAAGGCATGTCCGATGAATCCTACTAAGAACCCTACTACTGGTCCAAAGATGGCACCAAAAATACATAAAAGTGCTACCGCAAGTCTTAAAGATGTGTTTGGCGCTACGTTAATTGAAATCATAGAAGCTGCTGCATAAAGCGCTGCACCAATACCAATGGCAACAACTTGCTTTGTGCTTAGCTTAAAGATTGATTTTTTCTCCATTTACTATTCCTCCCGTTCAATTGTAACTTACAATTTTTTCTTAATATATAGTCTAACTATACACCTGTCTAATTATACTCAAAACTTGCTTATAATGCTAGTTTTATTATCTTCTTAATAAATATATAAAATAAATCTTTCCTGAATAGTTTGATATATTGTCTCTATCTCTTTTTATAGTTCTAATTGCTCAATAGGAAGGGGTCTTGAAAAATAATAACCTTGTGAAAAGTCAACCTTATACTCTTCTAGATAGCCTTGAATTTCTGGGTTATCTACGTATTCTACAACGGTATAGGCATTCATATTTTTAGCAAGTTCAATGATTGACTTTAAAATATGCCTATTCTTTTTACATTTATGAATATTCTTAGTAATACTCCCATCAACCTTAATATAGTCCGGACAGATCTCTGTCGTTTTAGCTAGGTTAGAATAGCCCGCCCCAAAATCATCTATTGCTATTTTTATATCATACTTTTTAACTTCCTTTATAAATTGCTTTAATAAGAAAATATCCTTAAAAACTTCATCTTCTATAATCTCAAAAATAATTAGAGCATCTGATTGTCTGCTCTCTAGGAGTTTAAACAAAACTTTTTTAAACTCACTGGAACTAATATCATAGATAGAAAGATTAACTGAAACGTTCATATTTCTATTTTCTACTTCTTGAAAAATCTTCTTAATCATTATTTTACTTAACTTTGTATAAACATTGTACTTTTTAGCAACTTCCATGAAATAAACGGGTGCATAAATATTTCCATCTCTATCCCTAATTCTCATCAATGCCTCGTATTTATCAATACATCTTTTTTTATTATTATAAATACCTTGATAATAGGGTATAACCCCATCATTTTCAATAGCCCAATAAATGGTATTAATAACATTCAACTCTTGTCTTATATCTGCATCTTTACTTATATCCTCTTCATAAACGATATAGTTCCTTTGTAGATTCCTTTCTGCATATAAGGCTTCAATAGCGCACTTCATCATATCTCCCTGTCTAATAACCACTGCAAATCTCATTAGCATAGGTAGATTAGGCCTATTTAATTTAATGTAATAAAACTTTTTGTAGAGCCTTCTTGTTATTTCCAAAAACTTTTCTTCTTCCATTTCCATTTTTCCAGCTACTATTAAAGTACTATTATCAAGAATATAAGGATAAAGGCTATGATTGATATTATCTTTTTGTAGATAAATATATATCTCTGAAATTACTTGTTCCAAATATTCATAATAATAATCTTCTCCTAAATACATAAGTAATAAATTTGCATTTTGTATTTTAAGCATACAAATCTTATCATATAAATAAAAACTCTTATTATTTTTATATTCAAGTATATTACTAACATTTATATAGGATTTCATTATATTATTTCCTCCTTTTACATGTTTGTAAAAATAACCAGTCCATAAATGTCTCTTAATTCATAAATTTACTAAGTCCTCTCTTATTATTTATAAAGGTACACCTTTGTAACGTTGCTCTACTCTTAGTTTAATTAGCAAAAACAAAAAAATTTTTATTAATAATTACTATTTTTTATTTAAAAACATTGTAGTATTATCCAAAAAAATATATAATAATTTCAGAAATATACTTTGCTACAAAGGTGTACCTTATTAGCATAATAAACTTGAGTATAAATAACATCTCCTTTTATCATAATATTAATGATAGGAGGACTTTTTTATGAAAACTTACTATGGATATATGAGAGTCTCTACTCTTGAACAAAATATTCAAAGACAAAAAGTTGAACTTTTACGCTGGGGGATTGCTGAAAAAAATATTTTCTGTGATAAGTTATCAGGAAAGGATTTTAATAGGCCTCAATACCAAAAGTTAAAGCGAAAGTTGAAAGAAGGAGATGTTATTGTCATAAAAAGTATTGATCGTTTAGGAAGGAACTATGATGATATTCAAGAGGAGTGGCGAGAAATTGTTAAAAATAAAAAGGCTGATATTGTTATCCTAGACATGCCTATTTTAGATACAAGAACAAATAAAGATTTAATTGGTACATTAATCTCCGATATTGTTCTACAGCTTCTCTCCTATGTCGCCCAGTCTGAACGTGAAAATATTAAGCAACGTCAAGCCGAAGGTATCGCCCTTGCTAAAGCACAAGGAAAACATTTAGGGCGTTTCCCTACTCCAATCCCCGATGAATTTTACCCTATTTATGAAAAGTGGCAGCAACGTATTTATACCTTAGAAACAGCCAGTAAAGAATTAGGCGTTACAGTAAGTCAATTCCGTACAATGATAAAAAAATATAAAAACAACAGTAATCTATAGCTATAAAAAAGATGGTAAATGCTAAAAATACAGGCTTAGCATTTACCATCCTTTTTATAGTATTTACTGCTTCATTAATACCTTATAAAATAATCTTATTCAGATAATGTTGAACTACTTTCTCTGCTTTCAAGAGCTTTATCTAATTTTCTAAGAGGTTTCATAGCATTCTTAGTAAGCTCTAAACCACATTTTGCTAAAATACCTAGTCGTACTAAACTATTTATCCACATGCTGTATTCTTTCACATAATGTTTCTTATAAAATATCCACATTGCATTGTGGAAGTCGTAGATAACTTTATTACGTCGCTTCTTTGAACTTCCCCCTTTATAGTGGATAATCTGCGCCTCTGGGTAATATATAATCTTATAACCACCTTGTTTAATACGATAGCACAGGTCAATGTCCTCACCATACATAAAGAAATCTTCATCTAATATTCCTACTTTATCTAGTGCTTCTCGTGGCATGAGCATAAAGGCACCCATAAGACAGTCTACCTCTCCCACTTCATCTTCACCTAGATGTAATGCATCATAAAGCCCATACTTAACCGGATCCTTTTTATGCCATTTCATAAAGTAATAAAAAGATGCCTTAGGTGTAGGAAAGCCTCGCTTACATGCATGGTCAAGGGTACCGTCTGGAAGAACTACTTTACAGCCTAATGCACCTATTTGTCTCATATCCCCCGCCCTACTTACTAATACATCTTCCTGTGTATGGGCAACTTGAGATGATGCTGATTCACTGGTTCTTTGCATTGACTGTCCCTCTATACTTGTTGTGGCACACTCATTATATGCTTCGCCTTGATTATCAGCTACCTTATTATATGTTTCTATATAATGGATACTCTGTTCTAAACAATCCTCTACCACATAAGTATCTGAGTTAAGAAGTAATACATACTCCCCCTTAGATTTTCTTATCCCAATGTTATTCGCTTTTGAAAATCCTAAATTTGCCTCATTTAAAGTGATATTCACAATTCCTTTAGCAATCTCATCCTTGTAGTCTTGCTGTAACCTCTCCATACTGTCATCCATAGACTTGTTATCTACAAGCATGATTTCATATTCAAATGGAAGCTTTTTTTCTAATACAGAATCAATAGTCTGCTTAGTTAATCTATAGGTATTATAATTGACGATAATAATCGATAGTTTCATAGTTTTCACCTTATCCGTTAATGTATCTTAAGATTATTATATCATCTTTTAAGTCACATACCTATAGGACCTACACCTAGCAATTATTTCTTATTTTAACTTATTGATTAACAAAAAAGCTAGTATTACTTAATTTGGCCTCCTAATCATCGCCATTTTAAGTAATACTAGCTTTCTATACTTCATTGTATTTTGTGTTCTATTTTATTTAAATTCTTAGTATTTAAATGGGTTTTCTTTTGCTACAAATTCAGCAAACATAGGTTGTTTTTGATCTTTATCTGATAAAAGTACTTCTTCAATTCCCTCAAGTGGCCACTCCACACCTATATCCGGATCATTCCATCTAATGCCCCCATCATACTCAGGTGCATAGTAGTCTGTACACTTATATTGGAAGGTTGCGTATTCTGATAGTACTAAGAAACCATGTGCAAAGCCTTCTGGTACATAGAATTGACGTTTGTTCTCAGCTGTAAGCAATACACCTTCCCACTTACCAAATGTAGGTGAACCTTCTCTTAGGTCCACAGCTACATCATAGACTTCCCCCTCTACAACACGTACAAGCTTCCCTTGTGTATGTTGTGTTTGGAAGTGAAGGCCTCGGAGTACCCCACGCTTTGAGCGTGACTCATTATCTTGTACAAACTTCATTGTAAGCCCTGCTTCTACAAAATCTGCTTCAGAGTAGCTCTCTATGAAATAACCTCTCGCATCACCAAACACTTGTGGTTCAATGATATAAAGGTCTTTGATTGTTGTTGGAATAACTTTAATTTTACCCATTGTACTTCCCCCTTATCTATCTTCACTATCTAAATAATCTTCTAATGCTTCTTCCCATGTCCTAAATGTATTTAAGCCATTTAACTTAAGCATAAAGTTATCTAGTGAAGAATAAAAAGGTCTTTTAGCTGGCCTTACAAACTGTTCACTCGTTACCTTATTTAATTTAATCTCAATTTCTTTAATTTCAAAGATCTTCTTAGCAAAATCATACCAAGAACAAGTTCCTTCACATGTACCATGATAAGTACCATAGTATTCTGTTTGAATAAGGTTAACAATCGCTATAGCTAAGTCCTTTGCATAAGTTGGATTACCAAATTGATCTCCAACAATACTAAGTTCTGTATTTGTTTCTGCAAGTTTAAGCATTGTACGTACAAAATTGTTGCCTTCACCATAGAGCCATGCTGTACGCACAATAAAATATTTATGACAAAGAGAACGTACAAGTTCTTCACCCATAAGCTTGCTTGTCCCATAAATACTCTGAGGGGCTACCCCATCATCTTCTCTCCAAGGTCGGCTTAATTTAGCTCTTTCAATACGCTCACTTAATACATCTTCATATGCTATATCTTCTACCATTACATTATTGAACTCTCCACTAAATACATAATCTGTAGATACTTGTACTAATTTTGCACCTAGCTTCTCACATACTACTGCTAAGTTACGAGCTCCTATAGCATTAATTTTATAAGCATTTTCTATGTCTTCTTCACATTTATCAACAGCTGTATGTGCTGCACAGTTGATCACTACCTCAACCTGCTCATGTGTTAACTTCTCTTCGACTTGCTCTAAATTTGTAATATCTAAAGTATCATAGTCTGTACTAATGACTTCAAAGACATTGCCTAGTTTTTTAAATTCTTCTTTTAAGGCCAAGCCCAGTTGCCCATTACTACCTGTAAGTAATATCCTCATAGTGACCTCCTTTATTTTTCCATCAACTTAGCGTACATATATTTAAATGTATTCTTTACCAGTAAACTTTCAATTTTAATATAATTCCTAATATGTTCTTGTCTATAAGGTACCTTTTTCACTTGCCTTAAAGTCTTCAATCCTTCTCTAAAACCTTCTGCATACTCTTTTCCAAAGCCCTTTTTAATAAAGAAAATATATTTAATTAAGTATCCTATGCATAAAAAAGGCATATTAATAAGCAACTGTAATAAAGGCATATTTTTATAAGGTACATAAATATTATTCCTTGCAGCTAACTTTACTTTAAAGGCATTATATTTACTTCCTGATGTCGCACTCCCAATATGTAAAACTTTCGCTTCTGGGCAATACATATTTTTATATCCATAAATACGTGCACGATAACTAATATCTACATCTTCCATATATGCAAAGAATTGCTCATCAAAATATCCTATTTTTTCAAAAATAGATTTCCGATAAAGAGCAGCGCCAGCACAAGCACTAAATACTTGTTCTGATGCTTTATAGGTATCTACCTTCTTACCATCACCTCTCTTATATGCCCATCCGAGTAAATTATACTCGTCTCCTGCATCATCAATTAATGATGGTTCATGATATTGTATCATTTGACTACAAACAGCAAAAGTTTTTGGATCACTTTCCATACATTTCAAAAGAGCTTCTATAAATCCGTCATATATTTTAGTGTCATTATTTAATAGTAAAATATATTCACCTTTGGCCATTTTGATACCTTCATTAACTGCTCTGCTAAATCCATAATTTTTATCAAGTTGCTTAAATATAATTTCAGGATATCGCTTTTTTATATCATTATAGTCACTGTCCGTAGATGCATTGTCTACAATAATAATTTCTAATTGTCCTTTAATTGCTTCTACACACTCAGCTAAATATTTTATTCCATTATAATTAGGTATTATTATTGAGATCATCTATACCACCTATCTACTCCTTAGGTTTTATCTGAAAAATTCTTTAATCATTCTAACAATATGTTCCACTTCTTCTTGTTGTAAACCATAATATAATGGTAATCTTACTAAACGTTCACTCTCTTTAGTGGTATATTCATCTTCTCCATGAAATACACCATACTTTTTCCCTGCTGGAGCACTATGAAGAGGAATATAATGAAATACTGTTTGTACATCATTTTCTTTCATATATGCAATAAACTCTTGTCTTTGCTTTATATCCTTTAATTTTATATAGTACATATGAGCGTTATGTACACAGTCCTCTGGAATATATGGAAGTTGAATCATCCCAGACATTTCTAATTCTTTAAGCTCTTTATTATAAGTATTCCATATATTTAATCTAGCTTCATTAATTTTGTCTGCTTCTTCTAATTGAGCATATAAATATGCTGCATTGAGTTCACTTGGTAAGTAAGAAGATCCATAATCTACCCATGTATATTTATCTACTTGTCCTCTAAAGAATTTGCTTCTATCTGTACCTTTTTCTCTTATAATCTCAGCTTTTTCAATATACTTATAGTCTTTAATCAGGAGTGCTCCACCTTCTCCCATACTATAATTTTTAGTTTCATGAAAACTATAGCATCCAAAATGTCCTATAGTTCCTAAAGCTTGCCCTTTATAAGTAGACATTACACCTTGAGCTGCATCTTCAATAACAAACAAGTTATACTTTTGGGCAATTTCCATAATCTTATCCATATTACATGCTACTCCAGCATAATGCACAGGTACTATAGCTTTAGTTTTATTAGTAATTGCTGCCTCTATTAATTCTTCATTTATATTCATTGTATCTGGTCTAATATCTATAAATACAATTTTTGCTCCTCTCATTACAAAAGCATCCGCTGTAGACACAAATGTAAATGAAGGCATAATCACTTCATCCCCAGGTTGAATATCTGCTAATAAGGCTGTCATTTCTAAAGCATGTGTACATGAAGTCGTAAGTAATGCTTTTTGTATATCAAATCTTTCTTCTATCCATTTATTACAACCCTTAGTAAACTCTCCATCACCACAAATTTTATTATTTTTAATAGCTTGTCTAATGTATTCTACTTCATTTCCAGTAAAAGGAGGTAAGTTAAAGTTAATCATGTTATTACTCCCATCATTCATATAAATTTATAAATTAAATATTATAATACCAATAATAATAATAATGTTTCCAACTATTTGCCTTTTTGTTATTTTTTCTTTTAAAATAAGAGCTGATAAAACTAATATATAGATATATCCTGTACTTTCTACAACAGGAATAAATTTTAAATCTACATGTTTTAATAAAATGGTATTAATAATCATGACTGCAAAAAATATCCCATATGCTCCTATAACTAAAGGATTTATAATTTCTCTAATTTTAGATTTATGGATTTTATTAGTACTTATTTTTAACATAATCTGAGATATGGCAGAAATAAATACCATAATTAAAATTAAAATAATATATTTATTCATGTCTTACCACCACCACAATCCCTACTATAATAATGAGTACTCCTAATATATTATTAAATGTAATTGCCTCATTAAAAATATACTTTGCAAATATCAAAGACCATATAATAGTAATAGCTTTTAACGAAAAAGCTATATTTAAATCTAACTTTTTAATCGAAATCTGCCATAAAACTGTATATACTACCATTGCAAATAATTGTACTCCAAAAAAGAGAAAAAATCTTATGCTTAGAGGATTATTTGTTAATGCATTTATTTTAGCTACTACACTACTTGAACTATATATCAAAAAAGCTAAATTTAATACTATAAAAATCCCTATCTTTTCTTTACTAATTTTCATTTATCAATACCTTCAACACTTCATTTAATAAAATTTCATTATTAATCTGTAATAGATAGTGCCCATATCGATCTGTACTACTCTTAATAGCTTGATTAGTAATTTCAATTTTACCAATTTCATAGATACATTCTTTATATTCTTCCTGGATTTTATTTAATTGCTTTTTATCTAAGTCTGAAAAAATAAATTTTACAAGCGCAAAATTATTTTTTTGCGTATTTAATTTTTCTGGCTCATTACCTAAAGATACATCTATAATAGCCTTTAAAAAATCATATCCGGTTGAAAGTTGAACGAGATGTGAGCCTATATAATCTCCACCCATTCTAGAACCTATTTCTATTACTTTAATTGCGCCCTCTTTGTTAATTTTTAATTCCGTATGTGCTGCACCAAATTTAATATCTAGTGCATCTAAAGCTTTAAATGTAATTCTTTTTATCTCTTCTTTATCAACCTCTTGATTAATAGCTGGTTGTAAATGCATTGTTTCAATAAAATGTGGGCTTCCTGTTGTAAACTTTTGAGTTATATTAAGTAATTGATGCTCGCCTTGGAATGAAATTGTTTCAATGCTATACTCATTACCATCAATATATTCCTCAATAAGTATTTCTTTATCAAATGATTCTTCTCTCGCTCTTTTTATAGCACTATCAAGCTTCTCTATCTGCTCTACCTTTGTAATGCCTCTACTCCCTGAGCGATCTGTGGGCTTTATAATAATGGGTGGCTTAAAGTCATATGCTAATTTTTCATGTTCTGATAACTTAATAAATTTTGGTGAAGGTACATTACATTCCTCAAATTTTTTTCTCATTCTGTATTTATTAGTTGATACCAAGGTACATTCTTCGCTATTTCCTATTAAATCCATTCTATTAGCAACATAATTAACAGTATTAACAGCTAGATCTGAACCGGCTGTTAATACTGCATCTGCATTAATTTCTTTACAAATTTCTAAAATCTTTTCTTTTTCTGTTATACTAATAGGATAAAATTCATATGCTATTTCTTTTGCAACAGCACCTTCTGCCCATGCTATTACATGACTTTCATATCCTAATTCATTAATCTTTTCTACTAAGGGTAATTGAAATTCATTAGCCCCAATTACAACAATCTTTTTCATTATAAGCCCCCTAGTTTTTCACTCTACTCTGTATTAAGAAATCATAACTATGCTTACTAAGTTCTTTCTTATAGTCTTCCATCATAATTCTGTAGTCTTTATATTCTGGAGTATATCCAAAATCTTTATGTGCTTTTTCAATACTAAATAGGAATGATGTTCCTGTATTTTTCATTTCTGGTCTATACACAATTTTAGATTTTTTATCCTGTGTAAATAAGTCTATAATAACTTTTACTTGCTCTTCTAAAGTTACTGTTTGTCCTGATGTCATATTATAAAGGCCCTTAGCATTAGATGTTTTTAATGCTTTGTAGATAGCTTGTACAACATCTTTAACATATACAATATCTCTTTCTAAGTAAGCATCTCCCCATATCTCAATATCTTCTCCATTAATTGCTTTATCAATAAACGTTTGAATACCTGATTTTTTAAGAACTCCATCAACATAAATACTTCCATGTGGTCCTACTCCATATACCATAGGTAACCTAAATATACAACCTTGCATATCGTACTCTTGATTATAATGTTCTATGATATCTCCTGCTGCATTTTTAGATATAACATATACTGCATGATCACCCGTATAATTAAAGTCTCTTTTATCCTCTTCTATAATAGCTCTATCTTTTGACCATAAATTCTGCACATCTGCATATGTAGTCGTAGAAATTAGCTTTTTAATATTATTTTTTCTACAATATTCTAATGTATTAATCGTACCTTTAATATTTACATCTATATATTGATAAATGTTATAATCCTTAACATTTGCTGGTAATAACCCTGCTAATAATACTACTCCTGATACATTTTCTGTTGGTAATTTTAGAAAATCCTCAGCATTCTCCATACTTAGCTCAATAAATTGAACATTTCTCCCCTTATAATATTCCATAACCTTAGGATTTCTTCCTGTCAGAATAACTTCTTCATGTTCTTCTAATAGTTTTTCTATTAAATAACTTCCAATAAAACCAGATCCACCTATTACAATAATCATTTCTTTTCTCCTCTCATCTAATCTCTATTTAGAGTTTCTTTTATAATATATATTGGTCTATTTTTAACTTCTTCAAATATATTCCCTATATAAATTCCTAATATTCCTATACTAATCAATATTAAGCCTCCTATCAAATATAGAGATACCATCAAGCTTGTCCATCCTGCTACATCTATATGGAAAAATAGTTTTCTTACGATTAATATAAAAGCATAGATTACAGCATAAGCAGAAGATATAATGCCTGCTCCAATAGAAATTTTAAGTGGCTTAATGGACTGTGAAGTAATATGACTTACGGCTAACTTAATACGTTTTTTAAGGCTATACCCTGATTCTCCTGCATAACGTTCTTGATGTGTAATATCTACATACCCTATATCAAATCCCATCCACTTAATATACATGGTATATGCCCTACTATGCTCTCTTAACCTTAAATAATTATCGATTACAATTCTTTTACTTACGCTAAAATTAGAAATAGTAGAATCTGATTGGCTATCTGCGAAGTAATCATAAATTTTATAAAATGTTTTTGATAACAATTTCTTCATCTTATAATCTTGTCGATTAATACGTCTTCCAAAAACGACGTCATAATTATTTGCTATTAGATGATTATACATCGTCACTATATCTTGTGGCCTATCTTGTAAATCACAATCCATTACGACTATATAGTCACCTGTGCTCTGTTCTAGCCCTGCTAGAATTGCGGCCATTTGGCCGTAATTTCTAGCTAAATTAATTCCTTTAATTTTAGTATTTTGAGTGGCTATTTGTGTTATTACTTCCCAAGAGTTCTGTGGACATTTATCATTTACTAATATAATTTCATAATCTATATCCATGCTATTTGTAAATGTTTCAACTAATTCCTGAGTTAATGGTACTATAGCTTCTTTACATCCGTAAACGGGAATAACTACTGATATAATTTTTCTTGTATCTTCCATAACTACCCTCCTTTATTGAGTTATTACTACCAAAGTATAATTTATGTCATCAATCTCTGTTGTTTGATATTCTTCTTGAATATGTCTAACATACTCTACATATTGTGGGTACTTAGTATCTTCTTTATCTATAATAAATCCTGTTATATCCCCCCACTCAATGAATGTAATAAAGTCCTCATAAGTATTTAATACATTTGGATTTCCTATATGACCTGATGCTAAATTATTTAATACTTCTACTCTACTATCTAGCCTATGCAAAATATTTTCATCCCCATTAGCTACAACTCTAATATTCTTGTCCTTTAAATATTCATTAATCTCATTTATTCCTTTACTTGTAAAAAGAGACTCATTCATCTGGATAGATTCAAAATTATTTTTAAATAAATTAAAATCGAATTTTCTAGTCCCCCACTGCCAAGACCAATGGCTTACAAACATAATCCCAAACTGCAATAGTATAAATAAAAATGCGCTTCCTTTAATAATATATTTAATACCTTTTACATTCGCTGAATTAAATATATAGAATATTATTATGATTAGGTTAACCAGTTGAATAATAAAATAGTTTCCATCAGGTATAGGCATAGTAATAAGATAGTATAATCCACTTACAAATAGCATACTATTAAGAGCTAAAATACGTTTCACTGTACTATCCACGTTAAAGTTTTTCCTAAATAATACTAATATAATTAGGTAGAAAACATATCCATTTCCAATCCATGTCATAATAACATGCCCTAAATCTTTTGGATTAAAAAGAGCTTGATAAATTCTATCAAAGATTTGGGCTAAAGTAATCGTTTTTACTCCAATTAGTCCCATCTCATCACTTCCATAAAACGGGTAATTACCACTAAATCCAATAATCTCCCAGATATTAGCTCCAGTTTTATACGTAGGGTATCCTGTCAATAAATATGTTCTATAAATAACACCTAACACTACTAGTACAATCATCGTAAATAGTATAACTAATCCCTTATTGACATTTACTTTATTTAATATAATTTTTTTCTTCATGTACATTACTAATACAATTATTATAAAAGTAAATACTAATATTGTAGTATATAATAGACTTGTTGGTTTACCTCCATATGATAATCCCGCTATTCCAATTGCAAGTATCATAGTTCTTAAATCTTTATTTTTTAGGTATTCATATAAAAGATTATGTGCTGATAAAATCAAAAAGCATGTAAAAATATCTGTTTTAGCTGTAGGTCCCATTCCAATAATAGCTGGTATAGAAAAAATACTTGCTAATGCAATTAATGTTATTTTTTTCTCCATTCCTAAGCTTCTCATAAAACTATATGTCAAAAGGATTAGCATTCCTAAAACAAAAATATTAAAACTATATATAAAACTATAATCTGAAAATCCACTAATAGGAGCATAAAATAGCTCCATTAGCTTAGGATAATAATAAACAAAGCTTACTAAACCTAAATTATCATAAAAAGAATTATCTCCAAATAATACATGGCTAGGTCTTAATCCATACCATATTGAATCATAATCTATACCCCTATTTGATTTCGCAAATTGTACTAATATTAATCCAACTATAAAACTAAATAATATATTAATAATTAGTTCTTTTTCATCTTTGATATAGTTATTAATATCAATAATAATTAATTGTATATTATGATTTATAACTAGAGCTATTCCTGTTAAAACTAACACTAATACTGCTAAATCAGATATTGTTCCTATACCTAATAATGACATTATAATCATGCAAAGACTTACTGTAATAATACCTATTATAAAATCTAAAATATGATTATTTAATGGGGCATTTATTTTTAATTTATCTTTTGTAATATGTCCAATATGCTTAACTCCTTCTAAATATAGATAAGTTATAATAACCGGTATAATAACCCCATTTAACATTAAATAAATAGCTATGGTTATCCAAAATAGCACTACTTTATACTTTCTTTGTATAAATTTTAATATTATTGTTAATAAACCTATAATGATACATACTTCAATCAAACCTTGCCATGATTCTGGTTGTTGTATATGCCATCTATATACTCCTAAAAGTATATTTTTTATAGGAAATAAAATAAATGGTAACAATAATATAGTGATAATAGCATATTTTAATTTATTCGCTTTACTAGAACACTCCATAAGTACTCCTTTTAATTACATAATTTAAATACTACTTCCAAATATTTTTCAACTCTTTTATCCCAATTATTTTGTTCTATATAGCATTTATTTAAGGAAGTTATATTTTGAATATTTTTTGTTCGTATATCATGCATTTGTGCTTCAAATTCTTTTAAATCTTCATAAAAGTAAATAGTTTCATCATCTTCATGTTTAATCATTTCTTTCCATCTACTACATAGCACATATTTATTTAAAGATTTATATTCATAAATTTTCACAGGGTCTACTGCATCTATTAACTCCCCACTCTTAAAAGGAATTATTAAAATTTCCGCTTGTTCAATAATACTAACTATGTATTTATGTTCAATTGGTGGTAATAGATAAATATTAGATGGTAATACTTTTAGCTCATTTTCTTTAGGTCCAATCAAATATATATTCTCATCTTTATTAGCAATAGCATATTTGATTAATAGATCTATATCTAACCATTTACCTATTGTACCAATATAAACTATATTTTTTTTCTTTAGTATCCATTCTTCAGGTATTACTTTATACTTTCTTTCCACTAAATCTCTTGCTACTGCATTGCAAATAACTGTTATTTTATTTTCCTCTATACCGTATTGATTTATCATTTTATCTTTTAAGTAGAAAGAGCTTACTATAATATTGTCTACTTTTTTACATATCTCATTTTCTAATTCTATTATCTTATTTCTATATTCTTTTTCATAGAAATAAGGAATATTATCCATGCAATCATATATGATTCTAGGATTATATTCTAATGTTTTTTTTAAATATTGATATTGAATTGGATGAGTAATAATAATAACATCATAAGGCTTATCAATAATATTCTGTATATAGCATCTATTAATAGTTTCAATTAATGATATCTTAGATGCTAGAGGAATTACATATTTATCATTAACAAATACGTTTTTATTAGCTTCAGGAAATTTATCAATTTTTTGCTTAAAGAAAGGAGTTAAAGAAATATACTCTACTTCTATACCTTCATCTGCTAGGCCTTCTGCTATAAAATGTGGCCTTTGCTTAATCCATTTCCAATTCACAGTTGAAAAATATAAAATTTTCATATCCCTTAACTCCTATTCATTCTATATATTTACACCTTCTCGATATTTATGCGGTGTCCATACAACATTCCATTTTCCTTCAAAATAATTCTTATTATGATTGAAAATTTCTTGATATCTTTTATCTTCTAGCTTCTTAAAAGATGCATTTCCAAAATGATGAATAAAAGTATCTTCTACACAAACTACCTCATATCCTTTTTGAGTGATAGCCATAGAATAATCATCATCTTCAAACATGCCTACTTTATAATTTTCATCTAATAGCCCTACTTCTTCCATCAAATCACGTTTTATTGCCACACAAAACATAGCTAATACCTTTATATCTTGATAGATTTCATTTTGATGTTGGGTAGTATATTGAATTGCAAACTTATCCATCGTTTCTGTAGTTTTATATCCTATGTTGATTTGTGATTCATTACCGATACTATTAGTTACAGGTCCTACCATTCCTATTTTCTCTTTATCTAAATGTTTAATTAAGCTTGTAACCCATCCTCTAGTCACAAGTGTATCATTATTTAATAAAATGATATAATCTCCATGACTTGCTCTAATTCCTATATTATTTCCGCCTGCAAATCCTGAATTATTATCATTTAATATTACTTTTACAACTTCTTGTTCTCTTTCTAATTGTTTTAAATAGTTTGGCGTATCATCTTTTGAGTCATTATCTACAATAATAACCTCATAATTCGGATAAGCTGTTTTATTTAATAAACTTTCCATACATTGTTTTGTATAATGTAAATTATTATAAGTAACTAATATAATGCTAACTAGTGGATGTATTTGTTTTAACTCATCCTCTAAAACTTCACAACGTGCTTGCCAATCATGTGTTTTTGCAAACTCTCTTAGTTCTTCTGGCGATTTTAATGTATCGCGTTCTTCTACACACATTTCAACATATCTTAAAAATGTTTCATTTTCATTCGCTAAGTATACATATTCATCTTTGAATGGTTCAAGTTCAGGAATCTCTGTAGCTACAATTTTCTTTCCTGCACTTAGATATTCATAAAACTTAACAGGATTAGTTGCTTTAATTAAATCTATATCTGATTGGAAAGGAATTAAGCATACATCATATTCCTTTAGATATTTAGGTAATGATTTATAATCTTTTTCTCCTAAAAATTTAACATTTTTGTACTGCTTCAGAATTTCAGCTTCATTACTACTTACATGTCCTATTAATTCTATATCATAATCAGGTTTATTTTTTGCAATATAAGCTATTTTTTCAACATCAAACCATTCCGCAATTGCACCATAATATCCTATCTTAGGCCTATTATCAGTCGCTCTATTTTTTCTATAAGCCTTATTAAAGAATTCAAATTCAGTACCGTTTCTAATAATGGTTACATTATTGCTATATTGAGAAGCTTTTTCTTGAAGAAATAATGAAGTAGCAATAGTTAAATCACTTATTTTAAGTAATCTTTTTGTATGAACTAAAAGTGCACTATTATTTGTTTCTTCAAATCCTGTATAATCATCTATATAATCAAATGCTATTTTAAATCCATATATTTCTTTCATATATCTAGCTACAGGTTCCCAAGTTGGATACTCTACAATAATATTGGCTTCTCTAATATTATATCGGTCCATTATATATCTAATTTCTTTTTTATAGCTCTCATTAGTCAATTGCTCAAATTCTATATCGTATATTCTTTCTCCATACGAATTTCCTAATGTAACTTCAAATAAATTGCTATCAATGTTTTTAACCTTTACATCTGGAGATATATAATTTGCATTAAAATAAAATACACGATGGCCTAGCTTCGCTAAATTTTTAGCTAAATGCTGCGGTCTTTGGAATCTAAAATCCCAATCGATAACTGACAGCAAGATGATATCTTGCTTAGTATATGATTGATTTACTACTTGCTCTTCACACATAGTAATACATGAAGGCTGTACCACTTGTTCATTTATATCTTCTATAATATTTTTACACTCTACTACTTTATTATCTATTGAATTAGCCTGCTCATTAGTAACCATTTCTAAGTTTTTTTGTAATCTTTTCTTTTTAGCTACTCCATGTATCCATTTAGTTAGTGGAAATTTATCTCTAATTCGATAATATTTTAAACCTACTCTCCATAAGTGTGAATCATAAATTTCTTTTAAGGTTTCTTCATAATTCTTTATTTGAGCTTTAGTAAAATTAATTTTTTCTTCTTTATCTTGACAACTTACAACTAGCTTTTGTATCTCATCATTTTTCAGACTAAGTTGATTAATGTTATGATTATTTACTTCTTTTAATTGCTCTATTTCTTTTTGTAAATAATCTAATTGATTTTCTTGTTCCTTTTTTTGCTGTAATCGTACTTCATCTGCTTCTGCCAACTGCTCTAATATTCTTTTTAATTCATTATCTTTTTCTAATACCTCTAGTTCTTTTTGCTTTAATTGCTTGTCCATATATTCATTAAGCTCTTTTATCTCATGTTTATATCCATTTACTTTACTTATTAAATCAAATTTATCAGTTTTGTATTTGATTTCATCTACATTTCCTGTATCAATTTCAAGAGATTGTTCTGATCCTTCCATATCAACTACATACATTTTTAAGTAGAGTTGCTCAGTAGGCAATAATCCATTTTTATTCATCTCATTTAAATATTGTATATATTCTTTACTTTTATTTCCTACCGAAAATAGATAATTTGTTAGCTCTTTTGCCAAATATTGTGTATGTATAACTTTCATACCTACACTATTTATAATACATTCATAATTATCTCTTAGATACTCATAATCATATTCCCATTCCTCATGAGCCATTTTATGATATCTAAATAACAAATATGGTAATGATTGAACATTAGGTACTAAAAATATAAAATATTTTGCACCTATTGTTTTAATCTGTTTTAATAATACCTTGAGTTCTTTCTCATCAAAATGTTCCAATACTCCGCTATTCCATATTACATCTTGCGTTTCTATATCTTTTAATTTAAAGAAATCTTGCTCGTAATAAGTCGCTTCAATATTATATTTTTCACATACTTGTTTAGATTTTTCTATTGCTACCGGACTAAAATCTAATAAAGAAATATTATATCCTTTTTCACCTAGCATAGCGGAAATATGTCCACTACCACATCCTAATTCAAGAAGCTTACTTCCACTATCGATACCTAATTTATCTAAAACATCAGTCATTTTATTAGCAATTTCAATATCTGAATTTGTAATCTCTGTAATATAGCCTTCAGCAACACGGTCCCAAATTCTAACTTTATCATTATTTGTTTTATCCTTCATAACCGTATTCAATGACTCCTTTTCCTTATTCTTATAAATCACAAGTATTTGTTTTCCTTCCCAATATCTAGAAGCATATTGTCTACAATCAATAATCTCACTTGCTACAAGATCAAAATCACCTATTTTTTTTGGAAAACTCTCTTTTTCAAAAGTAAATAAGTGACTCTCACATCTTGTATATTCTTCAAATGGCACCATACATATAAAATATCTTTTACATTTTGCTAATATTCCCTCTATCATACTTATTGGATTTTCAAAATGTTCTAGAGTATTAGATGTAAATATAATATCAAATGAATCTATATCATTAATACTTCCTTCTAAAAATTCTAGTTCCTTATAAATGCTTTTTGCTTTTTTTATAGCTTCACTTGAATAATCAATACCTGTGATCCTTGATTCTGTAAATGCTTGTTTTAGTATATTTGTTCCTTGTCCTAAGGCACATCCAAAATCACAAATACTGTATTTGTTTTCTATAATGTCCTTCTTTATAAATGTAGAGATGTGTTCCAATGCTATATTAACAAAAAAGGTAGTCTGTTCTTTTCCGCTATTTTCTTCCCACTGCTCTTGAAAATATTCATTCCACCATCCTAAACTATTTATTTCATTCATAAGTCTTCCTTTCTTGATATTCCCTCAAATTAATTAGGTCTTTTTTCTACCTGTACATTAAACGGTACATTAAGCATACCATATAAACATTTATCTCCTATTACTTTAAAATGATATGCACCATCAACATGATCTAAATAAGTCGGAATAGCTTGCTCCCTGCTCTCGCAACTGGCAACAATATAATATTCACCTTGAATAAAATAGTTTTTAAGTTTAAATACTATACAATACCTTCCTGCACGATTTAACTTAATTTTATCTCTAAAAGTATCAATTACTATTAAATCCTGACCTTTATTATTTTTAATTGCTACTGCAATGCCTAGTTCATGTTTTTGGATTTCTTCCTGTCTTACTTCACAAATTACCTTTATACAAAATTCTTCTTTTAATTCTATGTGTTCCACAATTTCTTGTGATGTATTGTATATCATTACATGTTTTATGATATTAGGATATTCTCCCCATCTATTTATAGGTTTTAATTCTGGGTAAAGTTCTATACCTGTTGCTTCTGTTACTTCTATTTCCTCATTTACTATATTAGTATTATTTTCATTATGACTACTATTAGTAAATGCTAAGTAATGAGAAGTAACAGGCTTTACGTCTCCAATCTCTTGGATAACCCCTTTCTCAATCCATATACATCTATCACAAAACTTTCTTACTGAATCTACATCATGTGTTACAAGTAAAATGGTTGCCCCTGTTTTTTTCATATCTTCAATTTTAGCATAGCACTTTGCTTGGAATCGATAATCTCCCACTGATAAGGCCTCATCAACTATTAAAACTTCTGGCTCAACATTTATTGCCACTGCAAAAGCAAGTCTAACAAACATTCCACTTGAATACGTTTTTACAGGTTGATTAATGAAGTCTCCAATATCTGCAAAATCAACTATATCTGCTATTTTTTTATCCATAGCACCTTTTGTATAACCCATCATAGTACCATTCAAATAAATATTTTCTATTCCTGTATATTCTGGATTAAAGCCTGCTCCTAATTCTAATAAAGCTGAGATTTTTCCATTTACCTCTACACTTCCTTGTGTAGGATTTAATACACCTGTAATGATTTTTAATAATGTAGATTTACCCGAACCATTTGTACCTATTATTCCTACTGTTTCTCCCTTATTAACTCTAAACTCTATATTTTTTAAAGCGAAATGCTCCTTATGATAAAGCTTTTTAGCAAGGTTTAATGATTCTTTTAATCGGTCTATTGGATTTTCATATAATTTATATACTTTATTCAAATTCTCAACTTTAATCATTATATTAGTCATTAATGTACCTCTTTCTACAATACATCTGCAAAATGTGGTTTTAATCTTTTAAACATCACTGTACCTACAATAAATAAGCTAATTGTAACGCCCCAAAAATAAATTGTCTGATTGTATCTTTCCCAGAACCAAACTTGATTAATTAATGAGTCCCTATATCCTTCAACTATATAGTACATAGGATTTAATTTAAATATCCATTGATAGGTCTCAGGAATAATAGAAAAATCCCATAAGATTGGTGTCATCCACATTCCTACTTGTAAAAATATCGTTATTATTTGTCCTAAATCTTTTAGAAATATAATTATAGCTGATGTCATATATGAAATTCCTAATACTAAAGCAAATATACATAATGAATAATATAAAGTTTGTACAAAATATATATTAGGCATATACCCATATCCTATAAACATAATCATTAAGAAACATATAAAGAATAAATGGACAAAAAGAGCCGAAATAATTTTAACTATTGGTAATACACTAATTTTAAAAACTACTTTTTTTACTAAATAATTATACTCAATCAAACTATTTGTAGCATTCATAATTGCATCATTAAAGAAAAACCATGGTACCATACCTGCTATAAGCCACAATACAAAAGGAAATTCTTCTACTGGTGCAGCCTTAAATCCTACTTGGAATACAAACCAGTATACTAATACTGTTACTATTGGTTGAATAAATGCCCATATGATTCCTAAATATGAGCCTGCATATTTTGTTTTAAAATCATTTCTCGCTAAAGTCCATATCAGCTTTTTATTATTCATTAGTTCTATACTTAAACTTTTAATAGAAGGAATTGTTTTATAGAATACAATTCCTAAGCTAGTTATAAGTATACATATAAGTATCTTAAACATATAACTTATACTATCATCGACTTTATTAATTTCTAAAATACTAGCCTCATCTATTTTATATAAAATATAAGGATCTGAACCTATAGATAAAATACTAATATCATTATCCTCTAAATTTATACTATCAATATCTTTTATCTCTAGGTTATTAATAAATATTTTTTCTGTCAAATTCTCTGTGTACCAAAAATATTTCATTTTGACATTTTTAATATTGATTTTTGCTGGACTATTTCCTAAATCTAATCTTATATACCTTGTTGCAGTAGGAATTTTATAACTTATTATTTGTTCAATACTAATATCCTTATATTTCTCACTAGCAACATTAATATTTCCTTCTTCAAATGCCTCTTCACTATATAATAATTCATAAATCCCTTGTGTATCTGAAGCTACTTCATACCCAATTGTTAATTGTCTTTCCTTATCTATATTCGCAAATAAGAGAATGCAAATATTAAAAAATACTATCATAGCAAAAAATAGTATTTTAAAAGGACTCTTTTTCATAATCTCAATTCTTCACTTCCTATATAGATTTATACATATTAGTATAATAATTCATATACTCGCCCGATACAATTTTGTCCATCCATTCTTGATTTGCAAGATACCAATCTATTGTTTCTTTAATACCTTGTTCAAAGGTATAGCTTGGACTCCATCCTAGCTCTGTAGTAATCTTGGTATTATCAATCGCATATCTTCTATCGTGTCCCGGTCTATCTTGAACATATTTAATCATATCTTCTGTTTTTCCTAAGTTCTCAATAATAAGCTTAACAATTTCAATATTAGCTTTTTCATTGTTTCCACCAATATTGTATACTTCTCCAATTCTACCCTTGTGGAGTACGGTATCAATACCTGTACAGTGGTCTTTTACATGTAGCCAGTCACGAATTTGCATACCATCTCCATACACTGGAAGCTGCTTGTCCCTCTTACAGTTATTGATCATAAGTGGGATAAGCTTCTCTGGGAATTGAAGTGGTCCATAATTATTTGAACATCTTGTAATATTGATAGGCATACCAAACGTCTCGTTATATGCTCTTACAAAAAGATCTGCACTTGTTTTAGATGCAGAATATGGGCTATTAGGTGCTAATGGTGTTGTTTCTGTAAACATACCAGTCTTACCAAGAGTACCATATACCTCATCCGTAGAAACCTGTAAATATTTCACGCCTTCTTTAAATTCACGACAGTATTTATCTTGTGGATTAACCTTCCAGTATTTCTTAGCTGTGTCGAGGAGCACTTGTGTCCCAAACACGTTGGTTGAAAGGAAGATTTCTGGATCTTCAATACTTCTATCTACATGTGACTCTGCTGCGAAGTTAACTACTGTATCAATTGTATGCTCTTCAAAAAGTTTATCTACTAATTCTCTATCTCTAATATCCCCTTTGACGAAAGTATGGTTTGGGTGCTCCATCACTTCTTTCAAATTTTCTAAGTTTCCTGCATAAGTAAGGGCATCTAAATTAATAATATGATAGTCATATGTACTAAGCATATGCTTTACAAAGTTTGCTCCAATAAAACCTGCACCACCTGTTACTAATATATTTTTCATATTCATTACTCCTTCTCTATTTAAATTCTTAGATCTATCTCTCTACATTTGCTATTTGAATCATATATTGACCATATTCTGTCTTTGCCATTGGTTCTGCTAGCCTAAGTAATTGTTCTTTGTTAATCCACCCTTGTCTATATGCAATTTCCTCTATACATGCCACATAAAGACCTTGTCTCTTTTGAACCGCTTGAACAAAACTACTTGCTTCTGTTAATCCTTCACACGTACCTGTATCTAGCCACGCCATGCCTCGCCCAAAGAGTTCTACCTTTAATTTACCTCTATTAAGGTACTCTTCATTAACAGAAGTAATTTCTAATTCACCTCTTGCCGAAGGTTGGATACTTTTAGCAATTTCAACTACATCATTATCATAGAAATAAAGTCCCGGTATAGCATAATTAGATTTTGGTTGTTTTGGTTTTTCTTCCAATGATACAACTGTGCCTTCTCTATCAAACTCTACTACACCATAAGCTGTTGAATCATTTACGTAATATCCAAAAATAACAGCACCTTCTTCTAAATCCGCTGCACTTCTAAGGGCCCCTGTAAATCCTTTGCCATAGAAGATATTATCTCCCAATACTAATGCTACTTTATCTTGCCCTATAAATGTTTCACCTATAGTAAAGGCTTGTGCAAGACCTTTAGGCTCTTCTTGTACTGCATAACTAATTTGCATTCCTAGTTCTGTACCATCCCCTAACAGTTCTTCATATACTGGCAAATCCCTAGGTGTAGAAATAATAAGTATCTCACTGATCCCTGCTAACATCAGTGTAGATAATGGATAATAAATCATTGGTTTATCGTATATAGGTAAAATCTGTTTAGATACTGCTTTTGTAATAGGATAAAGTCTTGTCCCTGATCCCCCTGCTAAAATAATTCCTTTCATGTTATTCTCCTTTTCTATTTTGACTTCTATTTTTATTTCTATTTTTTTCTATAATTCTTTTATTTTTATACTCTACATTACTTTTATTATATCATAGACACACTCACTATTTAATGCTTTTTGTTGATTTATAGCTGGTATATATTACATCCCCCTTACATAGCCTATTACACCTGTGACCTTTTGTGATTTTACTTTTAATATAGTATAATAAATATATCTTTAAGCTTTAAAAGGAGTTTTATATATGATTAGAGAAAATCAACGTTACTTAAATCGTCTACAAATTTTCTTAGACTTATTACTGATCGTTTTGTCATACATACTTGCCTATAGTACACGCTTTTACCTACTAGATAGTGGAACGATTTCACTTACTTTGAGTACATCTCTCAAACCAATCATCTTGTGTCTACCTGTGTACTTTATCCTTTATAATATATTTGATATTTATAGTACTAGGCGTACTAAGCCTTTTCATACTGAAGTTTCCGCCATTATAAAAACAAATATTTTGGCTGGTATTATTCTTATGGTAGGCCTCTTTACTTTTAAAGTCATTGACTTCTCCCGTTTGACAATTATTTTATTCTTCTTCATTAATACTTGTCTTACTATAGGTTGTCGCATAGGTATTCGTCTCATTCTCAAAAAATACCGCCGACTCGGCTATAATCTCAAACATTGCTTAGTTGTAGGAACCACCGATAGTAGTGCACTTTTTCTAGATAAAGCCGCCAAGAATGCCCATTGGGGATATAACATTGCCGGTATTGTTACTTCTAATACACATCCCCTTACAAGTTTTAAAGGATATGACGTGGCTGGAAAAGTAGAGGACCTAGAAACTCTCCTTTCTAAATCTACTATTGATATTGTGATTATAGGAGTGTCTGGATCAGATCTTATAGAGCTTAGCTATATTCTTCAAATCTGCGAAAAATCTGGAGTTAAAACTCAGATCATCCCTTACTATCATAAATATATACCTGCTAAACCTTATATGGATGACTTAGATGGACTACCTGTTATTGATATCCGTCATGTTCCTCTTGATAATGTATTTAAAAACTTTATAAAGCGTAGTTTTGATATTGTTTTTGCTCTAGTTGCCATTACTCTTACAAGCCCACTTTTACTTTTTGCAGCATTTATGACCAAGCTTACTTCTCCTGGCCCTATTATTTATAAACAGGAGCGTGTTGGCCTTAATCGTAAAAACTTTAATATGTATAAGTTCCGTTCCATGCGTGTCCAAACTAAAGAAGAAGAAAAAGCTAAATGGACTACACCTAATGATCCCCGCAAAACTAAATGGGGTAGCTTTATGCGTAAGACAAGTATTGATGAGCTTCCTCAGTTTTTCAATGTACTCAAGGGTGATATGTCTGTAGTAGGACCTCGTCCTGAAAGACCTTTCTTCGTAGATCAATTTAAGGAAACCATACCTCGTTATATGATCAAACATCAAGTACGCCCAGGCATTACAGGTTGGGCCCAGATTAATGGCTATCGTGGTGATACTTCTATAGAAGGTCGTATTGAGCATGATTTATACTATATTGAAAATTGGACCTTTAGCTTTGATTTAAAGATCATACTATTAACTATATTCAAAGGATTTGTTAACAAAAATGCCTATTAAAATAAGGGTGACCTCATTATCATATGAGGTCACCCTTATTTTAATTATACATGTTTTCTTGTCTTCATATTAATCGTTGCATGTGACATTTTTGCACGTGCTCCTTTTTGCTCTTTAGCTACTATAAAGTTAGTTGCCATACCTGTCCCTAAAAGGATCCAGAATATAGGTGCAACGGGTACAACAGAGTCATTGAACATACCAGCACCTAAGTAACCTATAATAGCAAGAAGCACTGCACTCCCTAGTATTTCTATGACGCTATAACCTTTTTTAAATCCATATAGTTGAATAGCATGTACAATATAAGTACCAACTAATACTAAAAACGCTATTAATGCTATTACACCTTCATTGATAGCAATCTGTAAATATAAATTATGAGGTTTATCTACTACCATATTAGGTGTATCATAAGCATACCATTTCCCTAATATATCATCCTGTGGGAATTCAAATGCATAAGTATCCGGGCCAAATCCCAGGAATAAGGTATCTTTTAAAAGTGGTAAACTTCTAGACCAAATGTATCCCCTTGCAGACCCCATCCTTTCTTTACCTTTAAATCCAATAGCAGGTGGTTCAACAAGCTCTTTAGGTTCATAAGTGTAATCATCTACTATTTGAATCCCCTCATCACTCATTCCTAAGGTTAATACTTTTGTATTTTGGTACGCTAAAATTAAGTAATATTGATCTTGAACTTGTCTTACATGGAAGATCATATCTTCAAACTTTTGTTCTTGAGTAAAGTATCTAGCGCCTTGGCCTAAATCCATATAAATATATACAATTTCATTACCAACTTCATCTTCAAATTTAGGCCCGTCTTCTGTCATACTCACTGTTAGTGACTTATCTTTGAGTTTGAATGTAATTCTACCATCTTTTTGAATAATATCTTGAATAGGTAAATTAGATTTATAACCGAAATCTTGTGGTGCTGATTGGAACATCTCTTTTATATCTGCAACTAAGGCTGGAACCCTAGAAAAGATACTTCCATGAGTAACCATATCCAATCCTATAACACTTATCATTCCTATAACAACTGCTATTACTAGTCCCTTCCAATGCTTCATAAAACTTCTTCCAAACAAAATAATAAATACAACAATACTACAAGCAAAACCTATAAGACCTGCTCTAGATGTACTACCAAAAAGTAAGAATAAGCTACATAGGCTTAAAAATCCAAAAGCTAATTTACTCTTATACCCTTTCATTAAGCAAGTCAAAGTTAAGAATAGTGGAACCATCATTGCAGCAAAACTACCTACATAATTGTAATGGAACATGGTCCCATATATACGCTTACTTTCATATAGGCCTGTTAATATTCCTCTATCCTCTGCATAATGTTCAGGGATAATAATCTTATTCCCTAATTCTGTCATAAATAAATCTTTACCAATATATTGGAAAAACCCTAGTACTGTTGTACACACTACTAAAAACGCTAAAGGTATAAGGATAAATTTATAATCTTTTTTTTCTTTCACACAATAGTATGTATAAAGCATCATAACAATATAACATACTAAAATTACCATACCCTCTGCATGATTTGGAAGCCCCCATGTTGTTACTTCTCTATAAGAAGATAAAAATCCTGATAATAATGTCATCATTATAAATAAAGCTGACATTCCATAGTAAATATAAGATATTTTATCTTTTTTTACATATTCTTTCTTCCATGTTAAGAATAAAATGACTCCCATAACAATTACTAGTGCTACAATAGCTTGCGCTTTAAATTGAGTAAAGAAATCAATGTTGTTTCCTGTTATATAAAGTATATATTCAGCTGGGATATCTGTTTTTACAAGTCTGACCATAAGCGGCACTACACCTAATAATAACATTATAGGAATAAACACTACCCATTTAAAATTGAAGGTATATTTACCCTGAACTTCTTTTTCCTTTTCAATCATATTTCACCTCTTATTTCTGATATGACTTCTTGTCTTGTATTATAGCATATCTACTGTGAAATATATATTAATAAACAACAAAAAAAGCAACTCCTGGGAAGGAGTTGCTTTTTTTCATAAACACAAATTATTTAGCGTAGTTTGTGAATGTAACTGATTTTGTTGCAGCATCCCATGTGTAGCTGATTCCAAGACCATCAGCAACATATTTAACTGGAATAAATGTTCTACCATTTACGATTTCACATTTAGCATCCATAGGAATAGCAATACCATTTTTGTTCATGATGTTTGAACCATTTTGGAATTGAAGTACATTACCATCTTTGAATACTGTTACTGTACCAACACCATTGATTGTACCGAAATCAACTTTACCAAATTCATCTGCTACTAAACGAACTGGTACCATAGTTCTTGCATCTTTAATTGTTACTGCAGCATCAGCTGTTTTAGCTTCACCATTTACTGTATAAGCCATGCTACCAGCTGTTAAAACGATTTCTTTTGCTACAGCAGCGTTTGGAAGATCTTCTGTATTTTTTGTACCAACTTTAACGAAATCAGCTAATTTAATAGCATCTTTGTATTGGCTTGTGTATACATCTTTACTATCTTTAACTTCGCCTGTTTTTTTGTTGTTTAATGTAGAGATAGCTGTACCACCAACTTGGAAGTCGAATGTACCTTCTGGAACAGTTCTATCTGTTGTGATTTCAAGATCACTGATTGTGATTGTTGAAGCTTCATCAGATGTTCTTGTAACTTTGATGATGATTTCGCCATTTTTAACTTCAGAGTCAATTTGGATATCTCCACCTGTTACTTTAACTTTTGCATCTTTAACATCGAAACCGTATTTAGCTTCTGCACAGTTGATACGGATTTCTTTATTTTTTTCAAGTGATTCTGATTCTGTTTCTTTGATTACAATTTTACCACCAACTTGATCTTTAAGACCAGCTTTTACTGTGATAGCTTCTGTTTCAACTTTAACAGCTGGAGTTACAGTAGCAACTTCTACTTTCATATCTTCTTCAAAGTTTTTGCTTGATGCAACAACTACTACTGGGCCTTTTTGTTCAGCTTTTGTAGCAACATTTACTTTGAATTTGAATTCATTGATTTTATCTGCTGTAAAGATTGGTGTAGTTTTACCATCTTTTGTGTTTTTATGACCTAAGTCAAGTGTGATTTCATCTAAATCTTTATTGATTGAAAGACCTTTTTCTGCATTAGCTTCGTTGAATTTAACTTGGCTTTCAACATCGAAGTAACCTTCTTCAATTGTGAAGTAGATATCTTTTTTAGAATCTAAGCTGTCAACAGCATTTTCTTTAATTGCAAGTTCGATTTCTTTTGAACCTTTACCTGAAACTAATTTTTCTACTTCGTCAACTTTGAATGATACACCGTATTCTGTTACGTTAGCAACAACTAATTTTGTATCTTCCATTTTTTCAGCTTTAACTGTTACTTTAACTTCACCAGTACCTACGTTACCTTTTTTATCTTCAGATTGAACTTCGATACCTTTAAGTACTACAGAACCTCTTGTTCCTGCTGTCATTTTTGGGAATGTAACAACAAGTTTTTTATTGTCTACATTACCTTTTTCATCTTGGTAGTATTTTGCTGTTAATGTTGTTACTTTACCAGCAAGACCTCTTTTACCTTCAACTGTTAAATCTGCACCTTTTGCATATTTTGAGTTAAAGATTAAATCTGAGCTATTTGGTAATGTAATTGTAACTTCTTTGTTGCTTAAAGAATCAGCAACTTTTTCTTCGATTGTGATATCAGCAATTGAACCGTATCCATCTACAGAAATGTTTTTAGCATCACCAGCTGTAGCTGCTAATAATTTATCTGTTACAACTTCTGCACCTGTAAGTGAGTATTTACCTGAAGTTACAAGTGAATCTTCACCATCTACAGTGATAGCTGGGTTACCTTTTTTAGGTGTACCTGCAACTGGAATTAAAGCTGTTTGTGTTTTATCTGTTACAGTTACTTTTAATTGAGATTTTGATAACCATTCAACTTTTGCTGTTGTTGCTACAGTTGAAGCATGTTCTTTGTATGATGATTCTTTGAATTCGAAATCTGTTGCGTTGATGAAGAATACATCTGCATCTTTGTTTGTTTTGTCATTATCTGAGTATTTTACTTGTAAAAATAACTCTTGATCTGTTGTGATTTCTTTATCAGCAACGATTGATAAAGTTTTGTTGAAGCTGTTTGTTGAAGCAGCCATTGTAGTTACAGGAACAGCTGTGATAACCATAGCTGAAGCTAAAACTACTGCTAATTTTTGACGTAATTTCATTATTAACGTCCCCCTTCATAATTATAATTTAATTTAATATATAACTTTCCATTTCATGTTAAATTATATAATGGTATATATTCAAAGTCAACTTTCTAAATAGATTTGTAATTTTCCTGTAACAAATTCTCTTATTCTATTTAGTTAAGTTTTAAACTACCATCATATTTTGCAATGATTTCTTTACTTTCGTTATATACATAACCTTTTGCTTTTGTATCAAATTCATCTTCAATATAATCCTGCATATCATTTAAATAAGTTTCTAATTTATCTTTTTGTGTACTATTCATTTCATACCAAGCACTATCTGCTACTGTCATATCTGCATAATCTGTATAGATTGAGAATTCAATCACATCATTATTCGCTTCAAGTTTTACATCTCTAACACGAATAGAACTTCCATCAAACATGCTTCCTAAGTCAAGTCTTGGGAAAGTGCCAAATTTATTTTTTAAGATTTTTGCAAAATCATCTAAGTCAGATTGTTTGTAATTGCTATTACGTTTGTATTCAAAATCGAATGATCCTTTTGTGGACATTTCAAATGTTGCTACTGTTACTTCATCATAAGTGTCATAGACTTCACCAACCACTTTGATTGACCCACATTCTGTTTGGATATCTTTCACCATATCTTTTGTGAACTTTTCAAGTGTAGATTTAGAGATTTCTTTGAAGTATTTACCATCTTTCTTACTATCATATCTTATTTCAAAGGTTAATTTACTTTCATCACCTTTAAGACGGAATGTCCACTCTACATCATATTTATCACTATAGTATTTTTCAAGATTTTTAAGTGTTGCTTTAAGATCTAATTCTTTAGATGTACTTGTATCTTTATCATCATCTTTGCTATCTTCTTTGTCATCTGTTATACCAAGTTGTTTTTCATATTTAGCAATTTTAGCTTCCATATCTTTAATTTTTGAGTTAGCAACTGCTAATTGATGATTTTTATTTGCAAGATCTTGCTCAATAATTGAGTTAGATATTGTATTTGTATTGATTTCTACTGTTTGTGTTGTGCCATTCCAATTAACTTGATTCCCTACTAATTGACCTGCATCACGAAGTGATACATAAACAGAGTCTCCAATGAAGAATGGTTCCATATTTGGTTGTTTAACTTGCCCATCTACTTTAACTGCAATGTTGTTATATCTAAGTTGTACATTTTTTGTTAAGTTTGCAGCACCTACTGCAAATGCACCTGTACCGATACTCCCTGCTAAGAGTACAGCTAAAATTTTCTTACTTCTTAATTTCATCACTATATCCTCCCTTATGTAAAACTAAGTTTAATTTCTCTATTTATTTAAGTATATGACTCTTCAAATTAACTTTCAACACCTGTATTCATTTCTTAATCTTAAAGTAATATTACAGTAACATAAAATTTACCATTTAATAACACCTTTGTATCTTCTTATTTATTGGTAAAAATAGCTGTTTTTGTCTCATTAGACCACTCTACATCTATATCTAACATCCTAGCCATCTCTCCTACAGGTACATAAGTTCTACCATTTAAGATGGTTACTTTATCATCCATTGGTTTCACTACATTATTCACTTCTGCTAAATTACTACCATCTATAAGTTTAAGTGTACGTTGACCTGCTTCTATAATAACAACACTTTTTCCATCTTCCTTATCAAAATGCATCTTATCCTCTGTAATACCAAAAGCATCAGATACATACTTAACTGGTACCATCACACGACTTGAAGATGATAAATAAGGTGCTGCATCCATTTCTTTCACTTTATCATTCACAATGTAGTTTCTTTCGCCTATCTTAAAGGACGCAGTGCCTTTAGCTAGGCCATTTGATTCTTGTTGATTATTAGAACTTGCTTGTTTAGCTACCTTAATCTTATCCTTAAGAACGATTCTATCTTTTTCATTATCAGAAACTGCACTACCACTCAGAACAATGTCATAGGTTCCTTCTTCTACTAATGCATCAACATACATTTCAAGGTCTGTTAATCTAATGGTAGCACCTTCATCTGAGCCCCTATCAATATCCAGTATAATACTTCCGTTTTCTACTTTCATATTACCTAATTTCATATCTTTGACTTCTACTTTAGCATCTGTAAAGCTAATGCCTCTTGCACCTCTACCTATAGAGACAACAAGTTGACTGCCACGCTCGAATATGCCTGAGCTCATTTCCTTTATTGTAATACTACCACCAACTTGATCTTTAAGCGCTGGTTTAAGATTGATGGTATTCATTGTCACTGCAAGAGCTGATCCTACTTGACCAATTGTAACTTTTTCTTCTAATTTCATAGAATCTGCTATTAACTCTATCGGACCTTCTGTTCCTGCCTCACCTTGTACATCAAAGGAGAATGTTACAGTGTTAATACGTGTAGGATCTATTTTTCTAGTATCTACAGTAAAACCAGTAACTTCTTTTCCTTTTACACCTATTTCCTCTTTAATTGTAACTGCTGCACTTCCTATCATTTTGAGACTTCCTGGCACAATCTTAGCACCTTTTACTTCAAAGTACACATCATTACGTCTACTCAAACTTCCTGCAACATTTTCACTCATCGTCACTTCTACAGTCTGGCTTCCTTTGCCTGCAGTCAGCTTAATAGGCTGTTTAACCTTTAGGTTAATACCCTCTCCACTAACATTCGCAACAGTAAGTGTTGTTGTATCTGCATCATCTAGTCTAATGGTGGCCTGTACCGGACCATAAGCTACTTGACTATTTTTATTATCAACTTGGCATTCTAAACCCTTGATCTGAATGCCACCTCTAGCTGAAGATGGTTGTATACCTACTAACGTGAGTAATAATTCATTGCTATTATTATCTATATACTCTGCTTTAACTCTAATATTTTCACCATTTAAACCTCTTATCCCTTCTATCTTTACAGATGTTGCATACCCTTTAGCATCTGTGTCAGGTAATCGGAATTTTAGATTTGTTGCACTTGGTAACTTTAATCTAACTTTAGTACCAGATACTAATGTACCAGCTGCATTCTCTTCTATAATGATATCTGCTAACTGTCCATTTGCTGTATCTGATATATTAGGTACTTGTCCTGTTGATATAGTTAAACCATAGCGGTCTACTTGTCCTTTTACACCAATTATATATTCACCTGATGTAGCTACTGAATCCTCTTCTACAATGAGTCTTGGATTACCTTTGAGTACAGTCCCATAAACAGGAATACTAATTGTTGTCTCTTTTGATGTTTTATCTACCACTACTTTTAATTTGTTACCTGACTGATAGATAACTGTTGCGCCTTGGACCTTAATACCATTATAATTACTACGATTTAAGTCAAAATCTTTTGCTTGAATCTCAAATGTAGCTCCTCTTTGTAATTCTCCTGCCTTAAAAGTCATATTAAATACAAGACCTTTTTGTATATCTACTTCTGTTCCCTGAACAACTGAAATCTCTTTATTATAATTGTTGGTTGATTTAGCACTTAAACCAACTGGCATACTCACTAATGTCATGCAACTTAATAGGATAAAGGATAGTATTTTTCTATTTCTTTTTTTCATCTTATATTCTCCTTTAGATTATATTTTGATATATGTATACATTTTTAGTATAGACCTTTGTTTTTTAAATACAATCCTTTAGTGTTATTCGTAATCATAACGTAAAAAAGGTGACATAGTCTGTATACTATGCCACCTTTTTAGGGGAATGTTAATAGATGAATTTATTATCTTGAATTATTTATTTGAGAATGTAGCTGTTTTTGTTTCGTTTGACCACTCAACATCAACACCTAATAATCTACCCATTTCACCAACTGGTACGTATGTTCTACCATCAACAATTGATACTTTTTCGTCCATAGGAACTCTAACACCGTTTACAAGTGCAATATTGCTTCCGTTAACTACTTGAAGTACTTTATTACCAGCAAAGATAGTGATTGTTCCACCATTTTCGTTAGAGAAGAGTACATCGTTACCATTGATACCGAATACATCTGATACGTATCTTACTGGTACCATTACACGGTTTGATTTTGCAATGTATGGAGCTGCGTCCATTTCTTTTGCTTCACCATTTACTGTGTATGATTTTTCTCCAACTTTAAAGATACCTGTACCTTTTTTAAGACCGTTTGCAGCATTGTCTTCTGTGTTAGGTGTACCTACTACGAAGAAATCAGCTACTGTGATTGCATCTTCGAAGTATTTAGCATCTTTTGAATCTGAAACTTTATTTGTGTTATCTTTAGAAATCGCTTTACCACCGATTACTAAATCGAATGAACCTTCTGGAACTGTTCTATCTGTATCTACTGTAATATCTTTGATTGTGATTGTACCAGCTTCTTCAGATGTTCTAGCGATTGTGAAGAAGATTTTACCATCTTCTACTTTAACATCTTTGATTTCTACATCTTTAGCTTCTACTGTAGCATCTGTTACATTGATACCTTTTGTGCTATCTTTAGCAACTTCAACGATGATTTGTTCTCCACGTGGTAACATTTCAGCATCTGTTTCTGTGATAACAACTTGACCACCTTTTTGACCTTTAAGACCAACTTTAACTGTCATTGGTTGAGCTTCTACTTTAACAGCTTCTTTAACTGTACCAAGTTTAACTTCAATATCATTTTCAAGTGCTCTACTTTCTGCTTTTAAAACGATATCTCCTGTGTTAGCAGCTTTACCTTCTACAGCAAATTCAAATACAACTTTGTTAATTGCATCTGCTGTAAGTTTTGATGCATCTAAAGTAAGTTCTACTTCATCATCAGCTTTTGCAGCTGTAATGATGTCTTTTGCACCTTCTACAATTTTAAGAGATGATGCATCAATTTTAGCGCCATCTACTGTGAAGTAAACGTTTTGTTTTTTGTTTAAGCTGTCGATCGCACTTTCTTCTAATGTTACTTTTACTGTTTTGCCATCTTTACCTGCTACTACTTCTACTTCTTCTTTTACATTAAGTTTAACACCAAAATCTGCTACGTTTGCAACTACTAATTTAGTATCTTCCATACCATTAGCTTTAACAGTTACTTTAACTTCTCCTGTAGCTACATCAGCTTTTTTGTCTTCAGCTTCAACTTTGATTCCTTTAATTACTACAGAACCTCTACTTGCTGTTTTGTTTCCTGTAAGAGTGATTACAAGTTTTTTGCTATCTTGTTTTCCATTTGCATCTTCGAAGTATTTAGCTGTTGCTTTAATAGATGCTGATGAAAGACCTCTGTTTGCAGCAATCTCAATCTCTTGAGCTGTTTTATATGTGCTATTGAAGTTTAATTCTGAGCTGTTTGGTAATGTAATAGTTACTTCACCTTTTTCTAATAATGTATCTGCAGCTTTTTCTTCGATTGTGATATCAGCAATTGAACCATATCCATCGATAGAAATGTTTTTAACATCACCAGCTGTAGCAGTTAATACTTTATCTGTTACAATTTCTGAAGTTGAAAGTGCATATTTACCAGATGTAGCTAATGAATCTTCTGCATCTACGATAATTGCTGGTGTACCTTTTGATGGTGTACCTGCAATAGCGATTTCTAATTCTTTTCCTGTAAGGTTTGTACCTGCTTTAACTTCAACTTTTAATTGAGTGTCAGATAAACGTGTAATTGTAACACCGTCTTTTTCAACACCTGTGTATACGTTTGTGTCATTTAAGAATTTGAAATCTGTTGCATTTACGAAGAAAGTATCTTTTGTACCATTCGCAATTGTTTTTACTGCACTATCATCGTATTTTACTGTAAGGTTTAACCCTTGTGCTGTTGTGATTTCTTTATCAGCTACGATTGATAAAGTTTTGTTGAACCCGTTTGTTGATGCAGCGCTAGTTACTACTGGTACTGCTGTAATGATCATTGCTGAAGCTAAAACTACAGCTAATTTTTGACGTAATTTCATAATAAAGCCTCCCTAAGTTGTCTTAAGCCAGCGACTCGGCTGATGTGTATGTAATGTTTTGTAATACTTATTTAATATTTTTTAATATACTTTTAATAAGTGGTTACGCCTACCGTCGTTGCTCTTCGTTTTTGTTTACATGATGATTATACAAGACATTTCCTTGTGTTATCAAGTGTTTTTATCCGTTTGTAATGTTAGTGTAATCTTACAGAAATATACAAATATGGTTCTTTCTTGTATTCCCAAGGCTTGTACCCTACCCTTGAACAATATGGAAATTTTTTCTGTACTCTCATTTCAGTTAATATTTATTAATATTTAGTTAAAATATTAAACTAATCTATATTTATCCATATTATACCTTTATTGCTGCACCCCTTATACTGACTATGTTTTCATCAACTTACAGCCGTTTTACCACCTTAATCAATCCCTTATGATCTACACCTACTCTTTTACATTTAAAACATCTCTTTTCTAATAGCAAAAGGGAGTAACACAGTCTCTTCTCTGTGTTACTCCCTTATAAGCAATTATGTCTTATGGCATCATTTTATCATTATAATCTTTTTGTAGTTCATAGCGTAGGTAGTCTAAATATTGATTCATCATAGCTGCTGCTTCGCTATAAGTGACTTGCTTCTTAGGTAAGAAGTAATCATTACTATCTGGTGCGATGCCTAGCTGCGCTGCAGCGTAGACTGCTGGTTTGGCCCATACAGCAATTTTATCATCATCTATATAAGAAGTTTGAGTTGCACCTGTACCTAATCGTTCTAGTCCTACTGCCTTTACATTAAGTTGAATCATCGCTTCTCTTGTAAGAGGCATACTGCCGGAGAATGTCCCTCCACTTATAAGGCCTGCATTGTAGGCCGCCATTGCATATGGATAATATGGACTTGTCTTAGAGATATCTGTAAAGATTACAACCTCTTCTTCATCTTTCTTCTTATTCGACTTCTTCTCCTCGGTATCTAGTACTTCTATACCTAGTGCATTTACAAGCATCTTAATATATTCACCTCTTGTAACAACTTTATCCGGTGAGAAACTACTGATATCTTCTGTGAAGATCTTAAGACTATACATTTTTCTAATGTCTGATTCTGCTGGGTGCCCTTTGAATTTCGAAAGATTTACGGCAGAAAGTTGTTCAATCTTTGGTGTGTCTAATACATTGTAGCTACCTACTGATTCATTATCATAAAGGTTTGGACTACCTGCAATAATATTGTAAGTATTAGAACCTTCCCCTCTAATAATCTCTTTGTAGTTCCCTGCAAAGCTGATGGCATCTGGCTCATTGGCTCCATATTGAAGTTCTTTATGAACCGTATAGGTTGGCATTTCTTCTATGTAATAGCCTTGTTTACCATTTTCAATGGTAATACTTCTTTTTTGTGTTTCTGTCTTCGCAAAGTTATGTTCATAGCCATAGATTGGTCCATTTACAGTAACTGTTACATTGTTTGCACCCCCTGTTACATCTTTATAGACAGCTTCATAACTCACATCACCTCTATAGTAAGTTGCACCTGGGGTATAGTCTTCTATTATACTTTTTGAAAAAGAAGAGAGCTTGCCATCTAACTGATAGGTATTGCCATTTACTACAGCTAACTCTGTCCATTTTTTCATCTCGGTTGTTTTAGTCGTCTGTCTTGCTACAGGATCATATAGGTAATTGGTTTCTAATGAAATGGTACGTGTAATCTTACTTTCTCCACTGGCATCTTCTGCTTTGATGACATAGCTTTCTGTATAGTTTCCAGAGCCTTTTTCTTTATCTATTTCATTCGGTTTAAACTGAATGGTACCTGTTACCACTACTGGTTCCCCTGTTAAATAAATGGTTTCTTTATAAGGTAAAGTAATTTTTGAAGTACTACGTTTGGTATTTGCTGCTTCAGTCGTTGTAAGTAGCTTCTGTCCAGGCACTGTGCCTCCAAAGTACCCCATCTCTCCTTCATAGGCAAGAAGAGGTGTGGTTGCGATAATCCATGTCAATATAAATGCTGCAAATTTTCTCATCTTGTCTCCTTACTCTACGATAACAATATAAGACTTGGCTGTATAACTTGTTACACTGTTTTCATTGCCTGTATTATTATCTTGTTTATTTTGATCTTGGATACTTTTTTCCATCATCACCATTAAACTATCTCCTGGTTTTATAGCTTTTGCTGATACCAGTTGTCCTTCTTTTACAATCACTGTATTTGGTGAAACTTCTACGTTCACAGTTGCATTTTTACGACTTAAAAGTGCCCAACGCTTCTTCGTACGATCGTAGTAATAAGTGTCTTTAAGGCGAATATCTCCTGACTCACTAAGGTACGCCTCTCCTCTTATAGCTTCTTTACTATATGGCATACTACTAATCGCTACAGCTTCTCCACCTTTTGCAATGATTGTATAGACTTCACTTTCTTTGGAGTTATCCCCATAAGTTAAGAACTCATCTATACCATTCATCTGAATGCCTTTTTCTGTTAAGAACTTGGTATTTGCTTGAATACTAAAGGTTTGTGGTGTTGGATGGTAATACCATATACCATCTTCTAAAAGGGAGAAGGTCTCTACTTCAAAGGTTTGGTAATTATCAATACGTTTAATACGTCCTCTATAAACTTCTAAACTACCTTCTGCTACCCCTTGTAGGATATTTGCAGCGGCAAGTTTATTCTCACCTGTAATAGTTGCTTGAATGCGATCCCCTACCATAATACTTGCTGGACCTACTAGACGATTTTCTCTTACAATGATGGCATCATCTGCAAGATAGATTTGTTCTCCTGTTAAGAGCTTAACCACCCCTGGTGAAGCATAGGTTACTGTTGTAGGCTCTAAAGTGGTTTGTTTCTTGGTTTGGAAGTTGAGCTTAACCGCTTCGTCTTTACCTCTAAAAGATTCTACTGCTGCATACACATAGCCATCTAAGCTTTTAATTCTATTTTTGATATAGTCAAAAGATACTGCATTTCCCAGGTAATAGGTACCTACAGTCTTTGGATCTACACGAAGCTGATTGATAGATTCATACCTCCCCCAACCATTTTTTTGTAGAACTTGGTTATTCTTAATGCCAATAGTATTTTGATAAGGATTCACACTCACCAATTCACCTCTATAAATCCCAGATATGACCTTACTATCTGGATCTACAACAATCTCTTCTACGGTTTCTTCGATTTGACCTGCACCGAGTATACGTTGATTAACAAGTAATCTTACCCATTCTCCTTCTTTAAGTTTCCCTAAAGAGTAAGGTACACTGGCTTTGCTAATCGGTGTATCTTGGCCAATACTATAGTGATAAAGTCTACCTGTACTATCTTCTAGTACTAAACTTCTCATACTACCCGCACCCATATTAAATGTATGTACTTTTCCGTAACGTACAATGTAGTCATTGTATGCGCTTATGTATTGTATGTAACCTTCATCATCAAACTGGATATAAATATTGTCGCCTGGTTTTATATTACCTATCGTTGTATCACGATTATCAAAATTAAAAGTAGGGAAGAGTTGGTCAATATAACCGATTCTATCTTCCTCATCATAATAAGGTTGTTTCTCTACTTTTATCTCACCACTATAATATTTAGCTACTTTTTCTGTTCCTGCTGCATCTCTATATACAAGATACCCCAGTCCTGGCTCATTTTCTACAACGATGCCTTTATCTGAATAGACAATTGAACTTTCTAAGCTTTCGTATTCCTCTTGTGTAAGATAGTTATGATCTATGGCAAAAGTTGTGCAAGCTGACCCTAATATAAGCCAACTTGCAACTGCCACGCGTATTGCTCTTTTCAATGCGCTGCCTCCCTTTAGCACTTACCCTCTCTTCACAACTTCTTGTAAATAAGCCATGAATTCATCACGTAAGTCTGCTCGATCTAATGCAAAATCTACAGTAGCTTCCAAGAATCCTTGTTTGCTTCCTACATCATAGCGTCTACCTACAAAGTCATATGCATACATCTTCTCTTGCTGTGCTAATTTACAAAGGGCATCAGTAAGTTGAATTTCTCCACCTGCTCCTGCTTCTTGTTTTTCAAGAAGAGGGAAGATCGCTGGAGTGATGATATAACGACCAAGTACAGCTACATTTGAAGGTGCTTCACCAATACTTGGTTTCTCCACCATATTTTCCACTGTATACATTCTATCGGCAATTTTATCGCCTTGCACAATACCATATTTATTAACTTGGTCATCTGCTACTGTCTGTACACCTAAAATGGTTGAATCATATTTTTCATACATGTCCATCATTTGTTTCAGACAAGGTGTCTCGGATGTAATGACGTCATCTCCTAAAAGGACAGCAAAAGGTTCATCCCCAATGAAGTTCTTTGCTGTAAGGACTGCATGTCCAAGCCCTTTAGGCTCTTTTTGACGGATATAATAGATGTTTGCAATTTGAGATACATTTCTTGCAATCTCAAGTAACTCATCTTTTCCATGCTTCTCAAGTTCCATTTCTAGTTCTACAGACTTATCAAAATGGTCCTCAATAGCTTTTTTCGTACGACCTGTTACGATAACAATATCTTCAATACCAGAAGCTACAGCTTCTTCTACGATATATTGAATCGTTGGTTTATCTACTATTGGTAGCATCTCCTTAGGTTGTGCTTTTGTTGCAGGCAAGAATCTTGTCCCAAGACCTGCTGCAGGTATAATAGCTTTTTTAATCTTCATATCCAAACCCCTTTCGACTTTTAAAGTGCAAATATTATTTTGTACTCTCTATAAAATATATATTATCACTTATTTTTCTTCCTTGCATCATCATTTCATACTGAATCATAAGGCTTACATCCTCACCAAATTGACTTTTAATCTCATGAGTCGTCACTAATAAATCAAGTTGTCCATATTCTGTTTCATAACTTGTTGAATAAGGCTTAGCTGTATCAAAAACCATATTTGAAGATAATGCACCTGAGCGCTTAATGGTTACAACACCATCTTTAAGTTTAATCAGGTTATTCACTGTTATATTATGGGTTGCATCTTTTTGGTCAAATTTAATGTACTGGCTACCATTACGTTCAGCAACTACACCCTCTACGATCATTTCATCTACATTATCATGTGACTCATACTTTTGCGTTGTTACTAATTTAAATTTTCTAGTTTCCATCTTATGTCTCCTTCAATCACTTTAATAAAATTATTGTAACATATATAAATAAGTATCCAAACTACTGTCTACCGCCCTTGTTATAATGCTTACAAATGCCTCCGTTTGCCCATTAACACTTGCCATTTCTAATGCCTTCATATATTCACTTCTATCTTCATTCTTAATGATAGCCATTGGATAACCATTGCGTAGCAAAATTAAATTCATTAGCAATCTTGCAGTTCGCCCATTCCCATCAATAAAAGGATGAATATAGACATATTTGAAGTGGAAAAGTGCCGCGAGCTCTATAGGTTGGAGTTGCTCTTTAGAAGCATTATACCAACTTAAAAGTTCATCCATTTTTTCCTCTACCAACATATATTCTACTGGCCTATGCTTGCTACCACTTATGAGAACATTATTTTTTCGATAAATGCCTGCATTCTTATTATCTATACTCTTTAAAATAATAGCATGCAAATCTTTAACGACTCTCTCAGTAATATCTAGGTTTTTGTTAACGATATCTTCTATATAATTAATCGCTTCTTGATGATTAATAACTTCTAGATGCTCTCTTAAGCTTTTTCCTCCACCAATGGTTAATCCTTCTTCTAGTATTACCTTGGTTTCTGTAATGGTTAATGTATTACCTTCTATAGCATTTGAGTTGTATGTAAGCTCTACATCAAAGTATTGTTTGAGGTTATTTAATACCTCCGGTCTTAATGGACGTTTGCTATCTAAAAGAGTTTTCTTTTTTTCAATCTCTTGAAACATGTTTTCTTCTCCCTTCTAAGCATTTATTCTTACCTATAGTATATCCTTGAAATAAAACTCCCATGCCATTGAGGTTCAATAACTTGGGAGTTTTGTTGGATGTCTATCTAATATGCTTCAATATCTACCTTTTCTACATACTCTACTGGATAGTCTAAAAAGACTTGCGCCATTTTTTGCATACGACATGTGTGGTCACTTACATAAAACTTGTACGTCGCCTCTGTATGCTCTGTTTGCATATCTTGGCTTTTGAGTAGACGTTTGAGGCTAAAGGCTGCCTCTGTAGCTGGGTTAATGAGTGTAATTCCATCTCCTAATACTTCTCCTATAGTCTGAGTAAGCATTGGATAATGGGTACACCCTAATATAAGAGTATCAATATTCTTTTCTGCTAGTGGTAATAAGTACTCTTGTACAACTTCTTTGGTAATGCTATGGTTTGCCCATCCTTCTTCTACAAGAGGGACAAAGAGTGGACAAGCCTTACCGAATACTTCAAGGTTGGGATTTTGTTGTTTTAATAAGTAAGGGTATTTACCACTTGCAATGGTTGCTTCTGTTCCAATAATGCCTATACGATTATTGCGTGTCTCCTTAAGTGCCATACGTACGCCAGGTTCTACCACACCTTCAATTGGAAGGTGTGGGAACATAGCACGTAACTCTTCTATACAGTTTGCATTGACTGTATTACATGCAATAACAATGGCTTTTACATCATGTGTTTCTAAGAAACGAATAATTTGTGCTGAAAACTTAGTCACAGTTTCTTTGGATTTACTCCCATAAGGTACTCTTGCGGTATCTCCAAAATACACAATGGACTCATGTTTTAGACGTTCCATCACTGCTTTTACTACTGTAAGTCCCCCTACGCCCGAGTCAAATATGCCTATAGGTCTATTGTCCATAATGTTCTCCTTAAAGGCTTGCAAAATCTAGTAATTTAGTTACAAGCTCACGTGTTTCGATACCCGCTGCGTTAAAGAGCATTGGGTACATACTGATAGAAGTGAATCCTGGTAATGTATTGATTTCGTTAAAGATGATGCTACCATCTTCTTTTACGAAGAAGTCGATACGAGAAATACCTTTGCCTTCTACTGCTTCAAATACATCTCTTGCGTATGCTCTAATTTGTTCTTTAATTACTGGATCTAAATTGGCATCTACAACTGTTTTAGATTCTGCATTATTGTATTTGGCATCAAAATCATAGAATTCTGCTGCAGCAAGAATTTCACCTACACCTGAAACTTGTACATCGCCGTTTCCAAGTACAGCTGTTTCTACTTCACGTCCAATGATTGTCTCTTCAATAAGTACTTTTGTATCATGTTTAAGCGCTTCTAAGATACCTGCAATGAGTTCTTCTTTATTATGCGCTTTTGAAATCCCTACAGATGAACCTGCATTGGCTGGTTTAATAAAGTATGGGTAACCAAAAGCACCTTCTACTTTTGCTACCACTTGATCTGCATTTTTCATTTCTCTTTCATACACAAGCACGAAATCAGCTTGTGGTACACCTTTTTCTTTCACTACAATCTTAGTGAAAGCTTTATCCATAGATACAGCTGAAGCAAGTACACCACAACCTACAAATGGAATTTCTGCTAATTTGCAAAGACCTTGTACTGTTCCATCTTCTCCATTTCTACCATGAAGCACTGGGAATACTTTGTCGATTCTGATATACACTGGTGGCTCTTCTTCTTTTAATACCACTAAACTTTTTGTTGTCGCATCTGGGCTTAGAACAGCAGGAATACCTACTTCTTGCCATCTATTTGCTGTAAAGTCTAGGTTATTACCTGTATAGAGTAACCATTTACCTTCTTTTGTAATCCCTACTGGGTAAATCTCAAATTTATCTGTATCCATATGATTAATAATCGTAGTTGCTGACTTTAAAGAAACTTCATGCTCTGAAGACTGCCCTCCAAATAACACTAATATACTCTCTTTCATGATACCTCTTTCTCCCTTCATTCCTACAGTTAAAGTTAATTGTATTACTTTTATTATAAATATTCAAGACTTGCCTATTTGCGAAACTTGGCCTTTGTAAAAACTTTAAGTGATTCCAATAAATATTTGAAATAAAAAAAGGTCGTTTGATAACGACCTTTATTTATTAAACCATTCTACGATTTTAAATCTTACATCATAAGGTTTGTCCGCTTGAAATGCTACAATCTCATATTGTTCATCTGTTAAGTTTTCTTTAAGTTCTTCCTTACCTTCTAATGGTACAACGCCTGTCGCTGCATCTACGTAGCATAATGGTGGGAACATAACACACCACCAATTTTGTCCTGCACCTTCTCCTATTACAATGCGGCATGCTTCGTAGTTACCTGCTGGAAAAATAATATCTCCATAGGTTTTTGTTGGGAAGTCCTCATGTTTAAGTTCTACATAAACGCTGTAGTCCTTACCCCAGTTTGCAATCACTTGTTCAGCTACTTGTGTAATCTCTTCTAAATGTGTATTGATGCGTTTACGTGTCTCATCAATACTTGGAGAATCTTTAAGAATAGGTTCCATATAAAGAAGGACTGCATCTCTTACGTTTTCCTTAAGTAACTGATCTTCTTTGGTATCACTATTTGCAAGTACGTGGAAGCGAATAACGCTCTCACTAAGTCCTTGCGACATGGTCGTTGCATACTCCGACATAGAGAGTAGTGCAAATACTCCTACAAAACATAAAACACTTGATATGTAAATAACTTCTAACCAATATTTATTAACCCATTTTGTCATGGCCTTATCCTCCTCAAATCTATCTATGAGGAGTATTGCCTTCTAAACTTATTTTATACACCTATCAAAAATAATTAATGCATATTTTTCCCTTTTTTAGTAGATATTAAAATTATCTATTTTATGGGAAAAGGGGTATTCATGATGTGGAGTTATTTATTGTTCAATTTCTTACTATACTCTTTTTTAGGTTATGTGATTGAACAGTTTTATGCCTTATTTACACGTAAGCACTTCAAAAGCGAAGGCTTCTTATACGGACCTTTTAAACCAATGTATGGCTTTGCTATGACCCTATTAGTGTTTTTTAAAGATGTACTTGGTTCTAACTTTTTTATTATGCTTGTACTAGCTTTGATTGTACCTACTGCAGTAGAGTATATGAGCGGTTTTTTAATCAAATCTTTCTGGGGGATCTTGTACTGGGATTACTCCAATGTGCGCCCCAACTTTCAAGGTCTCATTTGCCTGCCTTTCTCTATTGCATGGATGAGCTTATGCCTTGTAGGTGTGTATGCGCTACAACCTCTTATTAATACTTTCTTTATCTCTACCTTCCTGCTCTGGCAGCTCTTGTCATGGGCTATTATAATTTATTTTATTACTGATTTCTTTTTTACACTAAGACGTCTGGCAGTTGTATCTTGAGCTGCCAGCTCTTTTTTATTTTCTTCTTTATCTATTTTTCTATTAATAATCTGTATAAATCGGCGCTGAGTTTCTTTGCTTACTTCTTTTTTAGTCGTTTCTTCTTTATTACTTTCTTTCTTCTTAACTTCTTTTTTAGTTATTTCTCTTTTGGACGTTTCTTTTTTAATTACTTCCCTTTTAATTATTTCCTTTTTATTAATGCCCTTTTTACTGTTACGCTTGTTAACTACTTTCTTTTCACTGATTTCTTCTTGCTTACCAGAGGCTTCACTACCTCTAATAGGGCGTATGCGTTCTAAACTTACTTTAAACTTTTCATCTGCACAGATTTCTTTGACTTTAATCATCTTGTTACGCATATCTTCTTTATTTTTAGCCTGTACTTCATTATAGATAGCACTAAAGGCCATACCTACATAACGCATGTCTAGGCGATTTCTCATTCTCTCCTCTAGACCTGCTTCTATAATGTATTGTTCTAAGAGTTCATGCACTCTCATTTGATCTTCCCACATATTCTTTTTATAGCTGTGTAAAATAGATGTTGGATTTTGTACATAATGATAAAGGTGATCTGGTACAATGCAAAGCTTATCTGCCTTCAGCAATGCTCTAATATTGAACACTAAGTCTTCCATAATATTGACCCCTGGCTCAAAGTCTAGTCCATATTGATCCATAAAGCTTTTTTTATAGAGACCTCTCCAAACACATCCCATAACAAAGTTATAGTGTGGCATAATATCATCTGCTCCCACCATATTACTTATGATTACGTCTGTTATTTCTTCCTTATCTAAAAGATCCTTCTCAATTTTAAAATCCTTTGGCACACTATTGTTTTTTTCATCTTTATAATAATTACAAAAGCAGATTGGACAATCTGATTCTTTGATTTTATTTACCATTAACTCATACATATTAGGCTCTAGCCAATCATCTGGATCTACAAATCCTATATATTCACCTGTAGCTTTTGCTATTCCTGTATTTCTAGCTACGGATACACCTTGATTAATTTGATCAATAACAATAATTCTTTTATCTTTCTTTGCATAAGCTTCACATATTGCAAGGCTATTATCTCTAGAACCATCATTAATAAGTATAATTTCTATATCTTTTAGCGTCTGTGCTAAAAGGGAGTCCAAACATCTTGATAAATATTTTTGAACGTTATATATAGGAATAATAATACTTACCAAACTCATTTATTTCACTTCCTTTTATTAATCTCATAAATTAGATTATACCACTTTAATGTAGATTATATTAATTTTGCATCATTTAGTTACCTTTTCAATCATTTTTATACTTTTGTTGAATTATTTTTAAACAAGTAGTACAATTATTATATTATTTAATTATATTATTTAGGAGAGTTTTGATGAAAACTAAATTTAATATCAAACCAAATCTTTTTCAGTTTAGAAGAGAAAAGACTAATATTTTTTCCAAATTTAGCAAAAGTAATAAATCTAATAATTCAAAAACAAGCAATGTGTCTAAGCACTTCAGAAACATTTCTGTTAAATTCAAGCTGTCTCATCAGCTTATTGCTTTCTTTTTAATTTTAACCATTACACCTTGCTTAATCCTTATTAATCTTTCAAATTCAACAGTTATGCAATCTATGCAAAACTCACTCAGTATGTACTCACAAAAAATAGTTGATCAGCTTACGTATAATGTTAACTACTCTATTAACTCCGTTCAATTAAAAATGGGAAGCATTTTATCTAACACCAACTTTAGTACATATGCAAGTCAATATGATAACCTATCTGATGCTGACCGTACTTGGCTTGCTATTAATCTTAAACCTGAGATGAATAGCCTCTTAACAACTGATCAATACCTAGAAGGCCTGATGATCTTAGCAGGAGATGAAACACCTTATATTCATGATACAAGCAGTTTTCAAAAGTTACTCGTTGCTTCAAAGTACTTTACATCTTCAGACTTTAAAAACTCAGAACACTATAAAAAGATAGTCGACTCAAACAAAATCACTTGGTTTTGGGTGAATGAACCCGATTATAAAATATCTAATATTTTTATTGCAAAAACAGTCCCTGGACATACAGATAAGTCTGACCGTATAGCAATATTCAGCCTTGATACAACCTTCTATCAAGACCTTCTACGTGTGGCTAATATTGATGATGAAATTCCTTTTATGATTACAGATAATAACTTCAACATTATGCTTTCTAGTCAAGCTGAACTTATTGGTACATCTGTAGATGATAAAATCATTGATTCTGTAAATGATTTTATAGCACAGGAGAAATCTACTGGCTTAACTAATCATAATACTTTACTCAGCACTACCCAATGTTCAAACGGTTGGAACATTATCATTGATGCACCACTTAAACTTTTATTAAAAGATGTTTATGGCGGTTACATTAAAATTGGTGTCATTGTAGCAGTAATGCTTCTGATTGTAGTTGCACTTAGTATCTTAATTAGTAAAGAAATCACAAGAGCACTTAACCAAATTTCATCCTACATGGGACGTATTAAACAAGGAGATCTAAATTTAGAAGATGAAATTACTTCTAAGGTTAAATTGGGGAATCACGAAACAAAACTGTTATTAGATGGATTCTTAGATATGTTACACACTTTAAAAGCTATTATTTCTCAAGCTAAACATGTAACTACTAGAGTACAAGAAAACTCTAATATTCTAGAAACACTTTCAACAAGTACAGCATCTTCTGCTGCTCAAGTTCAAGATGCTATTGACAGTATTGCTATCGGTGCTAGTGAACAAGCTGCAAGTATTGAGCATTCTCTCACCTTTATGGATACACTCTCAACCAACATTGATGATGTCAATGAAATGCTTGTAACTGTTCAATCTGCTTCTCATGATACAATGACGATGAGCGCAGATACTAAAACACATCTTGATACACTTACTACTCAAACTCAAAATAGTCTTGGAATGAGTCAGCACATCTTTGATCAAGTTAAATCACTGGGTGAAGAAGCAAGCAATATTTATCAAATCATGACTTTAATCACAAATATTAATAAACAAACTCACTTACTTGCCCTTAATGCTTCAATTGAAGCTGCTCGTGCTGGAGAGGCTGGACGCGGCTTTGCTGTCGTAGCTGGAGAGATTCGTAACCTCTCTGAACAAACAAGTAATGCCATTAAAACTATTGAATCTACTGTTGCATGCATTATAGAGAAAAAAGAAATTGCTTTAACAGAAGTAACAAAAGCAATGAAAGTTTTCGATAACCAAATTCCTGTTGTTAATGAAACAGTTCAAACTTTCCTTAACATCCAAGATCAAATGCACAACGTAGACATGCAGATTCAAAAAGTAAATCACCTTCTTCAACAAGTTCAAGAAGATAAAAATTCTGTATATGGTAACTTAGAAGATATCTCAAAAGTTATCCAAAATTCTACAAGCGTAACTGAAGAAGTAAATGCAGAAAGTTCACAACAAACAAGTTATGCATATCAAATCAGTGACCGCTCTACAACACTTAATGAAACCATTAAAGAATTACAAGAGATGTATGATCACTTCAAACTTTAGTTTTTTGTAAGCAATCTTAATACCCTGGACATAGAAAGAGCACCTCATAAACTGAGGTGCTCTTTTGCCTTGAGAAGTAAATACTGTTTATATTGTGCGGAAAGGCTCCACTGTGTGTACAATCCTCTTTCACTTTTGCTCAAACAAGCTAAGAAGATCTACATTCGGTATTCATAGAAACACTCAAAACTGGCTATTCATGCACTCATCAACACCTTCTAAGCTTGTTCTCAAAAAAAGTTACAGGAAGGTCTGCCCTTTCTACCGGTGTGTTCTACACAGTGAAAACTTCATCTTAAAAGTAGAATAGGGCATAAGATATGCTGGTGACCTCACTGTAGCTTTTTTCAAGAGTGGTCTTAGAAGGTGTTAACGAATATGAAGGTAGGGGGTTGCGCGAGTGTTTGAGGCGTAGCCGAGTTTTCGCGCTTTCTACCTGAGTATGAGTTTACAGCTTCTTAGTCCATTTGAGCAAAAGCGAAAGAGAGGACACATGCATAGCGCTGCCCGGACCTTCTCTTTTACTATAAGTTTTCATGCCCTTTCTTTATTCAGAAATACCTGTACTTTGTATAGATACATCAACGCCTATACTAATAGGTAGATTCCTATAGCTTGTAGAAAGCCAAGTTGGTTGATACTTCATCCACATTTTAGGGTGCTGTCTATAGAAGGCTTCACCTATTCCTAAGAAGTCCATATTCATTTCTTTTGATTTGTTAATACCTACATTGATTTGTTTAATAATCTCATTTGCTATAGCTTGCTTAACTTCTTCTAATCCTTGGGGACTTATAAGTTTGGATTCTTCTTCACTAAGGTATTCTGAGATATTACCTTCTACTTCTATTTCTATTAAGCACCATGGGCCTGTTTGTGTTTCTCCAAATTTAAGCTTACTTTGCTGCCTTTTTACAGTATAGCTAAGCAGGCTACCCTCATCAGAGATCACAACAGGTGTATTTTTGATTTGCCCCTCTATATAAAGTTGACTTCGTACTTCTTCTTTAGTTAAATAACCTACTAATTCATAATCATGAATCACTGCTGCACCACTTATATCAATCTCTGTACTTTTACTTTCTGGGTCAGTGGTATCTATTTTTTCTGTATGGAATAGTGGCAAGGTTGATACACCTGTGTCATCCATTTCTCTAATGTAATTACCTACTAACTGTTTTTTGAAAAAGCTAGAAGCACGCTCGCCATTATTAAAGTAATCCATAATATATAACCCTAATATAGGTTGCTCTTCACTTTCTACCTTAGTAATTAGCTTAGCATCACCATTCACTGCGAGTAGAGGCACATTCCTTGCGATAAGCATATCACGAGATACAGAATCCATTGCACGCTTAAAGAGCTCAGGATCTTTAAGTAGTTCTTCTCCTAGCAAGAGTGCTTTGACATGACTAAAGCTTACTGAATTTTTATTTTTGGTTTCTAAATCATCAATACTTGCTCCTATTGTAGGTGCTTGAACCTCAACATTGGTTTCTACATTGGTTGCTAAAGTATTGGTTCCTGATAGCTTACCATAATCAGGAATAGCATAGTAGATGTCATAGATTGGTTGATCATCTATAAGCTTGGTCGTATCATACGCATAGTCCGTATTCTTATCTACTGCTAACTCTAAGATAATAGATCTATTATTTACTTCAGTACTATCCCAGCATCCTGTAAGGGTCAAACATGATAAGCCTATCAAAAGCATTAATTTTACAATCTTTTTAGGCATTACCTTCACCCCCCTTTTTCCTTAACTTAGCTATTACAATAAGTACAATGGGTACAACGAATAAGAAAAGAAGACCAAATTTCCCATTGAAATGTAATAAGTATCTATACGCTTCTGTTAAACTTCCTGGATACATACTAATCAAGAATACGATTGGTATAAGTGGTAGAATAGTAACATTTTGTCTATTAAAGTGAGCCAATCTACTAATGGTTAGGCTTGCTACATACATAGAGCCACAGATATACATATATACACTTAGGATCCACCAAGACATCATGAAAATTTCTTGATTTTCAAAGAATGAACCTGGTAGCTGTATACTTTCCATTAAAGTAAGCATTGGCCAAATTTGTTTCGTTGAAGTCACCATACCTACACCTGTAAAGGTTAAACCAATTAAAATAATTTCTAGTACACTTATGATACCTATTGACCAAAGCCCTATATGTTTAAGCTTATGAGGCTTACTTACAAGGTTACCTATAATCAGTAGAAATTCCAAAGGCATAAAAGTCATACTTACAAAGTAAGCACCTTTAATAAATCCATCTGGCCTAGCTGTCATAAAAGGCATAAGTTGCTTGTAATCTGTTTTGATGGCTACTACTGAAAGGACAAAGGCTAATGGAACAAACACAAAGTAAGCTACAATTTCTGCCATACGTCCACTTGCTTCTAATCCTGACTTAATTAAATAATGAACAGCAAAAAGTAAAATTAAAATAATGATTGGTAAAGGTGTCTTAGGTAATAACACCTGTGACACCATTTCTGCAAACATACGTACTTCTAACCCTGCTCCTATAAGCACTTTAATGACATATAATCCAATTAAAATCCACCCTAACCCTTTTGTAATCAGTTTAGGTGCGATTGTATCTAAGCCTTCACCTGGAAAACGTTCTAATAAAGATACAATACTCCATACATAGATTGCTCCAAAGGCAAAACCTAATATAGGGAGCAAATAACCATCATGCCCTGCCATTTTACCTGCTATACGTGGCAAAATCACCATAGACATATTAAACATCTGGAGGATGAATAAAATCTTCATTTGTCTTACAGATACATTAGCATTATGTGTATACATATTTATTCATCTCCTTCCCTTGGTTCACCTTGGATATCTGTAGCTGTTTGTGCACTATCAGGTCCTGGTGGTGTTTCTGTTACACTATCTGCATCACTTAAGCGAATACGTGTTTTTTGATGTTCTCTTGCATAACGTGGTCTACGATTTTGCAAGAAGATAGGGAAGCGAATAAGGGTATCCCTAAAGTCCCGATAATCATTTTGGTCACCTGCTGTATAGGGTGCTAAGAATGGTGTTCCAAAACTTTCTAATGAAGATAAATGGGCAAGCAATAAAATAAAGGCAATTAAATACCCATATAACCCAAATAAGGCACAAATAAATAAGAAAATATAGCGCAACAATCTATAAGCTGCTGTTAAACCATAATCTGGTATGGCAAAGGTTGCTACCGCTGTAATGGCTACAATAATAACAATCATCGGGCTTATAAGCTTAGCATCTACTGCAGCTTGCCCAATAACGATACCACCTACTACACCTAGAGCATGTCCTACTGGACCTGGAAGCCTAATACCAGCTTCCCGCAACAGCTCGAATGCCATCTCCATGACCAACATTTCCATCACACTTGCCAGGACAATCCCCTCCCGGGAGGCGGCTAAGGACACAGCAATGGATGTGGGCAGCATAGCTGGATGGAAGTTGATGGTTGCAATATATAAACCTGGCAATGAGAAAGATAAGAAGGATACAATGTATCTTAAAATTCTTGTAAAACTCATAATCTGCCAGCGTTGATAGTAGTCTTCAGATGCTTGATAGAAGGTATTGAGTGTCGTCGGTACAACAATAACAAACGGTGAGGTATCCACTACAATAGCAACTTTCCCCTCCATTAAGCTAGAAGCTACTTTATCTGGTCTTTCTGTTGATTGGGTTTGTGGGAAAGGACTCTTCCAACTATCTTCTATCAGTTGTTCAATATAGCCACTATCAAAGACACCATCTATTTTATATTTTTCAAGACGTGTTTTAACTTCTTCTACAAGCTCTGGTCTTACGATGTCTTCCATATACATAATAGCAATATCTGTACGGCTTCTTGTCCCTACAGAAGTCATCTCTACCTTTAACTTGGTATCACGAATACGACGTCTAATAAGAGCTGTATTAAAACGAATAGTTTCTACAAAACCATCTCTTGGTCCTCTTACAACAGCTTCTGTCTCCGGTGCACCTACTCCACGTACTGGCCAGCTACGGCAAGCAATAATAAGCCCTTTCTTTTCACCATCTATAAAAATGGCTGCATCACCAGAAAGGATTCCACTTACCATTTGATCCATGTTCTCGGCTTCTCTAATATCAAAAGTCGCAGAAAAATGATCCATAATAATCTGTGTCTTAGGACCTGTCATCGGAATGCGTTCACCATTTAAATTCTTGTAATCAATGATACGACTTAAGAAGAAATTTTCTAAGACATCACGATTAACCATCCCATCGATGTAAACACCATATATACGAATAGGTGTTAGCGTTCCTATATTCACTTCTCGCTTGACCACATCTGTACAATTTTTAAATAAATAAGTAATGTTATCTATATTCTTATCTAATGATTCTTCGAATGGAATGATGAGTTTATTGTCCTGATCATGAAAGGCATCTTCACGACTAGGTTCATTAACTTGCTTTACATTATCCACTTTAGGTCACCCTCTCTTGTCATTGGTCTCATTCTAGTTGTCTAATTTATTATTAAAAAAATCGCACTACATATGCCTAAAGCAATATAAATATAGCCTACTACTCTAGAAAATTGTGCTTCTCTTTCTAAGTGATTGACTTGCTTAAAGGTCTTATACCTCAAGAACGCCATGTTCAGCCCTACTCCTAGCATGACAAGCACAATATAGATGCTCATCATCTCTTGTAATTTAGCCATAGCACACCTCGCTGATTATTTTTTTCTTATACTCCATTGTTTGAAATAATTTTCAAAAATATACACTATACTCTCCAAAAAAAGTATATTAAAATACTTCTTATATACTGTTTTATTAAATGAATAACTCAGCTCATACTAAGGAGGAACACTATGAATTTTTCTGGGGAAGTACTAGATTTAGAATTTGGCTTAAATGAGATTAGAAATTACTTTAATCTTGCTTTAGAAGATAATATTAACGTTGTTCAATTAGATGAAAACGATGAAATATGCCTACGTATTATTCGTGGGGAAGAAAATAGCATTGCATACAAAAAGAAGCACCACTTCTTTAGGGGGTTAAGCCTTTATATGCAATTTGTAGAAGAAGGACAAGCTACTTTTACTTATGAAGAAAAAGCTTTTATTCCAGTATCAGGTGCAATGTTTGATGTCTCACGTAATAGTGTGTATAAAGTAGACAAGGTTAAACAACTCCTTGTTCATCTTGCTATGATGGGTCACTCAACATGTATGCTTTATAGCGAAGATACATATACCATTCCAGAGTATCCTTACTTTGGTTACATGCGTGGTCGTTATACACAAGAGGAAATCAAAGAATTAGATGAATATGCTTATAAATTAGGCATTGAACTTATTCCTTGTATCCAAGCACTTGCTCACCTTAAGCAAACACTTAAATGGAACTATGCCCTTAAATTCAGAGATACATCAGATGTACTCTTAGTGGGTGCACCAGAAACTTACGAGTTCTTAGATAATATGTTCAAATCCCTTCGTGCTACATTTAGAACAAACCGTATCCATATTGGTATGGACGAAGCTTGGGACTTAGGCCTTGGCCGCTCTATTGAAGTAAACGGCTACAAACATCATCAAGAACTTATGGCGATGCACCTTAAAGAGGTTTGTAAGCTACTGGATAAATACAACTTTGAACCAATGATGTGGGATGATATGTTTATGCGTGCTGCTACACCTTCTGGAGACCACTACGACTTAAACATTGAACTTGATCAAAGTGTTATTGAGAGCATTCCAGATAAAATGAGCCTTGTTTATTGGGATTACTACCACTTAGAAGAAGATTTCTACGATGCTTCTATTAACTTAAAGAAAAAATTCAATAAACCACTTATCTTTGCAGGTGGGGTATGGAAATGGGTAGGTTATGCACCAAACTATGAACGTACTTTCCTTACAACCAAGGCAGCACTTAACATTTGTAAGAAACAAGGCATTCAAGAAGTCCTTGCTACAATGTGGGGAGATGATGGGGATGAAGCACCTATCGATACATCCCTTTTAGGTCTTATCTTCTTTGCAGAACATAGCTACCTTCAAGATGTAGATGATGCTTGGATTGATAGACGTTGTAAATACTTAACTGGTCTTAGCTTAGAAGACCTTAGAAGTCCTGAAGAACTGAACTTAGTAGAAGGTGTAGACAGACCAAATGTTAACTCTTACAATCCTTCAAAGTATTTCTTATACCAAGACATCTTACTTGGTGCTTTTGATATCTATGCTGAGGATCTTGACCTTACAACATTCTACTCTAACTTAGCTGATAAATATGAGGCAATCTCATACAAAAGCTGTGCTTATAGATCCATGTTTAAAATGTATGCAGCCTTAAGTACTGTACTTGCTACTAAAGCAACCATTGGTGTTGAACTTCGTCAAGCTTACCTTGAAGAAGACCACGACACCCTTGCTATGCTTGCTGAAGAAGTCCTTCCTATGCTTATCAGTGATGTAGAAGACTTCATAGAAGCCTTACGTACTGTATGGTATACAGACTGCAAAGGCAACGGATTTGAAATTCTAGATGTACGTCTAAACGGTATTATTGGACGTGCCAAAACAGCTATCTACCGTGTAAATAGCTACTTAAATGGTGAGGTTGACCATATTGAAGAATTAGACGGCGATCGTCTTCCTTTCCACCTAGGCTGGCATACAGAAGAAGGTATGCTGAACCATGATCAATATGCTACTATGGCATCACAAAACGTAGTTTCACACGGATTATAAATAGATTTTATCTAATAACAAAAAAGGATATCAAGAACCCCTCTATGGTTTCTTGATATCCTTTTTATTTTCTAATTTTCCCTTTTACGCCTATTTAAATTCACCTAACTGCATTGTATAAGTATATGTGTATTCTTGATTTGCTGGGATTTGATATTGTTGAAGTGGTTTTGCTCCCCATGAATTGTCTCCACCTAATCCCATTTGTTTTTGATTAATACGTAGTGTCACTGTATCTGATTGAGGAAGCATATATGAATGTAAGTAGTTACTTAATTGTTCTGGAGTATACTCTAATGCATTGAACTCTATGATATCTTTTGCTTCTACCATAAGTCCGATTCCATCTTCATTGGTTAGAGCTACCCAACGTGTATCTGTACGATTGCCAGTCTCTTGTGGCTTAATGTAATCTACAAAGAAGTCTTCTACAGTACTTTCATAAATACCTATATTATAACCTGTCTTACGGTCGATGTAGTTTTCTTCTGGCCCTCTACCATACCATTTTACTTGATTGAATTCTTTTGGTAAAGTCATCATGTTCCCTACTTCTGGGATCATCGGTAATGTATCATTTCCTGGTTTTAATGTACTTGTTATTTCAACTTGACCTGTGCCGTACACTGTAATACTTTGTTCATATTGTGATTCTACGGTAGTTGGTAAGGTAGAACTTATATAGAAAGTTACCTTTTTATTATTTTCTGCTGTCTCTACAGTAATATTTTTCACTTTACGATCTTCACCTGCATAACGCCATGTTGCTAACTCAAGTGGTGAATAGTAGCCTAAATCACTATCTGTTGGTGCACGCCAGAAGTTTGGTTTTGGTCCTTGCGCAATAACCTTTGTGCCTTGATAAGACATTTCACTAATTGTTCCCTTTGTCTTATCAAATACAATTTCAAAGTCTTCTCCTGCAAGTATTGTTTTATCTGTAGTATCCTCTACTTTAAGTGATGACATATTTTTTTCTGCTACTTTTTTAGCCGGTACATCATAGGGTACCTTAAATTGTTCTGTTGCAATAACATGCCCTTTTTCTGTCCAAGAAGTATCTTCTTTTAATTCAAAAGATAGATTTAAGAAATACTCTCCACCTTCTTTTAGTACAGGCTTTTCAAATGGAATATGAATACTACCTTCACTTAATGGGCTTATATTGAGTTGTTCTTTAGCAATTTCACCTGTTTGAATAATGTATCCATTCTCAAGGAGTTCCCACTTAGCTACGTATTCATTTAAGTTGGTAAATAAGAACTTATTAGTTAACTTGATCTTTCCTTCTAGGATTGCTTCATCTTCCATCTTAATGCCTTGATATAACTTCTTCACCTCCATTAATTCTGGTTGCACTGTACGGTCTGCTGATACAAGTCCATTTGCACAGAAGTTTTTATTATTAGGATTACCCTCTGGGATGTCTTGCCAATCCCCACCAAAGCTAAAGTAAGTATCTTGATTATAAGCTTTCTTTGTTGTTTCTTCAAAATCTAGCCATACTACTGTATTTTTATCTGGTTGACGTTTTTCATCTTTGATTTCTTTTTGTGTAAGTGCTTTATTGTAAACACGCACTTCATCTATAGTACCTTCAAAATGCGCTGGTACATTTGGATTTTGTGCATCATATGTAATATCCGCACCAATTCCTACTGCATTACCACCACCTGCAATACCAACTATATCCATATTTGTAGCTACTGCCTCACCATCTAAATAGAGCGTTAGATTTGTGCCATCAAAAACACCTGCAACATGGTGCCACTCATTGGCCCAATTTTTTGGTGTCTCTATAAATGCTGAAACCTTTTTATAAACACCTTCATCTGAATTCCATTGCTGATTATAGATGTAAAACTCTAATAAGTCATGTGTCTTATTGCCATCATCATCAAAACCTACCGTTCTCTTCAGACCATAAGACTCTGTATTTTTCCATTCATCATTTCCTTTTGTAATAATAGGACTCGTTTGATCTACATCGTCTGGTTTCACCCAAGCTTCTAATGTAAATGGTTGTTGGTTTGTAAATGCCAATGCCTTGTCATTATAACAAATGCCATAGCCATCCATTCCTTTACCGTTCTTCCCATTGGTAAGTTCACCTTTTAAAGTAACAGATATCTCCATACCTTCATTAGTCAATACTTGATCTATTGGAGTATCTATTTGTATTGTTTGATCTACCCAATCCCAAATAAAACCACCTTGTAGAATTGGATAGGCATCATAAACATCCCAGTACTCCTTCAAGTTTCCTATACCATTCCCCATAGCATGTGCATACTCACATTGAAGGGCTGGCTTATTACCATACATTCCCCACCATACCAATGGATTTTTAATTTTATCGATTTCTTCTAAGTTATTTACGCGACGATACATTCTAGACCATACATCAATCTCTGGAATCTCACGATGTCCTTCATAATGGGTTAAACGAGTAGGATCTAACTCCTTACAAAGTTTACCTAAGATGCCCCATACATCACCATTGTAAGACTCATTCCCCAATGACCACATAATAATAGATGGGTGTATCTTGCTTCTTTCAATCGTTGCTTGCATACGATCTTTACAAGCCTCAATCCAACCTGGATCACTTTGTGGAATGTAATCATTCACACCATGAGACTCAATATTTGCTTCATCAATTACATAAAGGCCATAAATATCACAAAGCTCATACCATCTTGCTTGATTGGGATAATGAGAATTTCTTACAGCATTGATATTATACTGTTTCATAAGTTTAATATCTTCAATCATACTTTCTTCTGTAATACTTCTTCCACCTTCCGGTATTGTCTCATGGCGATTAACGCCATAGAACATGATAGGCTGCCCATTGATTGTAATTTGTGCTTGGTTGGTTCCATTATTGATTATTGAAATTTCTCTAAAACCAACATTACATCCTGCTGTTTCAATAACCTCTCCCTTTTCATCTTCTAATGCAAGGACTAATTGATAAAGATTAGGGTTTTCTGCTGACCATTTTACTGGATTATCAACCTTTATACCTTTAGCAACATGTGCTTCTTTACCATTAAATTCAATAGGTAATGTTTCTGTAAGTACAGTTTTTCCATTAACATCAAATAAGGTAGCTTGTACTTTATAACCCCTTGTCACTTCATCTATGTATTTACGGAAAGTTGCCTCTACATTAAGAGTAGCGTCTTCAAATTTTTCGTCTAAATCTGTAGTATAGTTAAAATCAAAAATAGAAGCTTCTTTATTTTTGCTATATAAGAATACATCTCTAAAAATACCACTTAAGCGAATAAAGTCTTGGTCTTCTAAATAACTCCCATCTGACCAACGGTATACTTGAACTGCAATCTGATTAGGTGTGCCATCTGTATTTAAGTATGGGGTAATATTAAATTCTGCTGCTGTATAACTATCCTCGCTATAACCTACATATTGTCCATTAATCCATAAATACATAGCTGATTCTACGCCTTGGAAAGAAACAAAGATTTCTTTTTCATCCCATTCTTTAGGCACTGTAAATTCACGCTTGTAAGAAGCTACTGGATTATAAAGTGTTGGTGCAACTCCAAGAGGTGGTATTTCTACACCTTCCCAAGGCAGCCTTGTGTCTGTATATTTAGGAGAGTCATATCCTTGTGTTTGCCAGTTTGATGGTACTTTGATTGTATCCCATCCATTTACATCATAATCTGTCTTAAAAAAGTCTTGGTTACGTTTATGAGGATTTTCTACTAGTTCAAACTTCCAATCTCCATTAAGGTATTTAGTCGAAGTAGAAGTTACTTTTTCCCTGACTCTGGCCTCCTCTACTGTATTAAATGAAAGGAAACTTGTATGTTCACCTTCTCTATTTACTTCATAAGTTGCTCGTTGGTCATACCACTCTTCACCTTTAAATACCTCACCTCTAATATCTGGTCCTACTGGTTTATCACTCCCTGTAATATTCCCTGAACCATCATTTGCCCCGTATACTACTGTTGACATGATCATACTTCCTGTTAATACAGCCCCTAAAATCTTCCTCGCTTTATTCCCCAGCTTCATTTTCTATCTCCCTTCGGTATTTAGTTTCTATTATTCTACCTGTTATTTTACATAATTTAAATTCATTATTTTATGATTTTTATAACTAATTTGTTAGATAAAAAATAATACCTCAAGAAGAAATACTTCTTAAGGTATTATTTTTTATTCAATAGGTTATTCTTTTTTACTATTTTTACACTACCATTCATTTCTCTTAATTTCTAATTTAGTAAGTATAAATATTAAATCGCCTTAACGAAAGCTGCTTCCTTAAATGGAATCGTTGCAACGACTTCCCCTATCTCACCTACTTCTTGATCAAGTGACTTAATAACCACTTCATTTGAACGTTGATTGCAGATAAGTACATACTTACCATCTAGTGTACAAGTGATAAGTCTTGGCCAATCACCCTCTACAGAGTTAAAGTTCTGTACCTTTAATGTGCCATCTTCTTGTATCTCAAATCCTGCCACATTATTCGCCCCTCTATTCGCTACAAATAGATACTTTCCATTTGGTGTGACAAATGCATTAGCACAATAGCTCTCCCCTGTATACTCCTCTGCTAGTGCACTTAGTTGTTGGATAACCTCAAGTCTTCCCGTTACTGAATCTTGACTTACTACAGTTACTTGATTACTATACTCTCCAGTAATATAAGCTACCGACTTACTAGGATGAAAGACAATATCTCTTGGTCCTATCCCTTTTGTTAGCTGTAAAGCTTCAAAAGCCTCGTTAGAGTGTAGTGTTCCTTGATCTACTTTAAAACAATAAATTTTATCTGTATGAATATTGGTCACATAAAGGTATTCTTCTTTTGCATCTAGCTGAACACAGTGTGCTCTTGAAATGTCCCCTTCACCTTTAGGTAAAGAAATAAAACTCTTGACTCCATGAAATTGCCCTTTCTCTACACCAATACTAAGTACATCCCCTGTTTGATAACATGCACCAAATAAGGCCTTATGAGTAGATGAATAACTTATATGAGCTATACCTCCACCTTCAAACTTTTGCTGTGCAAGTCTCATAAATCCTTGATTATCAAGCTTATAACTCATTAATGGTACTTCATCTTCTACTTCACTCATTGTATAGATAAGAGCACCTTCAATAACTGCATAAGATGGGTTAGCTAAACTTTCTCCAAATACTTCTGTAATACTTTTTGTTTCCTCATTAAACTGATACACTTTAAGTGTTTTTTCTGGTACTGTGCCATATCCTGAAATTAATAATGTATACATGCTAGCTCCTCCATTCCTTTCCTCTTGTTATACCCTAATTTTCATACAAAAGCAATTCTATTTAATTTTTATTGGAATAATTAGAATTTAAAGTTATAATAAAGGTAGATATGTAATTTTTTAGGAGGGGGAATAAAAATGAAACGATGTCCAAATTGTAACTTTCCAAATATAGATAGTGATCGTAACTGCTTTAAATGCGGTTCTTTATTACCTACTGATTCATCACACCAAACCAATCCTGCCATAGAGACTAAAGAGGCAAACCAATCTACAGAGTCAAATACTACTACTGAGAATGTAGACAAGCTATCTGATACAACTACGACCGAAGAGGCTACTCCAAGTACACCTACTAGCAAAGCTACTCAGAAGACAAAGGTCAAAAAACAAGCTACACGCTCCAAGGAATCGACTACTAGTGAAATAACTAAAAGTGATAAAGCGTCTACAGATAAAGAAATAGCAAAAAATGATAAAGTACCTACAAACAAAGAAGCAATCAAAGATGATAATTCATCTACAAGTAAAGAAACTACCAAAGATGATAGTCCATCCATAAATAGAGAAATAACCAATGATAATAAAATATCTACAAATAAAAATGTCTCTAAAGATGCTACTTCAACTGAAAAAGGTGAATTTCATATTTTAAAAGCAAAAATAGAAAGTGATGAACTTATACCTCAACCAAATCCTGTATTTGATTCAAATACAAACATCACAGACTTTATCCGCAAACCTACCCAATCAGATGAGCCTAGTTCATTTGATGATGCTATAGTATCAACTACAAATACAAATCATGGACAAGCTTCTTCTAAAGATGCAACACTTGCTAACCAAGAAGTTGCTGCAACAGGTGTACCACTTCCTACAACACCTGTCCCATCACTTACAACTTCTCCACCAAGACCTGGCACACCTGTACGTATTACACCTAAATATGGCTCTTTAGCTAGACTTAAAGTGATTAGTAAGATTCTTGGTGTACTCTTTGGACTTGCCCTATTTGCCGGTGGAGGCCTTACACTTTATGCGGGCCAAAATATGTTAAGCCTTATCATTTGTGTTGGTTTAGTTGGTCTTGGTATCCTTAACATGTTCCTTGGCTTTGTTATAGGGGCTACACTCGAATGGCTTAACGATGTAGAGTGTAATCAAAGAAAACAAATTGAACTCATCAGTCACGTCTATCATAAAATCAATAATTAACATAATCTTTCAAATAAAAAGTGTAGATACATCCTATGCATGGAGTATCTACACTTTTTTAACTACAATATAATAAGTTAACAATTCTTGACTAATGCTTGCTTTCGTAAACTTTTAATTTGTTCTAAAGGAATACCTATTCTTAACTTATAGGACTAATACCCCAGATTTCACTTGCATATTGCATAATGGTACGATCACTTGAAAATGCTCCGCTATTGGCAATATTCATCAAGCTCATTTGAGCCCATTTCCTTCTATCCTTATAACACTCAAACACTTTATCTTGCATTGCTTTGAAGGCTTTGAAATCAGCTAATAGATAGTATTGATCTGGTCTTTCCCAGTTCTTACCTACTAATAGTGCTTCGTATAAGTCTCTAAAGCATCCTGTATTCGCTGGATCTAATGTACCATCTATAAAGGCATCTAGTACACGTTTTAAATCAGGACTCTTGTCATAGTATTCTTTTGGATTGTAGTTATTTCTAAGGTTATTAATATCTTCTACTCTTAGGCCAAAGATGAAGTTATTCTCCTCACCACTTTCTGCTACAATCTCAACATTTGCACCATCATAAGTCCCAAATGTAGGGGCACCATTAAGCATAAGCTTCATATTTCCTGTACCAGATGCTTCCTTACCTGCTGTTGAGATCTGCTTAGATAAGTCTGCTGCTGGGATAATACGCTCAGCATAAGATACGCTGTAGTTGGTTACAAATACTACCTGAATCTTATCTTTAACCTCTGGCGTTCTATTAATCAAATCTCCTATAGCTAAGATAAGCTTAATAACACTCTTCGCTCTATAGTAACCTGGGAAGGCTTTAGCACCAAAGATAAAGGTTACCTTTGGAATATCTAAGTTTGGATTTTCCTTAAGTCTAAAGTATAAGTCTAAAATATACATGGCATTAAGGAGCTGTCTCTTATACTCATGTAGACGTTTAACTTGAACATCAAAAAGAGAGTTTGGATCTATTTCTATCCCTTCTCTTGCTTTAATACACTCTGCAAGCTGACATTTTTTTGTGTACTTAATACTTTGTAAGCGTTCTAATACTTCATCATCTTCAACAAACTTTGTAAGTTGTTTGAGTAAAGATAAATCCATCATCCACTCATTACTTCCAAGCTTTTCTGTGATCAGACTTGAAAGCTCTTGATTTGCAAGTACTAGCCATCTTCTTGGTGTAATACCATTGGTCTTATTTTGGAACTTATAAGGATAGAGCTCATACCAATGATGAAGCTCTGTATTCTTTAAGATTTCTGTATGCAGCTTAGCAACACCATTGATTGCAAAACCAACGTAGATTGCCATATGTGCCATGTGCACTTTACCCTCTTTGATAATGTGATACATATTGATGCGGTCATCACTGTATCCCTTTTCTCTAAGTTCTTGTACAAGTGCAGCATCGATTTGTTCTATAATTTGATAAATACGCGGAAAAAGCTTTTGCATCAAGTAAGCATCCCATTTTTCTAAGGCTTCTTGTAAAATCGTATGGTTCGTATAAGCAAATACCTTTCTTGCTGTCCCTAGTGCCTTTTCAAAGCTTTCACCTTCTTCATCTACTAAGATACGTATAAACTCTGGAATTGCAAGTACAGGGTGTGTATCATTTAGTTGAACTGCATGCCATTTTGCAAAATCATCAAAAACATTTCCATGACGTCTTTTAAAGTCACGTACCATATCTTGAACAGATGCACTCACTAAAAAGTACTGCTGTCTAAGTCTTAATAACTTCCCTTGTTCTGTAGAGTCATTTGGGTAAAGTACTCTTGTAATATCCTCCGTACGATTCTTTTGCTCTAAAGCTTTATCATACTGTTGGTTGTTGTAAAGGTTAAAATCAAATTCGCATAAAGGCTCTGCCTGCCACAGCCTTAATGTATTGATAGTCGCCCCACCAAATCCAATAATCGGTACATCATAAGGAATAGCTTTAACCTTCATGTCTGAAAAGTTTATATAAACCATATCTGCTTCTTTTCTTATACTCCAAGGGTCACCGTATTTAAGCCATTCATCAGCCTCTTCTACTTGCTCCCCATTTTTGAAGCATTGTTTAAATAGTCCATTACGATATCTAAGCCCATAACCTTGCACAGGTAGATGCATGGTAGCACTAGAGTCCATAAAGCAAGCAGCAAGCCTTCCAAGGCCTCCATTTCCTAGTGCTGCATCTTCCTCCATCTCTTCTACTTCATTCAAATTGATGTTGAGTTCTTTAAGTAAGTCTTTAACTTGATCGTATTCTTGTAAGTTAATTAAGTTATTGCCCAGTGCTCTTCCCATTAAGTATTCCGCTGAAATATAAAAAGCCATTTTTTGTGACTTATAGGCTTTATTCGTAACATACCATCTATCTACAATCTGACTCATAATAGCTGTACTTAATGCACTCCAAACTTCAGCTGTTGTCGCATGTTTTACAGTTTTTCCATAGGTCATTTTACAATACATTTCCATATATTCTTTAATAGATTGTTTTTCGATCATGTTAAGCTCCTTCCGTAAAGCTTTGTTATTTCATTTATATGCATAGATAACTCGTCAGTAAGCACATCTTTTTTCATACGCCATATCCAGTTGCCGCCCATTGTGCCCGGTGTATTCATACGTGCGTTGTCATCAAGTCCTAATACATCCTGCATTTGAGTAAGAGCTAATACACATGTACTTGCCCACGCTCCTCTTATAAATCCTAGGTGATATGTTTCTTTTTCGTCTAGTTTCAAATACTTCTTAGCATATTCTGCTTGTGCTTTATTTTCAGCAGATGCTAACCATCCTCTTATTGTGTTGTTATCATGTGTGCCTGTGTACATAATTGAATTCTTGCCACAATTATGTGGAATATAATCACTCTTACTATCTATATCGAATCCAAACTGGAGAACTTTCATACCTGGATACCCTGTTTCTTCCCTAAACTTCAGGACTTCAGCTGTCATAAACCCTAAATCTTCAGCTATAATATTAAGCTTACCCAAAGCCTTCTCTATTGCATTAAATAGCTTAATACCTGGCCCCTTTACCCATTTGCCACCTTTAGCTGTTTGATCACCATAAGGCACTGCCCAATAGGATTCAAACCCTCTAAAATGATCAATACGAATCACATCATAAAGCTTACTGGCCTCTTGCATTCTATTAATCCACCAAGCATATCCAGTGCGCTCTAAGTAATCCCAATCATATATAGGATTGCCCCATAACTGTCCATCCTCTGTAAAAGCGTCTGGAGGACAACCAGCTACTACTATAGGTTTATGATCTTTGTCTAATCTAAAAACTTCTGGATGTGCCCACACATCACTACTATCTACTGCCACATATATAGGTAGATCCCCTATAATTTGTATATCTAGAGTATTAACATACGCCTTTAATTTATTCCATTGTTTGTAAAATTCATATTGAATAAATGCCCAAAATTCTATTTGTTCTTTTAGTTTTTCTTTGTAATACTTGATCGCTTCAGGTTGTCGTAACCTAATCGGTTCATCCCACTCCAACCAACTCTTATTTCCCATTTCTTCTTTCACAGCCATATAAAGAGTATATTCGTCTAGCCAAGCTTTATTCCTACTTATAAACCCTTCAATTTCTTCATGTAATGTTACTTTAGCTCGTTTGTATGCCTTTTTTAAGACTGGATAGCGTGTATTAAAAAGCTTTCCATAGTCTACTTTTTCACTATTTTCTTCGGGATCTAGTGCTTCTAATTCTTCTTTAGTTAAAAGCCCATCTTGATATAAGGTTGCTAAATCTATGAAATAAGGATTACCAGCGTAGGCTGAAAAGGATTGATAAGGAGAATCCCCATATCCTGTATGCCCTAATGGGAGTATCTGCCAGTATTTTTGTCCGCTTTGTCTCAAAAAGTCAGCAAAAAGGTATGCTGACTTTCCTAGTGTTCCTATTCCATATAACTCCGGCAAAGATGAAATGTGCATTAATATGCCACTTCCTCTATCCATACCTATCACCCCTTAAAATTACATACAGACTTTCTTTCAATTAATCTTGTTTCCAAAATAATATTTTGATTAGCCTCTTTTTCTTCTATTAGTTGTACTAATAGATCAATGCAATCTTCTGCCATTTGCTTTCCAGGTTGCTCAATTGTTGTAAGCGCTGGGGTATAATATTTGCCTATGTTTAAACCATCGAATCCTAATAATGAAATTTCCTTACCTACTGTGAATCCTAAGTCGCTCATTGCTTTCCCTGCACCTATTGCCATAATATCTGAGATAGCAAATAGTACCGTAATCTCTGGCGATGCCGTTAATAATTTCTTTGCACTTTCATAGGCTGGTTCAAAATCATACCCTCCCATTACAATATAATCTTTATTGATAGGTATATGATATTCATCTAATGCCTCCATATAGCCCATTACACGTCGGTTACTGACACCTGCATCAAATTCATCCCCTAGCATAATTGCAATATGTTCATGTCCTTTTTCAATGAGGTACTTTGTGGCTTCATAAGCCGCTTTCTTATTATCTATACATACTCTAGAAAAGAGCTTTGTATTAATCTTCATGTGACTATCTACAGAAGTCAAAACAATAGGAATCTCTATCTCTTCAAAACGCTCTTCCTCTATCTTTGAAAAGTTACCTCCTAGGCAAATGACACCTTGTAGACGCTTTTCCTTGATAAAAGAAATAAGTACTTCTCCCTCATTCCCTCCTAAACTATTGGTATCATAATGATGCAAAATCATGGTGTAACCTATATCATTAATTCCAGTTTCTATGATCTTTAACATTTCAGAGAAAAATGGGTTAAAGATACCTTTTACAAGCACGCCAATATGCTTCATATTATTACTCTTTAAGATTCTTGCACTATTATTAGGTACATAGTTACATTCTTTAATCACTTCTAACACTTTATCTCTTGTTTCTTTTTTTACATCTGGGTGGTTGTTGAGTACCCTAGAAACAGTACTCACGCCCACTCCTGATAATTTTGCTATATCTTTAATGTTCACATCTATCACCCTTTTACAGAGCCCGCTGTTATACCTTTTGCAATATATTTTTGTGATGCCATAAAGAGCACAACAATTGGAAGAGAAGACATAATAGCTGCGGCTGAATATTGAGACCAGTTTGTTGCAAACTTGTCTTTAATAAATTGTTCCATACCTAATGGTAAGGTTAAGTTGGACGGGTCTTTGATTAATGCTGCTGAGTAAATAAATTCACTGTATGGTGCAATAAATGAGAATAAGAAAATAACAATAAGCATATTCCTTGTAAGTGGCAAGATGATCCTTGTAAACACTTGCCATGTAGAAGCACCATCTACTAAAGCAGCCTCACTCAGTTCTTTTGGAATACCATCCATATAACCTTTAAGTAACCAAATATTATAAGCGTTTCCACCACTTATAATTAAGATAAGTACCCATAATTTATCCATTCCTCCAAAACGATAAACGATACCTAATATAGCTGGTAAAGCCATCGTTGTTGGAAAAATTTGAAGAAGCATTAAGGTCATAAGACCATTTCTACGTCCTAAGAATTTTAATTTTGAAAAAGCATAGGCAGCTGGTACTGCCAAACAAAGTTGGATAACTGCTACTGTCGTACATACTATAAGTGAGTTCTTCATCCACTGTAAGAAGTTGGTATCTTGAATAACTTCTTTATAGTTTGATAACGTCCATACCTTTGGGAAGATTGTCTTTTGCACAAATACTTCTCCTCCTGCCATAGATGCAGATACAACTGCTATAACAGGAAATAGTGTAATCAAGATAACAGCCCATATAATAATTCTGCTTGCCCAAGCACCCATTCTATCTCTTTTTGAAATTTCACTTTTGAACTTTGTCTGTCCTTGAACAGCGTTCACTGTTTTTACATTCATTCTTTCTTCCATGTTAATCTACCTCCTTAAACTGGCCAGATGCCCTCATTTGAATAAAGGATATGGTTCCTATTACTAAGAATGTAATAATGCTCAGTGTAGCCGCCATATCATAACGACCAAAGGTAGTTGATAGTTTATAAACTGTTGAAGCTAAAATATCTGTATGCCCTGCAAATTGGCTTCCCAGTCTTGCTGGTCCACCCTTTGTAATAAGGTATGCAGATCCGAAGTTGTTGAAGTTGAATGCGAAAGATGAGATAAGAAGTGGATAAGCTGTCTGTGCAATAGAAGGTAACGTAATCTTAACAAATTGCATCAACTTGCTCGCTCCATCTACTTGTGCCGCTTCGTAGTAATCATCCGGAATAGCACTAATAGCACCCATACATACATTCATCATGTAAGGGAAGCCTAGCCAAATATTTGCAATGAGAATACCTATTCTCGCCCACATCGGACTAATCAGCCATTGAATAGGTTCTTGTATAATATTTAATGTCATTAACATTGAATTGATTGCGCCATAATTAGAGTTAAATAATCCTTGCCATGAAAGAATGGCAACAGTAACTGGAAGTGCCCAAGGTAAGATTAATATCCCCTTATAAAACCCTGCTTCCTTTATATTTTTGTTGCTTAATAATAAGGCTAAAATAAGACCAATAATAAAACATCCCGCTGTTGAAACGACTGCAAACACAATTGTCCATCCAAATACAGGGAAGAAAACATCCTTAAACGGCCCATTGATTGCATCAACAAAGTTCTGGAACCCTACAAAGTTATATTCCCCTTGAGAATATATTGTGTAATCAGTAAATGCGATATAAATAGTATATACTATTGGCAAAAAAGTTAAAATAAAAATAGATATTAAAGCAGGTGCTAAATATTTATACCCTGTCATACTCTTCCTAAACGTAAGCGCTCGCCCTTGTCTACGCATAAAATCCCCCTCCACACTCTTCCTTTTCATTCTTTTACCTTGTACTCTTTTTCCCTTTTCCTTTCTTTTAATAAAGGGGTTATCACACCTTTATCCTCCTCTACTTAGTACGTTTATCATGTAGGTAGGTGGGGGTGGATGCCCACACACAACTATCTACACTCATCTACTTATGAGAGTAATAAAGGGCTATTGCACTTCTTATTCACCCTTTTCCTTTCTTCTAATAAAGGGGTTATCACACCTTTATCCTGCTCTCCTTCGTACGTTTATCATGTAGGTAGGTGGGGGTGGATGCTCCTTAAGCTTCCTTGAGGTAGTACTTAGAATGCGTTAATGAGTGGATGATCAAGGGTTTTAGCCACATGTCTGAGCGCATGCGAGTTTGTGGCGTTCTTGAGCATACCGAATTTACACATTCTTAGTACTATTGAAGAAGAAGCTGTTGGAGTTCCACACACAACTAACTACATCCATCTACTTATGAGGAGAGCACTTAGTGTAATAACCCCTCTTATCTTCCTATTTATTTTTGTTGTGCAATACCTACTGCAATTTGATCTGCAATTGTTTTACCACATGTTGCAGCATCAATTTGACCAGCTGTTAAAAGTTTAATGTTATCAGCAGCTGGTGCCCACATAGCAGCAACTTCTGGAATGTTTGGCATTGGATTAGCATTAACAGCTTGAGCTGCAAAACCTTGTGTATATGCGTCTGCAGATACTTTATCACTATTAAGTACACTTGTTAAAACAGGAATTCTATTGCCCATATCATAAAGTGTTTCCCCTGAGTTTTCACTTAAATATTTAACAAGTTCAAATGCAAGGTCTTGCTTTTCTGATTTAGCACTTACAAAGGCTGTTTGAACGCCTAAGAAAGAAGGTGTTGGGTTTGTTCCCATCTTTGGAAGTGGTGCAATACCAAAGTTCATTCCTGCATCTTTTGCAGCTCCTACATTCCAAGGACCAGAAATATAGAATGCTGTATTGCCTGAAAGGAATTCACCTTTTGCAATATCATCATTGATGTCTGCTGGCATAAAGTTATATTTTGTAATAAGATCTTGAAGGAATTGATAAGATTTAATCGCACCATCATTTCCTAAACCAATATCTGTTGGATCAAGTGTTCCTGCATTATTTTTAAATACATAACCTCCGTTTGCAGCTACGATACCATATGAAAGATAGAAGTCATTTACGTTGTACATAAAGCCTTTTTCCTGAGCTACTGCAATGAGATCATCCCAAGTTTCTGGTGCTTCACTGCATAAGTCTTTGTTATAGAAAAGACCGATTGTTTCTTGAGCAAGAGGTACTGCATATTGTGTACCATTGATTGTAACTGCATCAACAATCGCTTGTGATGCATAAGCACTATTATCAAACTTACCTGCTGGTACTTCTGCAAGTAAACCAGCTTTTTGGAATGTACCTAAGTTATCATGTGGTAAACCAAACATCACGTCTGGACCATTTTTACTATTTGCAGCTTGTAAGAAACCTTGCATATCAGATTGATCTTCTAATACTTTAACTTCTACATTATTTTCTTCTCCCCACTTATTAGCAAGTTCACCAATAGCTGTTACTTCTGGTGAAGTAAGATGAGACCATACTGTAAGTGTTTGTTTTTCAGTTGACTCTTCAGTTTTAGCTGGTTCTTCTGTCTTAGCTGTTTCTTCAGTTTTAGTTGGCTCAGTTGTTGGTGTATCTGTCGTTGCTGGTGCACTACTACATCCAAACATTGTACCTGTTGTTAAAATCATAGCTGTCATTGCAGCTGCGAACTTTATTCTTTTACTCATTAAAATAACCCCCTAGTATTCGTTTTTATTATATAAAAGCCTTGAAGGCTTCTACAGCAGATAAATAGATTGCTTAATTTTGCTTTAATACTATTAATATCTCGCCTGTCTTTAATGTCACTTGGTTGTTATATTGAGTGTCTAATTGCCCTTGGTCATTTAAACTTGAAAATAAAGTCTTATAAGTACCTTCATCAAGTATTATATCCTGCTGTTCATTATTCAAGTTTGCTACTATGTAAATTACTTCATTCTCATAAGCCCTTTTCATTGCAAATACTTTACCATTAGGTGTCTTTACCTCTTCTATATCCCCAATGCTTAATGCTTTATAAGTATTTCGTAAATGAATAATTTCCCTATATAAATGATAAAGCGACCCACTATCTTCTTTTTGAGTATCTAAAGCCACTTTTGCTACATCATTAGTAGAATCTATCCAAGTCGTATTTTGTTCCCTATCTGTTCCACTCCATATAAATGGCTCTCTTATATGCTCATCTGGCTTAGCACCTGTCATGCCGATCTCCTCACCATAATATACAAAAGGTGTACCTGGTAGAGTCAGATAAATAGCAGCTGCTACTTTCATTTTGTCTGTGTCTTCTCTTAATATATTCATTACTCTATTTTGATCATGATTGGTAAGGAACGGTGCAAGGACAAAACTTGCCTTTTCCTCCTTATACATCTCTTCTATCATTTTGTAGTTATAGACTACATTGGATAGACTTCCATTATTAATACCATTTAAAATACTTTCACCTACATTAAAATCAAAGAAAGAATCTAATACACCTGCATATTCACAGATGTTGTAAGGCGCATCCCATACTTCTCCTATTAAGATTGCTTCTGGATTTTGTTCATGGACATACTCTTGAAATCGGTTCCAAAAATCGATATTTTTTTCCTTCTCGTTATAGATCCACTTCGCTGCATCCAACCTGAATCCATCAATATCCATATCTAGATAGTATTTAGCCACTTGCTTCATCTCTTCTTCAACCTTAGGATTATCGTAATTGAGCTCTGGCATACCCTTATCAAACATTGCATAGTACAGTTCTTGCTTTGTTCCATTTCTTGCCCATGCCATTGTTGCCATTGGGGATCTTTCAAACTCCTTACTCATATCTGTGGTCCATATGTAGTAATCTCTGTAAGCACTCTTTTCATCTTTACTTGCCTCTTTAAAATAAGGATGTTGGCTAGATGTATGATTAATGACTAGATCCATTACAACTTTAATATCACGTTTATGTGCTTCTTTAATTAACTCTTTCAAATCCTCTAGTGTTCCATAGTCTTCATCAATCTGATAATAATCTTCCGTATCATATCCATGGTAACTTGTTGCCTTTGTAATTGGCATAAGCCAAAGTCCTCTTATACCTAAATCCTCCAAATAGTCTAGCTTAGCTGTTATGCCTTTTAAATCTCCAATTCCATCATTGTTAGAATCGTTAAATGCCCTTACAAAAATCTCATAAAACACACGACCTTCATAGTTCTTGTAAGCTGTTTCTACTTTTTTAGGCGTCATCACCTTCCATATAAATGCACCAACTAATATTGCTACAATAACAGTACTTCCTAGAAAAATGAGTTTCTTTTTAGGCAATGCCTCACCTCCTGGAATAGACACTGGAATCAGTTCCGGTATCGTTACTATTATTATATATGGATATTCGTACCATTTCAATATATTTTTCTAATTTTTACAATAAATATTATGTTATTTTAAACAATTTATTCTCTGATTTGATTTCTCTTTTGTTTAATATATGCAGAAGGAGCGCTTCCATAGTACTTTTTAAATAGCTTACTGAAGTAGTAAGCATCGTCATAACCTACAGATTTTGCTACTAAATTAATGGGCATATCATGTTTTTCTAATATTTCTTTTGCTTTCTCTAACCTAATTTGAATCAGATAATTAATAGGTGAAGTTCCCGTTTCTTCTTTAAAAATTTTAGAAATATAAACTGGACTTAAATACATGTTTTTAGAAATATTATCAAGAGAAATGTCTTCCATGTAATAAGAACGCATGTAATCAATCAAGCTTTGAACAATTACCTTCTTATCACGGTTTGCAAATTGAGAAGCTTGTAATGATGTTGGTGAACTGCATTCATCCATTTCCCTATAGATAATAAGGATAAGCTTCATCACTAATGCCTTTAAGACAAAGCTATGTCCTAAAGGTCTTAAGCGTTGCTCTTGTTCAATTTCATTACAACACTCCATAAATTCATTTTTATATTTTTGTATAGATACAATAGGCGGCCAGTTCAAAGATTTCATATAGTTAGGGGATGTACAATCTATGTGTAAGTTCCCTATACCTATATGTAGCTCTGTACATGTTGTATTTGCATCTAATAATGCTTGATGATGTACGCCTGGGTTAAATACCATTACATCATCCTTTTTAAGTACGTATTTTTTGTCCTCTATTAAATAGTTCACTTGTCCTGATGTTACAATTGATAATTCTACAAAATCATGATCATGGTAAGTTGTAGGATATAAATTATCTTTATTGGTTACTGCATTTATAATAAATAGAACATGTGGGTTGAACGAATCAATACACTGTATAGGAATTAACATAGCAAACCTCTTCTACTCTCTTTTAAATATCGTTACTTCTATTGTATACCATTATAAGAAAATCCATCAATAGGTTAATATAATACATTTTTATTTTCTTTAATCTTTATATAATGAAGAGTGTTAGTTTGAAATCACCTATTAGGAGGGACATTATGGAGACATTTAAGTGGATATGGGGATACCTTAAAGACTATAAGTTCAAATATGGCTTTTGCTTAGTACTTGTACTTGTAGCAGCTTTAATCAGTATGATCAATCCTATTCTCGGTGGGATTATTGTAGATAGGGTATTAGAGGGTGGAGAAACCAATATCCTTATACCTATCTTGCTCATCACCGTTGTTACTGCTCTTGTTAAAAACATCGTAGCATATACTTATCAGATGAGTTTTGAGCGTATTTCTCAAAACATCTTAATACGTATTAGAAAAGACTTATTCGATAAGCTTCTTACTCTAGACGTAGACTTTTACAAACAGATGAAAACAGGTGACCTTATGGCACGTATTACTGGGGATACAGATCTCCTCAGACACTTTATTGCATGGGTTATCTATAATATTTTAAATAACGTAAGTGTATTTGTATTCGGCTTACTTTGCATGTGGTTTATTAATCCAACTTTAACAATCGCTATGCTCATTGTATGCCCATTTATTGCATTCTTTACAGAAAAGATGAGTAGACGTATCGGACCTACTTTCCACAAAGCACGTGAAGCTTATTCAAGATTAAACTCAGTTGTTCAAGAAAACATTAGTGGAAATCGTATTGTTAAAGCCTTCTCTAAAGAAGACTATGAAATTGAAAAATTTAATAGACAAAATGCCTTTTATAAGGAAGCAAATATGGACACCATTGAGGTCACTCAACACTATATTCCTATTTTGGAATTCTTAGCAAGCTTCCTAACAGTTGTTATGATCTTTATTGGGGGAATCTTAGTTATTCAAGATCAAATGACTATTGGTGACTTAATGGCATTCAATGGACTTCTTTGGGCACTTAATAACCCAATGCGTTCTGCAGGATACCTTATCAATGATACACAACGTTTCATTGCAAGTTCTAAAAAAATCCGTGAGCTTCTTGCTACAGAATCTAAGATTCAAAACCAAGAAGATGCACAAGAACCTGAGCGTATTAAAGGAGAAATAGAGTTCAAAAATGTATCTTTCAGCTTTGAAGATACAGATGCACTTAGAAAAGTTTCCTTTAAAGCAAAACCTGGTCAAACAATAGGTATTATCGGCCATACTGGTGCTGGTAAATCTACTTTAATCAACTTAATCTGTCGTTTCTACGAACCTGTAAGCGGTCAAGTATTAATCGATGGAAAAGATATTCGTAGCTATAGTCTAAAAAAACTTCGTGAAAGTATCGCCATGGCTATGCAAGAGGTATTCCTCTTCTCTGATACAATTGAAGCCAACATTCGTTATGGTGTACCAAGAGCTTCATCTAACCAAATTCAACAATTTGCTGCTATGGCAGAAGCAGATAGCTTTATCCGTAGTATGCCAGAAGGATATGACACTGTTGTTGGTGAACGTGGTGTAGGCCTTTCTGGTGGTCAAAGACAACGTATTGCGCTTGCTCGTGCACTCATCAAAGATCCTTCAGTTTTAATCTTAGATGATACAACTTCAGCTCTAGACATGGAAACAGAGATGCGTATTCAACAAAAGCTTAATGAAACAACACGTAAACGTACAACGTTCATTATTGCTCACCGTATTTCTTCAGTTAAAGCTGCTGATCTTATTTTAGTTCTTAGACGTGGCCGTGTTATTGAGCAAGGCACACATGATGAACTTATGGCACTTAAAGGCCACTATTACAAAGTATTTGAAACACAATTTGGTGACTTTGATCAAGAACTTGCTGATTTTACACAAAAGGAGGCGAACTAAATGGCACGTAATACCTTCGATCAAGACGAAACATTAGAACAAGGGTTTAGCATGTACCATGTAAAACGCCTTTATGACTATATGAGACCATACAACAAACCAATCTTCTTCTGTATGTTCCTCATGGTTATTTCAAGTATACTAGGCCTACTTGGTCCTTATATTATTAAAGTAGCACTAGATGACTATATTCCAAATAAGAATATTGCAGGTCTTACAGGTGCAACTGTACTTTTCATTCTTTCACTGATTGGTATCAGTTGGATTATGCAAAATCGTATCAAAACAATGGGACGCGTAGGGCAAGACATTCTTATCGATATGCGTCATGACCTCTTTGTGAACTTACAAAGACTTCCTTTTACATATTATGATACTAGACCTCACGGCAAAATTTTAGTAAGAGTTGTAAACTACATTAACTCTTTAAGTGATTTATTAAGTAATGGTTTTGTCAATTTAGTAGCAGATATCTTTAGTATTATTCTTACTATGGTCTTTATGTTTGTATTAGATGCTAGACTTGCTTGGGTAAGTTTAATCGGTGTTCCTATTCTTATGGCTTTCATGTATCCACTTAAAGCCCTTCAAAGAAAAGCACATCAAAAGCTTAGTACAAAGCAATCTAATATGAACGCTTATGTAAGCGAAAGTATTAATGGTATGCGCGTTACTCAAGCCTTTGCTCACGAAGAAGAAAGTATGCGTGTTAATGAGCACGTATGTGAAGAATACAGCAACGCTTGGCTTGGTGCTGTTAAACTTAACTTCCTTGTATGGCCTATTATGGATAACGTAGCAACTTTAACTGTTGCCCTTGTATATGGTAGTGCGGTATTCATCTTTGTAGATAATATCACTGTTGGTTTACTTGTTGCCTTTGTTGCTTATGTTTGGCGTTTCTGGGGTCCTATCACAAACCTTGGTAACTTCTATAACACAATCATCAATGCTATGGCAAACCTTGAGCGTATCTTCGAACTTATGGATGAAGAACCAACTGTCCAAGATGCACCTGGTGCAACTGAGCTTCCTCAAATTAACGGCCTTGTAGAATTCGAAGATGTTAAATTTGCTTATGAAGATGATGAAATGATTCTTAAAGGTGTAAGCTTCACAGCTAAACCTGGTGAACGTGTTGCCATTGTTGGACCAACTGGTTCAGGTAAAACAACCATCATCAACCTTATTAGCCGCTTCTACAATATTAATGACGGTCGTATCCTTATCGATGGTCATGATATCAGTCAAGTAACCCTTAAGTCACTTCGTGGGCAAATGGGGATCATGATGCAAGACTCATTCATCTTCTCAGGTACCATCATGGATAACATCCGCTACGGTAACTTAGATGCAACAGATGAAGAAGTTATCGCTGCAGCAAAAGTTGTTAAAGCCCATGACTTCATTATGAGTTTTGAACAAGGTTATGAAACAGTAGTTAATGAACGTGGTGATAGACTTTCTGTAGGTCAAAGACAGCTTATCTCATTCGCACGTGCACTTCTTGCAAATCCTAAGATTCTTATCTTAGATGAAGCGACTTCAAGTATTGATAGCCAGACTGAAGTACTTCTTCAACAAGGGCTTGATGAGCTCCTTAAAGGTAGAACTTCATTTGTTATCGCTCATAGACTTTCTACTATCAAGAACTCAGATAAAATTATCTACATTCAAGATGGTAAGATCCTTGAAATGGGTACACATGATGAGCTTATCGCAGAAGGTGGTGGCTACTGTCACCTTTACACAACACAATATGAATTATTAAAAGCTTAAATAATAAATAAAAAAGCCTCCTAGAATTAATCTAGGAGGCTTTTACATTGTAATTTCTTTAATATTTATTAATCATATACTCTATTATAATCTGATTGGCATTAACTCAATATAATCATCTAACGTTCCGTCATTTAAACAGCACTCTATAATTTGTCTACCTAATGGATGAAGTTCTGGAGATAAGTACTTCTTGAGTTCTTCTTTGAAGAAATCATTTAGGATAGTCGCCCCTTTGTCATAACCTTCAGTTCCTACTTCAGGTTGTAAATGTGTTCTAAGTAGTACTTTTGGTAAATCCATACCATCAACTTTAAGATTTGCTAAAGAGTAACCTAGTAGTGGACATCTAGATGCTTCTAATTGTTCTGTTCTAAACTTCACACTCCCCCTTCTTGCTAAGTATTCTCTAGCAATCCATTGAGACATGAACCCTACTTCATAAGCCCCAATATTTTGATTTGGTATAAGGATGTATCTTGTACTTGGTGTTCTCATAATTTGTTCTAATAATAAGTTTGCTTGGTCTACTTTTTTACCTGTAGCAAATGGCCAGTAAGATCCTACGCCTTCACTTACCATTCCTTCACTATCTAGGATACTTGGATTAGCATGTCCCCTTGGTGCAACTAATCTCCATAACCATGCAAGTGCTGGAGGAAGTATATGGAACATCCCCATGATACCATAGCTTGGCTCTTCTTTTGTACAAATAGGCGCTCTTACCCCAAAGCTTCTAATATCTACTTCTACAGGTTCATTAATAATATTTGGCACATAGCTTCTAGGCATAATTACACGTGGGTTCGGACAAGGTTTACCCGTTTCTTCGTCTAGAGTATGTTCCCAGATTAAGCATGTTGAATCTGGCGTTGCATGCATATTTAAGAAAATAAGTGGTTGTTTTGGATGAATACACATTTTCTCATAATGTGGATCTGTACCATATTCTGTAATATGATTCATACGAAGGAACCAGCCTTCTTCACCATCTGTTACCACAAGCTTCTTACTATCCCCTTGCACACTTGGATGGCACATTGCCATATCATCTGTTACAGGTTGAAGTTCACAATTTGCATTAAGATCAATATAAGTCTTATCTCTAGTTACAGTGTTACGAGCAAGTAAAATATGTCCTTCTGCATCTTTGTGAATGTATTCTGCCATTTCACTTTTACCACCACCACTTGCACCTTCATGCATGATGGTTAATACATTTTCATATGGTGTAATCACTTTAACAGTTGAAGCATGTAAGGTTACCCATGACTCTTCTTCACCAATATCTAGTAATACACTATACATTCCCTTTTTAGCACTTGGACCTGGATATAAGTTATAGGAGAATACTTCATGTACACCCTCTAATCGATTATGTACAACAACTTGTTTCCCATCAAAGTGTGTATGTCTAAAAGGAGGTGCTAAGTATACAATAGATCTTGGTTTAAACCCATCTCTTACCTCATCTGCAGGTACTAATCCTTGAAGGTCTCCTAAAGCTGCGGCAAAGAATCCTGCATTTTTAGGTGCAATGAGTATTGCTTCATAACCTCGTTCATGGCCCCCTGCCATAAATGGTACAACCATTAATTCTTGGCTACCTAACCATTCAAAGGTAAGTTCCCTTGTTCTATCAAATTCTTCCCCATATTTTTCTTTATAGCGTGGTTTATCTGTTGGTTTATGGTCTGCTATGACCATACAGTGAGGGTCACGTCGTCTCATATACATTTCTTTATAGTTAACTGCCACACCATTTTTACATTTTACAACTTCCGCTTCTACAACTTGGCCCATCTCTGGAACATGGTATGCGACTTCAAATATTTTATTATCTTTTTCCCCTAATGCTAGTTTTAGTAAGTGTTCTCTATTTCTAGGTACAATAAGATTTGACTGTTCACTTAATAATTCTAATACCTCTATTGGTAATACCATCTTGTTTAACACATTATTCATGTTATCATCTCCAGTCATTAATAGTAGATTCTAAGCTATTAAATTTCTTAATTTTTAACCCAAATGATTTATTTAACCCTTTAAACTTCATTATCTTTCTTGTTAATCATAACTATTTTTTCAACACATGTAAATACATTTATTATAAAATCATTAATTTTAAGCTTTTATATGTCTTTATCTATATATCTATTGTTATTAGTTTACATCTTTTAATTCTGAATATTCTTTTTAAAGAATTTATATTTTTATTTATTTCACCTTATATCTATTCATCTTACTTATAACAAATACACTTCCTCATCATCTCACTTTCTCAAAAAAACCACTCATTCCAATGCTTTCAAGAGATACACTACCTAAACTTTACTTTTCACATTTTCAAAAAGGTAACCTTCTTACACTCTAAAAAGAGCAAGGTGTATTTTTCACCTTGCCCTTCTCGTTCTAGATTAGATTATATTCTTTGAGTAATTTTTCAATATCTGAACCATGAATTTTCTTAAGCACATCTTTCATAACCATTTTTTCTTTAAGGCCTAAGTTCATTTCAGTTACTTTCTTACCATCTCTTAACTGTACTGTTGAATTTAAAAGTGCACGTACATCATACACACTTCCCCATACCTCTGGAACAGCACGATCTACATTGAGTAATGTGTATACTGCTTCCATACCTGTACGCATAGAGTATTCTGTTGTAAAGATTGTATCACGTTCTGTTTCTGCAAATTGTCCAAGGAAAGCAAAGTTTACAGCACCTTGTGGTACTACATCTGGTCTGTCTCCTGCTTCACGTGGCATAAAGAATGATGTGATGTAAGGCATCATACAAGGAATACAATTTGAGCTATTTTCTGCTAAATCTTCAATTTGATCTACTGGTACACCCATGTGGTATAACCATTCCATACAGATTTCTTTACCTGTACATTCTTTCATCGTTTTCTTTACAAAGTTACCTGGTTTATCACTGAATAATCCATAGATCCAGCCTACTAACTGACCTTTTGGTTGTGTACGGAATTGTGGTTGACGGTTAAATGTCCAGCTAAGTAACCAGTTAGAGTCTTTAGCTGTAACAATACCTCCTGTAACGACTTTGCCGCTAAATGGATCACGTTGACAAATCTTTTGAACGTATGGAGGAATCTTATCATCCAATGTTGTCACTGTAGCTGACATCCAGTTTGTTAAATCTGGTGTTGTACAGAATTTATCTGGATGGCCAAATGAAGGGTCTTGGGCTGCTATCTTGCGCCACATATCCCAACATTTACCTGGTTTGATTTCATAGTTAAATGGTGCTGGAGTATAGTGGTCTCCAAGTGTTGAACACTCTGTACAACTACCATTTGTAATAAAGGCTAAGTCATCTTCGCTTAAATCAATGGCATCTTCTGCACCATCATGTACGAAGATAATACGTTTAGCTACTTTTTTGCTTGGCCTGATATCAAATTCTACATTGATCACTTCTGTTTCATAATGGAATTGAACATTGTGTGATTCAAGGTATTTTACCATTGGTAAAATCATTGATTCATATTGATTGTATTTTGTAAATCTAAGTGCCTTAAAGTCTGGTAATCCACCAATGTGGTGAATGAAACGTTTAATATAAAGTTTCATTTCTAATGCACTATGCCAGTTTTCAAAAGCAAACATTGTACGCCAATATAACCAGAAGTTAGAGTTGAGTACCTCTTCGCTAAATAATTCATCAATACGTCTGTTGTAAAGGGCTTCATCTGGTGTAAAGAATAATTTCATAATCTCCATAGCACCTTTATCTGATAAACCAAATTTACCATCTGTATGTGCATCTTCGCCACAATTAATGGTTGCACGCATTAATGAGTAGTTAGGATCCTTTTTGTTAAGCCAGTAGTATTCATCTAAAACACTAACACCTTCTGTTTCAATAGATGGGATAGAACGCATTAAATCCCACATACATTCAAAGTGGTTATCCATTTCACGTCCACCACGCATAACATAACCTAGATTTTGATATTCATAGCCATCGCATGCACCACCTGGAATAGGGTCTTTTTCTAAGATATGAATACGTTCACCTTTCATTTGACCATCACGTACTAAGTAACAAGCTGCTGCTAGTGCAGCAAGACCTGACCCAATAAGATAGGCTGACTTGTTATCAACACCCTCTGGTTTTAAAGGACGTGCAAAAGCTTCATAATTACCACTACCATAATACATAAACATTCCTCCCTAAACTTCTTATCTATTATTTGTTAATTCATCTATTTCGCTTATAAATTAACTTTATCAATTTATGTATTCGGTCACAACAGACAACAAAAGAGCGATGTTCAAACTTCGAACACCGCTTTTAATTTGATGAAATTTTAGGCATTTGATAACTTTTGTCTGTATCTTTTTCTACCACTTATCTTTTAAGCTTGCACTTCTTTGAAGAGATAAAGCAATATTGCCATCAAAGAGTAAACCAATTCTATGAATCACCTTTTCTGGGTCCTCTTTCATCCCTGATCCAATCCAGTGGAGTAACATTTCTGTTAGCGCGCTTTGATAAAAGGTTACAATCAGACGCTTGTCACTATCCGCTGCTGGTATATCGCGACTCATCTCTTCTACATAACGACTCATGACATTTTCTGCTACATTATATAAGTACTTTTCTAGTTCTTCTTTTTGAAGGGAATTATAGACATGATAAATAGCTTTTTTATTTTGAAGCGCAAAATGGGTTGCAACGAGGAAGCTCTCTTCCCAGGATAGAGAAGCATTATATTCTTCCCTCACCTTTTGAAACTCTGTCTGAAACAACTCTTCTAATAAAGCATATAGATCTGGATAATAGTAATAAAAGGTATTTCGGTTGATTTCACATACTGTAACAATATCCTTTACTGTAATCTTATTTAAAGGACGTTCATTCAGCATCTGAACAAATGCATCACGTATTACTTTTCTAGTATATTGCTGTGCCATGTACCTACCTCCTATATTTTCATTACGATCTTTCTTTATTCTATCATTCTATATGGTATTCTTGAAAAATTTATGTAGCTGCTATTTAAAAAAGCAACTACCTCATAAAGGTAGCTGCTTTCTCATTGTTCTCTAAACTTGAAATCTTGATATAATACCTTGTACTTCTTGTACTAATCCAGCTTGTTCTTGTGCTGTCTGGGCAATTTGTTCTATAACTTGTACTGCTTCATTGCTATTATCTCTAACAGTTGTTATGCCTTCTGAAGATGTTTGAGCCATATTAGCAACATTTTGTATACCTTCGCTCACTTGTGATACGATTGCTGTAATCTCTTGACTCATTGCCGCTACATCTTCACTCATGGCATTCATAAACACACCATCTTGTTCATATTGATTACCTATTTTAACAAAGTTATAGAATTCTTCTTTTATTTCATCATTCATAAACTTAAGTAAGTTACTACTACTCTCTTCCATAAGACCAAATGCACCCTGTACTTCCTCTATAGTTACTTTAACCTTCTGTACAGCTTCTTTAGATGCCTCTGCGAGTGTTCTTACTTCTTCTGCAACAACAGCAAATCCTCTTCCGTGTTCTCCTGCTCTTGCCGCTTCAATTGCTGCATTTAAAGCAAGAAGATTCGTTTGAGCTGCAATATTTTCTATTGTTTCAGCCATATTTACTATTTCACTTACCACCTTACCTTTTTGGGCAGCTTCTAGTATTTCTTTTTCTACATTATCATACAGACTGATCGTACGTTCAGTTACTGCTTTAATATCTTCTTTGATTTGTACTGCTCTATTTTTAATTTGCTCTGAATTTATATTTCCTTCCATAGCTTTGTCTGCTAAGATGCCTATACTTGAATTGACTTCTTCTATAGACTGCGCTATTTGTTGTGTAGCATCATTTGTTCTTTCTGTCATTGCCTTAATTTCGTTGGTAGAACTATTAACTTCTTGGAACTGAGCTGTCATTTCCTCAGTTGCTGCAGACAATTCTTCACTTCCTGCACCTATATCAGACATTCCATTTTTAACTGTCATAATTAATTGTTTCATATTTTCTTGGGCATTATTTAAGGATTTGCCTATCAATCCAAATTCATTATTTGTTTTCACCTCTATTGTCTGAGTAAGATTATATTCTGCTAATCGTTCTGACATCTCCATAATTTTACGGAGAGAAGTTTTTATACTTATAATCATTAATACTGAGAATAGTATAGATGTAGCTATTGCTACTACTAAAATCATAATCGTTACCTGTACAGATTTTTGATAAATTTGTTGATTAGTAGCAACAGACTCTGCTGCCCATTGAACATTTAATTCAACCATTTTATCAATTTCAGCTATATTTTTTGCTAATGCTGCCTCATATTGAGGAAGCAAACTTGTAACCTTCTTCTCATCCCCTTGTTTTATTGCTTCAATAACTTCATCTCTACTATTTCTATATTTATTTAGCTCTTCTAATATAGCTTCAAATTGTGCCTTATCTTCTTCACGATGTGCCCCTTGTCTATAACCCTCTACAGCTATTTCACTATTTCTTTTTATATTTTCTATTTCATCTAAAAGTTTTTCTGTAGTATGCTTATCTGTAGTAAGCATAAGCTTTTGTACATGGTCACGCATTTCTAACTGGATTTTTGCTAATTCTTGAATATGTACAATCCCCTGCGTATTATCATAATACATCTCCCCTGCAGCATCGCTAATCTTTCTCATATTATTCATGGAAAGTAACCATATTGCCAACATCATAGTAATAATTAAAGAAAAAATAAACACTAGTTGGAACGTTATCTTGATCTCTTTAATCTTTTTCATAATTATTTCTCCTCTTTTAGTTGTTTATATGTTGCAGTAACTTCTTGTGTATACTCCTAGAGAGATGCTCTTTATACCTCCTTCGTTCTAGACTAAAAAAGACTCATGTATGGATAAACCATACATGAGTCTTGTTATTTAAGACAAGCCAGGCTACATAACAGCCATGATGTTGAACTTGCCACTTATATTATAAGCCAACTACTCCCTCATGAAGCAACTACCTTAGTATAAGACTTTGATTATTCAAAGTCAAATTATATCTATTTTAATATTTTTGGATATAAATTTATAAATATTTAACCCATCACTTTTACTCACCTACGAGTACTTTTACATAATCTCCACCTAATGCATAAATTTCTTTTAGTGCCTTCTTTAACGTAGCTGCTGATTCTACTTTAAAGCTCGCCTCTTGATGTGCATGTATGCTATGATTTTGTAATTGTACCAGTCCAATGAGTTCTTCTACTGTTATAGGCATTTCCTCAAAGGCTGTATAAATACATCCATATTGAAAGGCTTGATGGGTATCGCTTCCTCCTACCATTGGAAGATTCAATCTCGTTGCTAATTCACTAAGTTCTCGTCTTGCCTGTTCACCTTTTCCAGCATAATCTTTACCATTCAAATCTAAAAAGTAAAGTTGTTTTAATAAATGCTCAGGCAAGGTTGGAATGGCTCCTCCTTCTCTATAAGGATGCGCCCCCCCTAAGTACACATTAACCCCTTTTGCTTGCTCTAATAATTCTTCAAATGGAAGAAAGTTTTCCTTTGACTTATAAGGCTCTAATGCCCTATTGAAGGCTATAATATCCTCTATTTTCCCTAGAGCTAATATATGGCCACCTTCTTGTATATCTATCTCCATACCCGGAAAAATCCTAAGTCCATTTATAACAAATGTATCTCCCTCTTGCGGATAATTTTCTCGAATATAGTTATATACTTCTTCAAAGCCTAAGGTATTGAAGTGCTCCGTAATACAGATTGCATCTAAACCATTTTGTTTTGCCTCTCCAAAAAGCCAATCCGTATACTTAGATGCGAAAGGTAACTTTTTAGCTAGTTTTACGTGTGTATGAAAGTCTATTCTCATGCCTTATGCTCCTATTCCCATTGCTATAAAAGTAATACTTATTACATAAAAAATTGAAATCCCTGCAAATGCTACATCTCTTTGTGTAAACTTTAGTACAGAAAGCTTCATTTTTTTAACTCTTGGATTACTTGTCGCATAGCGATACCCTTTTACTTCTAATGCTTCTACAGTTGTTCTTGAACATTTAGCAGTATTTAGCATAAGTGGATAGAACGCTAAAATAATAATTTTAACTTGATAAATCAAGTACTTAACTTTCCCCTTAAATCCTGTTTTATCTGGTGACATTCCTCTTAATCTACAAGATAATAAGATATTTTGGAACTGCTCCATTAAAATTGGTAATATACGATACGCAAAAGAAATACTAAATGAAAGTTGATCTGGGCATCCAAAATATAAAAGCCCATTAGATAATTTATCTGGATCTAACCCTGAAAATACCGTAATTGATGCCAGTGAGACAACTGCTACCTTTAAGGTAAGTACAAGAAGCGGAACAACTGTACTCATGTTACCTCCAAAGAATAGCGACACAAACAGTAAATAACCTGATTGTGTAAATATCCCTACACAAAACAGGAAAAGTACCAATGGTGCTATCTTCGCAAGTTTTGTTGTAACAGCTACAAATAAGAATAAACCTAGTAACATATAAACGTTATCAATAAACCAAGGTACCACCCCAAAGAAAAGGTACCATACAAGTAATGTTCTTGGGTCTAATAGTGCAATAGGTGTGTCATCATTTCCATAAGCATTTTTGTATACTTGATTACGTAAGTAATCTATTGAAACCTTATCTACAATACTCTCAGCTAACTTGGCCATAATTAACCCCCTTTACAAACTCTTCTACTGTGAAACAAGATGCCTTAGGATCAAGTTCCTTACCCATTCGATAGATTTCTGGTGGTACAATCCCTACCTTATTGCATATGTAACTATTCTCAAATACTTCTTCGCGTGGTCCGTCCATCATAATTTGCCCTCTTGAAAGTACAATGATTCTATCTGCCCATTCAGATACAAGCTGCATATCATGTGTTGCAATGATTGCTGTTTCTACCACATCTTTTAGTCGTTCTAAAGTTCTCATAATCTCTTTACGTGTTGCAATATCTAGATTTGCTGTTGGTTCATCTAATAAGAGTACAGATGGATTAAGTGCAATCCCAACAGCCAAAGAAGCTCTTCTCATTTGCCCACCAGATAACAAACGCCCATCTCTTTCCCTTAGTTCATTGAGATTGAATAAACGCATTAACTCTTCAGTACGTTCTTCATAGGCCGGTATTTTTCTTACCTTCATAGAATAAGCAATGTCTTGTTCTATAGAGTCTTTGATGAACATTTCTTCTGGATTTTGATAGACAAGGGATACCTTTTGGAATAGTGCTTCTGGGGTGGTCTTTTTAGTAGACTGCCCATATACAAACACCTCCCCTTCCGTAGGTTTTAACAATCCTGTCATCAGTTTCATAAGTGTAGATTTTCCTGCTCCATTAGAACCTATTAAAGCAATCTTTTCCCCTCTTTTTATATCCAGTGAAAACTGAGATAAGATACGAGGTTTCTCCCCTTTAATTGCTCTATAATCTACAGATACATTTTGAAGTGAAATAATGGTTTCCCCTTTATCCTCTTTTATCTCTTCTACTTGATTACTAAAACTTTTCCCTTTTAGCTGTTCAAAAAAGTCATTACCTTCTTCTACTGTTGTTGGCAAAAGTCCGCTTGATGTCACTAAGCCTTCTTCCCTAAGCTTTTTAGCTGCTAATGTGATTTGAGGTGGGAAGATATCACATGCTTCTAGCTCCTCTACACGTGTTAAAGCTTCTCGTGTTGGTAACTTCCAAACAACCTCTCCCTTATTCATCATCATAACATTTTGACAGTACTCAGCAATAAACTCCGTATGATGCTCAATAACAATAATTGTTTTATTATGAACTTGGTTCAGGTACTTAAGCACTTCATAAGTTTGCTGGGCATGCTTAGGATCTAGTTGAGCAATAGGTTCATCTAATACAATAACCTCCGGTTGAAGTGCCATGACACTTGCCAATGCAAGTAAATGCTTTTGCCCTCCTGAAAGTTGCCACACATAATCTTGTTCCTTTTCATCTAATCCAATTAATTTAAGTGCACGTCTTGCTCTTAACTCATAGTCTTCCATTGCATAGTTTAAACATGCAAAAGAAGCATCATCTAATACAGTTGGTCTTACGATTTGATTTTCAAAATCTTGATAGACATATCCTACATTTTGGGATAATTGCCCTATCTCTTCATTGAGAGTATTTAATCCTGCTACTTCTACAGTTCCTTCAAAGTCCCCTACTATAAAATGAGGAATAACCCCATTGAATGTCTTACATAATGTTGACTTACCACATCCATTACTTCCTATAATAGCTAAGAAATCTCCCTTTTCTACTTCCAAAGAGATATTCTTAAGTATAGGAGCCTCAGCTCCTGGATAAGTAAAAGTCAAATTTTCAATCTTAATCAATCTGTCCACTTCCTTGTTCTGTCTGATTCATTGCCGCTCTTTTTTTCATAAAGTTAAATATAAGTAATGCTATAACGAGAGCTGCAAGCATACTTATCCCCACTGCGCCCATACTTTCTGCCCACTCAGCTTCCCAATCAATAAAATTAATACCCACTTCTGACATAAATTCAAATAATACTGCCCCAACAAATCCCACTATACTTAAAATGACTACTTTAGCACTAAATACTTTATCTTCACCTAAAACAGTATTTTTATCTCTAGGTTTCATACCTAAAAGTGGTTCGATTTTTCTATAAAGTCTAGGTACTAAGTAAAGTGTTGGGAGTAAACAGAATAAGATGCCTGAGAATAGCACATCGTTTAAAAAGGCAAATCCTTCTGTAAAGAATACACTCTCTGGTAATCCCGCTACTGCTTCAAAACTTTCTACTGCAAATTGAACTTTTAAGATATCTACTGCACATCCCATAGCTTGTTGAACAACAACACCTGTTAATGCTGCGATCCCTACCATTTTTCTATTAAGAGGGTCTTTTACCATTCTTCCTGCAATATAAATTCCAATGGTTAAAGTTAAGAACTTTTCTAACTCACCAACTCCACCAAATTGTCCTAACATAATTTCACTAAATACAATTTCCCCTGTGGCTGCACCTAATGCTGCTGAAAGTGGATCAAATAACATGGCTAACACTAAAGGAATAAATAAGAAGTATTCTACTGAGAATTCTACAATTCCTACTTGGAACTTAGGAATAAGCTCTGTTAGTAACGTTGCCAATCCATATAAAGACATAGATAGAACAAATATCATCATTTTCTGTGATTGCGTAATTGTTTTCATTTTATTTTTCATGAATACTAAAACCTCCAAATGTATTTTTTTCTTCAAGCAAAATCATATCATCATTTCAGAATAGTTTAGTTAAATTCATGTAAAATAGCCGTAAAGTTTTAAAATTTAATGTAAAATTTAAGTTTTCAATCTTTTTATTTATAATTTTTAAATCTCTCATTGACTTAGAGTACACTCTAAGTCTTATACTATATTTAACTCTGAAAATTTAATACAAATCAAAAATATGGAGGATACAAAATGGGTTTTAATTATTACATTCCAACTAAAATTTTATTCGGGCAAGGCAAATTAAACGAACTAGGTAATCAAAGCTTACCTGGAAAACGAGCTTTAATTGTTACCTCTAGCGGTACATCCGTTATTAAATATGGTTATTTGGATAGAGTAAAAGAACAATTAGAAAAAGCTGGCGTATCTTCTATTGTATTTAATAAAATTCTACCTAATCCTATCAAGGAGCATGTGATGGAAGGTGCTGCTCTTGCAAAAGCTGAAAGCATCGACTTTGTTGTAGGTTTAGGTGGGGGTAGTAGTATAGACGCAGCAAAAGCCATTGCTGTTATGGCAACTAATGACGGTGACTACTGGGATTATATATCTGGCGGTACAGGTAAAGGACTCCCTGTTCCAAACGATCCACTTCCTATTGTCGCTATTACAACAACAGCTGGTACAGGTACAGAAGCTGACCCTTGGACTGTAACCACTAAATCTGAAACTAACGAAAAAATAGGTTTTGGTTATGATAAGACCTTCCCTGTTTTATCTATCGTAGATCCAGAACTTATGCTCACTGTTCCTAAATTCCTTACAGCTTATCAAGGTTTTGACGCCCTCTTCCATAGTACAGAAGGGTATCTTAATACAACCAGCTATGTCATGAGTGATATGTACGCTCTAAAAGCTATTGAACTTATTGGCAAAAGCCTTGCTACAGCAGTACAAGATGGCAGCAATATAGAAGCACGTGAAAACGTTGCACTCGCTAACACCTTAGCTGGTATGGTTGAATCTACATCTGGATGTACTTCTGAGCACAGTATGGCTCATGCCCTTAGTGCTTATCATCCAAGTTTTGAACATGGTGCTGCACTTATCAGTATCAGTGTGGCTTACTATACACACTTTGCTAAAAGTGGAAAATGTGATGACCGCATGATTGATATGGCAAGAGCACTAGGTAACAAAAATGCCACATCTCCTATGGATTTTGTAGAAGCACTTAAAGCACTTCAGGTTGCTTGCGATGTTGCAGACATTAAAATGAGTGACTACGATGTGTCTTACGAAGAACTCCCTACTCTAGTAGACAATGCAGTAGATACGATGGGTGGCCTCTTTGCAGTTGACCCTACCCCACTTAGTAAAAAAGATGTTTTAGCTATTTTACAAGCATCTTATAAATAAACTTATTTTATAAGAAACAAAGGCCTAGAATTATTTTTATATTATAATTCTAGGCCTTTGTTTCTTATATATTTTTTTAGCTTTATATATTGGTTTTACTTTTGTACACTAATTTTCCTTATAATATATATCAATAAAATTCAAATTACCAATAGAGCTCCCAATCCTTTGCCATACGAATAAGTGCTTCACAATAGAAATAGTCTCCCCATGTGTTGCATTCATCTACTCCTCTATTGGTACAGCCATTAAATTCAGAGTCTCTTGCATATGTACTATGTAAAAGTTGCCCATTTGAAATATGACTATCTTGAACAGAATAGTTATTAATTAAAGATTTTAAAATTTTCTTTGCTATGCTTATATAATACTCTGCATCCTCTTGTTCTAAGTATTTAGCCATTTCTAGCATTCCACATACTGCTATTGCGGCAGATGAAGCATCCCTTGGTTCTGTTGAACCATCTGTAAAGTCAAAATCCCAATAAGGTACTAAATCATTAGGCAAACTACTAATAAAGAAATCAGTAATCTTTTTAAAGGTATCTATATACTCAGGGTTACGTGTATACTTATAACTTAGTGCTACACCATATACCCCCCAAGCTTGTCCTCTTGCCCATACAGATCCATCTCTATTTCCTTGGAATGTTACACCATATGTAGGTTCACCTGTTTCTTTATTAAAGAAATGTGTATGATAAGTAGAATAATCTGGCCTCATAATTACCTTAAGTGAAGTTGTAATATGAGCCTTCGCAACATTTGCATATTTTTCATCACCTGTTACCTCTGTTGCCCAATATAAAAGAGGAAGATTCAATAAGCAATCTATAATTAGTCTATAGTTATCCTCTGCTCCTAATTCTCCCCAAGCTTGTATAAAGCCTCCAACTTCTTGGAATCTAGAAATAAGGTTATCTGCTGCTAACAATGCTGCTTTTTTCCCTTTTTCAGACCCTACAAGTTTATATGCTGCTACACATGAAAGAGAGTATAAAAATCCCATATCATGATGATTCACCATCACACGTTTCTCTATTCTCTCTAGAAAGCTCTCCACCTGCTCTAAGGCTACTTTTTTAAACAATTCATCTCCTGTTAATTCATAAGCGATCCATACTTCTCCTGTATAAAATCCCTCTGTCCAATCAAAGTTATCTGTTCCTACATAAAAATTATCTGTGCTATTACAAGACTTAAACTTATTCCCTAATTGTTCAATTGCACTTCTTGTTTGTTTCACGCTATTATTAATAGCTTGTTCTATTTCTTGTGCTGTAACTTCTTCATATGTTTCATATAATTTTCTCATCGCTTTCTCCCTCTACAACTCTGAATTTAGTTTGTTTTTAAGAATAAAAGTTATAGGTAATCCATATTTTTCTTGCCACCTAATATTTAGATGAATATATGACTCTTGTTGATGTAATTCTATTAGACTTGTATCACCTGCAACATACTCAAAGTTTCCATCCAGGATTAAATCCAAAGATTCTCCGCACTCTTTCGTTGGGTCACACAAAGTCACTTCTATATAATGAGTATTATCTTTTAAAGCTATGGAAACAGGCTGACTTACTTGTATCCCTGGTACACTACCCTTTTCAAAGAAATTCAGCATCATTCTATTCTTATACTGAATGCCCTGCATCGATGCCTCATTGGCAACAACACGAATAGGTACATGTTTCTGATAACTTTCCATCTGCTCCCGTGTAATACTCGGTATCATAATATAAGCATAACTTGCGTTTTTTGGCATTCTTCCATGATTAATAGCAAGAGTCATATAGTCTTGTCGTATACCTTCTGGAGATCCGTTAACATTAATAGTGAACCAATTTCCTATTCTTGTATATTCCTCTATAACAATGTCATGTTCTTGCAAAAAGTAGTATCCTGTAGACGTTTTTTCTTTGTCTGTTTCAATATAAATACTACGGGATGTTTGATAAATCTTATTTCTTTCTTCCTTATTAATCTTACGTGTATCTATAATAGTTTCAACTTGCTCTTGATTACTACAAGTAATGTCACATCCTAATGCAACAATTTCATTATCTAACATAAAATAGGATTTCTTAGCCTTCAAGTCGATTCCTAATAAATTTTCTATCTGACCTGTTTCATCATCTATGCCTCTTTTATCTAACTGCATACCTGCTATACCATATAGATCATCTATACTCATTGCACTTACCCATTTTGATGGTGTTCTAAAACTCCCTTGCTCATCTTCAAGTTCTTTATCTACCACTGTAATACCTGCTAATTTATACGGATCCACAGTGGCCCAAAAATCACCATTGTATGCTTCTTGATGATCATCATAAATATAAAGCATGCCATCTCCGGTATAAAATCCTCTTTTGTTTTCTCCTAACATAGTTTCATAAGTTCTAATACGCCAAGAACTCATGCTCAGTGCACACGCAAAGTGCTTTCTATGATGAATCATACGATCCATATAGTTATACGCAAAATTTCCTTCTAACTCTGCCGCTGCAGAAATCTTATCATCTTCTAAGATTGCAAGTGCCATGCGTACACTTGCAATCTCTGTACTTTTTTCTATGTAAGAGCTCACTTTATCTGTTTTTAACCAGTACTTGATTCTTTCCTTATATCTATCTCTATACCTTTGAGGTGCAACTTGGCAAAACCATAACATCGATGTCATAATCATATGCCCTGTTCCATTATCCCGATATTGTTGCCTAGATGCTCCTCTTCCATTAACACAATCCATTCCATGTCCTTTATAAATAATAGGAATAAAACTGTTATCTATCATTTGATAAATATTTTCTATATGTGGGTCGGTAATATGCCATTCACTATCATTTAATAGACAAAGCATTTCACCTAATCCACCAAGCATAACATTCCCATATGTTCCTGTATAAGCTACATCCCTATGTTGAATAAAAGATCCATCTCTATAAAGTCCATCTCTTTTTTCTATGAATTTTTCTGTTGGTCTATAATCTTTAACTTCAAAAACACTACTTAGAGCATCTCTTCCTTGCTTAATTAATAAAGCATTTTCTGTATGTATTCCAAGTAAAATTGCTATTTTAGCTGTATCAACACGATTTCCTCCAACAGAAATCCTTTTTTTAAGTCTTTCATTTGAAGAACGTTCACCAGAATATCTAGGATCTGGTTGATAGTAGTTTATCACTTCGCAATATTGATGACGTTCATCTTTACTTAGATCATCTCCTAACAAAGTCATAATATTAAGCAAAGTAATAGGTGTTCCTATTTCCCAATTCCACCAATTCCCATAGTGATAAGCCTGATTTGCATTATAACTGTGCTCATATAGAAAACTTAACGCTTCTTCTATAATCTTTAATAGCATTTCACTTTTATAATAATGGCTGCCTTGTATACTATAGACCTTACTCATTTCCAAAACTCTTCTATAATTGTTGGTCTGGCACTGAGAATTTGTAAAGTCTGCTTCATCTTTCCATAGGTAGATTCTATTTTTATCTTGGCATAACATTGCTACAATAGACTCTACACGCCTATCTAAATCATCTATAATTCGTTTCTCATAAATAGTTATAGGCTTTGTACTACTTTCGCCAATTAATATCTCTTTCCATTTATTTCTTAATGTTTTAAACGCAGGCAACTTTCTCCCTCCCTTTACTCTTTAACAGCTCCAACCATAACACCTTGTACAAAGTATTTTTGAACAAATGGATAAAGAATCATCATAGGTACAACTGCGATAATAATTGTTGCGTAGATAAAAGTTTCTGCTGAGTATGTAGCTGTCATCTTACTTCCCACTTCATTGACCATATTATTTTCTACAATCCAAGACTTTAACCAAACATTTAGAGGATATTTATTCTCATCACGAATTAAAATCATAGACCAAAAATAACCATTCCATCTAGATACTCCATAAAACAAACTAATCGTCGCCAGTGCTGGTTTAGACAGAGGTAAGAAAATTTTAGTTAATACTTGTAAATCAGTTGCTCCATCAATTGTTGCTGCTTCTTCAAGTGCCTTAGGTACACCCCTAAAGAAGTTGATCATTAAGATAACATTGAAAGTATTAAGAGCTAGTCCTATAATAACTCCCCATGTATTTCTAAGTCCTAACTCAATAAAGTTTAAATATGTAGGAATCATTCCTGCTTGAAACCACATAGTGAATACTACTAAGAAGTTAATAGTCTTTCCACCTTTAAAATATGTCTTAGATAACGGATATGCTCCACAAATTGTAAGTGTCATACTAATTACAGTACCTACTACAGTAATAAAAATACTATTCGCATAGCCACTCCAAATTTCCGGTTTAAAAATGAGTTCTTTGTAAGCCCCAAAAGTTGTTTGAATAGGATAAAGGTAAACACTCCCTTCTGCTACTGCTTTACCAGAACTTAATGAAGCTATTAAAACGTACCAAAATGGATATAATGTTAGTAATGCTATAACAGTTAAAAACACACCTATTATAGCTGTATAAATCTTATCACCTTTACTTGCTATCATATTGTTCCTCCTCCTTAGAAAATACTTGTATCAGAATATTTTTTACTTATCTTATTACTTATATAAACCAGTGCAAATGCAATAATAGAATTAGTAAGGCCTACTGCTGTTGCAAAGTCATATCTTCCTTCTACCATACCTGTTCTATAAACATATGTACTAACAATATCTGCTGTTTGATAAGTACTTGGTTGATAGAGTAGTAAAATCGCTTCATAAGAAACAGATAAAAGTTGACCTATCTTAAGAATAAGCATTACCATAATTGTTGGTCTAATACATGGCAGCGTTACGTGACATAACTGTTTAAATCTTCCCGCACCATCTATACTAGCTGCTTCGTATAATTGAGAATCAACTCCAGATAAAGCTGATATATATACAACTGCACTGAATCCTATTCCTTTCCATACATTCATTCCTGTATAGATTCCTCTAAAGTTCTCTGGCTGAATTAGGAAATAAGTTCTTTCTCCACCAAGTGCTGCAATTATATTATTAATTAAGCCTGATGGTGCTAAAAAGTTTGTTACTAGCCCTGCAATAACAACTATTGAAATGAAATGTGGTAAATAAGTGATTGTTTGAATTGCCTTTTTAAATCGTACACTTTTCATTTCATTAAGCATGAGGGCTAAAATAATAGGTGCTGGGAAGCCGAATACCAAATCATATATACTAATCATAATGGTATTTCTAAATGCTCTCCAAAAAAACTCATCTGTCAAAAATTCTTTGAAATGTTCAAAGCCTGCAAATGGACTTTGTGTAATGCCTGATAAAATATCATAATCTTTAAATCCAATTTGTAACCCGTACATAGGCTTATACATAAAAATGGCATACCAAATTAAAAAGGGTACAATCAATAAATATAACATCCAATGATTAACCACACTTACTTTTAATTGTCCCAAATTTATTAGCACCTTGTTTTTCATATTAGTTTTTACTGTTTTCTCCGTACATGCTTCCATTCACTCTTCTCCTTCTAAATATATTTTCTCATCCATAGTCTTGTTACAAATTGTTGTATATTCAATTTGTTTGAACTCATTTTAAGACATTATACATAACTTTTATATCTACATTTTTTAATATTACATTTAAAATTTATCAATTTTATTATATATACTTCATTTTTTTGTATATACTATTGAACTTTATATATTTTAGATATATCATTATAAGGCAATGTTAACATAAGCATATTTTCTATAAGTGATATGTTTTAGCTTATTTATTATTTTTAACAGGGGAGGATCTAGCTTTATGAAATTATCTTTTAAATTTTCCAAATCTGCCTTATATCACACATTTTCATTTATACCTTATTTACTATGCTTACTTATCTTGACCTTAACTTTAGGTATACGCATTCACCAAGAACAAAGAGTATATAAGTCAACTTTCAACCAAATAGAAAACTCGGTGCGCTCCCTGGACCAAAGCCTTTCAAAGACCCTAGACATACTCACTAAACTGAGTGTCTCAAAAGAAAATCTTGATTTTCTAGATCAAGATTCCTTCAGTCCTTCTATAACTTTAGATGCTTATAATCTCTTTTCTAAGTCTTATAATGTCATCACAAATTATGATACATATATTGGTACCTATAATAGCCATATTGATTTACTGCTTTCTAATTTAGGTACATCAAATTTAGATTTCTTCTTGAATTATTATCATTTCACTAATACTCAAGAAATTTATGACTTTATACATAATGTCTCAACGGATAAAAGTTACTCAAGCCTCATAATCGAAAGTACTTCTCAGAATTATGTGCTGTATCTAACTAAAAATAGTAATTTACTTAAGCACCCTGTATCTTTTGTACTATTTAATAAAAACTGCTTAATTGATAGCTTTATTCCGTACAATGCACCTTTTGACTTTGAAATATATCTAGAATCCGTATCTAATTATGAAAAAGAGGATTTACTTTATACATCTACTGTCTTACCTCTTGTTTATAAGGCTACACCACATATAAAAAGATTTGAGAGACCTATTTACAAGATCACTAATCTCATACTACTTATATCAATTATCATCACATTACTTCTAACTATACGTTTCTTCTATAAAAAGGTTCAGCGTATTAAAGCAAATCGTATGGACAAAATATTAGAATCACAAGCCTTATTGTTAAAAGAGGTTATTTATGGTGTAAAAAATAACAATATAAAAGAAATGCTCCATAAGCATAACTTACACATTCTCGATGATTCTTTTTTAATGATTTTAGTTACTCTAAAACCAAACTGTAACAATTATTCACCTATTTCTAAAATGTATTTAGAGGAACTCCTAAGTCCTATTTATCCTGCATCAACTTTCAAAGTACTTATGGTTTCTGAAACTACTTATGTAATTTTTATAAATACAATTCATCGAGAAGACCTTTATAGTTCACTTAAACCTCTTAGAACAAATCTAGCATCTTACTTTTTGATTATTACTAAGGTTTTAGAACTCAATGAAGTAAGCTCTAAGTTTTATTATCTTAATCAATTAACAAAAAATAATACTATTTTAAATCAGTCCAATCTTTTATTGGAGGAAAATATTAATATTAAATTGCCTGTATCCTATACTTTTACTGAACAAGATCAAAAGCTTCTACTTTACCACTTAAAGTCACAAAATCAAGTAGAATTTTTAAATTTAGTTGATATGATTCTTACCGAAAATATACTTAAACGTAAGCTTTCACATGAATTCTATAATCAATTTCTAACGCTTATGTGTAATCAACTTAATCGACTTTCTAGTTCCTATAAAGATACAGATTTAATCCTCCAAGATCTATTACAAACAACTGATAAAAATGAAGTGAAAACTATTCTCTATGATTTATTTGAAGAGTATTATACTCTGCTTGTTCAAGAAGAACCCAAAAATGATATGGAACATAAATTCTTCGAGTATATCCATACACATTATCAGCATGATATTTCTCTTACAGATATGGCTAATGAATTTAACTTAGCTATTAACTATGTTGGCGTACTCTTTAAAGAAAAAACTGGTCATAACTTCAAAGACTATCTCAATGCTTACCGTATTGAATGTGCTAAACAATTGTTGAATACCTCTTCTTCTATCAAAATTAAGGATTTATCCTGTGAAGTTGGCTTCGTAAATATTAATACTTTTATACGCCTCTTCAAAAAGTATGTAGGGATGTCTCCTGGACAATATCAAAAGTACATATTAGAAAAAGATACGGCCGAATAGGCCGTATCTTTTTTAGTTGATTATTCTATTTATAAATTCTGTCATAAGCAGCTTGTTGAATATCTAAAAGTTCTTGTGCGCCTAGCTTATTAGCCTTTTCAAGATATTTATCAAAACTTGCATCAATATCTTCACTACCTAAAATCCATTTTTGTACCATTTCTTCTGTATAAGATTTTAATGCTGGATTTTTCTCACTAATAATTTTTGATTCTTCTTCTGTGTAACTTAATCCTAAGTTACTAATAATATCTAAGAATGGTTTAGCTTCTGTATAGACTTCTATCCCTTTAAGTGCAAGTTCATCAGTCCATTGTCTTTCATATTCAAAGTCTTGTTTGTACCCAACAGATGCATAACCTAAATCAAGAAGTTGGTTAGTTACTGTATCATCAGCATTAAGTACTTCTTCTTTAAATTGTGGTTTACCATCAACCATATCATATGTAACACCTTCAAGACCAAAGTTCATTGTCCTTCTTCCTTCTTCTGTGAACATGTAGTCAAATAATTTGATAGCTGCTACAGGATCTTTACAAGCTGTTGAAATTCCCCATACCCACTCTGATACTTTTTCTCTTGAATATTGTGTTCTAACTTCTCCACTAGGAGATGCAGGTGGTAAAATAGGTGCCCATTCTAAACCTGGTATTTGTTCTTGATACATTTTTTGGAATTTAGCAGTAGATGCTATCCAATCTACAGTTGAAGCACCAATGTTTTGTATGAACATGTACTCTCTAGCATTTTTACCTCTTGTATAGATTTCAGGGTCAATAAGACCTTCTTTATATATACGTGCTACGTTTTTAATAACTTCTTTAAATTCTGGTGTATATTTATCATTTTTAACTACACCATCTACAACATAAGGCTCTTGTGCTGCACCATAGAAGTTAATGATGCCCCAAATTCCAATCTTATTATCTCTATCAAAATAGCCTATTTCATCTTTTTTTCCATTTCCATTTGCATCGTTTTCTCTAAAAGTTCTTATAGCTTCTTCGTATGCTGCTACTGTAGTTGGCACTTCAAGGTTAAACTTATCTAACCAATCTTTACGAATGAATAGAACTTCAGATACCTCTCCATCTGGTAAATATGGAATATAATAAATTTTACCATCTGGGCTAGTTGAAGCAGAGCGCATAATTGGATCTGAATCTAAAGCAGCCTTAAGATTTGGTGCATATTCTTCAATAAGATCATCTAATGGCATAAGTAATTTACTCGCATTTTTATTCATATTATCTTTTGATGCATGGATAATATCTGCTAAGTCTCCTGAAGCTAACATAAGATTAAATTGTTCATTAGGATCTGCGCCTGGTGTAGTTGGTGCTACACCATTTAAGATAATATTATTTTGTTCTTGAATGTACTTCCATAAAGGTGAATCACTTCTAAATGTTCTAATTGCATCATAGTAAAAAAGATCTAAAGCTACAGACTCTTTGGATTCGACAGCTGTACTCGCTACACTCTTCTCTCCTGATACATTTGAAGCATCTTTACTTGTAGTTGTTGAACATCCTGTAAGTCCCATCATGCCGGCTAAAGTTAAAGCTGAAATACATCTTAAATTTAGTTTCATCATCTTCTTCTCCTTTAATCTTTCTAATTTATGGTTCTGTTCTTCAATTTAGCTAAAAAGCTTAAATTCATTCTAGAATCATTTACATCAAAAAACTATCTTAATTAACAAAGTCCATATACACTTTTACAGTTATCACCCTTTTTCGTAGTGATTTTATATATTAAATTTTATTTTACATATATTTTTTTGTTTACTTTTTATATTTATCTCCTTACAACAAGTGTAACGGTATATATATCCATTTCTATCTACTTACTTATTTATTTAATCTATCTTTTCTATTAGATATTCTTTTTTATTTGTTTTTGTAGATGAGCTTAAAAAGCTATGACTTACAATGTTTTTCTTTCTTTATATACTATAATCATCTTACCTATAAAGGAGGCTAATCTTTTGAAGAAACAACCTAATCTTCTTTTTATTTTCGCTGACCAATGGCGAAGGCAATCAACTGGTTTTTCTAATCAAGATTCTATCTTTACACCTAATATAGACCGCTTAGCCCAAAGCGGAACAGCTCTTACACAAGCAATCAGTTCTTGCCCACTCTGTTCCCCTTATCGTGGTTCTTTATTCACAGGGAAATACCCTCTCTCTAATGGTGTTTATACTAACTGTAAAACAGGTCTTGATATCACTCTTAAAGATGAAGAAATCTGTTTAAGTGATCTTCTAAAAACTTATGGTTATCAAACAGGTTACATCGGAAAATGGCACCTAGATGTTCCTGAACAAAATCATACTCCTCATCCTTTATCTGGAGCACATGACTGGGATGCCTATACACCACCTGGCCCTAAGCGCCACAACTTTGACTTTTGGTATTCCTACGGAGCAGATGATCATCATCTTACACCACACTATTGGGCTGACAGTCCAGAGCAAATTAAAGTTAATGAATGGTCTATCACACATGAGACCTCTGTAGCTATTGACTATATCAATACACATCATCATAGTCCCTTTGCTTTATTCTTGTCATATAATCCACCACATAGTCCCTATGATCTTGTGCCCGAAAAATATCTAAACCTCTATAAGGATAAACCACTTTCACCTAGAAAAAATGTCATTTATGATACTATCGGCTATCATACACACGAACCTCAAACCTATAACCAGGCTGAGCTAGAAATCATGACCAAGCAATACTTTGCTGCAATTACTGGTTTAGATGAACATATTGGATTACTTGTAGATTGTCTTAAAGCTAATAACGTTTACGAGGATACGCTTATCATAATCACTGCTGATCATGGCGATATGATGGGATCTCATGGTCTTATGGCAAAGCATGTTTGGTATGAAGAATCCATAGGTATTCCATTTATCTTACACTGGAAAAATGGTACTTTAACTGCTGGTACGTCAGACATTGTTCTAGATACAACAGATATTATGCCTACATTACTAGATCTATTAAGTATTCCTAAACCAAATACACTCCAAGGACAAAGTGTAGCTACCTATCTTACCTCCAATGACTTACACGGTCCTTCAGATAAAGTCGGCTACATATGTGCCTTTCCAGGACGTACTGTTTTTCAAGAGCAATTTGATGCCGCACACTTAGATCCTAAAGATTGGGGATGGCGAGGTATTCGTACCAGAGACTATAGCTTTGTTATTCATGTTGGTTATCTCCCTGAGTGTACTACACCTACTCGTTACTTGTACAATCTCAAAGCGGATCCTTATCAACTTAATCCAATTGCTGAAAATACTGCTGAATATCAAACCATTGTTCCTCTATTAGAAGCTCAGCTTAAAACTTGGCTTATCTCACAAAATGATTACTTCATAAAATGGTTAGATTAACTCTATACCTAAACTTATTTTTATACTTATAAACTATTAAATGAACTCGAAAGGTGAATTATCATGTCAGAACCTATTTTAGTTATTATGGCCGCAGGTATGGGAAGCCGCTATGGTGGTTTAAAACAAATCGATCCTGTAGGCTCACATAAAGAATTAATTATTGATTTTTCTATTTACGACGCTATTAAGGCTGGTTTTAAAAAAGTTGTATTTATTATCAAAAAACAAGATGAAGAAGAATTCCAAGAAGCTATCGGTAATCGCATCGGCCAATTTATAGAAACTACATACGCTTACCAAGATATCAATAACCTTCCTGAAGGCTTCACAGCTCCAGCTGATCGTACTAAACCTTGGGGTACAGGTCATGCTATTCTAGCTTGTAAAGATATTGTCCATGAACCTTTTGCAGTAATTAATGCAGATGACTTCTATGGCGAACATGCCTTTAAGGCTATGTATGACTTCCTTCAAACTGCTCAAGATAATCACACCTATAATTATTGTATGGTTGGTTACTCATTAGAAAATACTTTAACTGAACATGGACACGTAGCTCGTGGTGTTTGTGAAGTCAATAATACCTACTTAACTTCTATTTGTGAACGTACACATATTGCTTATCATGAAAAAACTGTTCAATTCTTAGAAGATGATATCTGGACACCTGTATGTAAAGATTCTATTGTTTCCATGAATCTATGGGGCTTTACCCCTAGTATTTTCACTGAACTCGAAAAAGCCTTTAAACCATTTTTAGAAGAAGCACTTGTAACTAATCCTTTAAAGTCTGAATACTTCTTACCTTCAGTTGTTAATACATTAATTCAAAATCAATCTGCTACTGTGAAAGTACTCCACTCCGCAGATAAATGGTATGGTGTTACCTATAAAGAAGATAAGCCTGTTGTGGTAAATGCTATTAAGCATTTACAAAGCCAAGGTGTCTATCCAAATAAATTATGGGAGGATTAAGCTATGAATACCTTTAATGCTGATAAAGTTTTTTCTCACTTTCAATTTGAAGGCGAGCTTGTATCTATCACTCCTACTGGAAATGGGCATATTAACGATACTTTTCTTGTAACTACTAATGCACCTAAAAACTATATTCTCCAACGTATTAATCATCATATTTTCAAGTCTCCAGAAACTCTTATGGAAAATATCGAAGCTGTATGTGCCCATCTTCAACAAAAAGTACTTGCTGAAGGTGGTGATATAGAGCGTGAGGTGTTAACTCTTATACCTACACATGCTCACACTAGCTACTTTCTTGATAACGAAGGATACTATTGGCGTGCTTACGTGTTTATTACTGATGCTATCTCTTATGATATCGTCCCAAATAACACAGTGTTTTATAATGCAGCGTATAAATTTGGTGAGTTTCAAAGATTTCTTTTAGATTTTGATGCTTCTAAGCTTTATGAAACCATTCCTTATTTCCATCATACCAAAAATCGTTTCAATAACTTTCTTCATGCACTTGAAAACGATTGTGTTAGACGCGCTAAAACTATCCCTGCTGAAATTGATTTTGTTCTAAGTCATGAACAAGATGCCTCTAGTCTTATTGAACTTTATGAGTCTGGCAAACTGCCTCTACGCGTAACTCATAATGATACTAAAATCAATAACATTATGATAGATGCTTATACTCAAAAAGGTATTTGTGTTATTGATCTTGATACTGTTATGCCTGGTCTTGTAGCTTATGACTTTGGTGATTGTATTCGTACAGGGGCAACTTCTGGTGCAGAAGATGAAGTTGATCTTTCAAAGGTTCACTTTATGTTAGATCGTTTTGAAGCTTTTACTGAAGGATTCTTATCCTCCGTAGGTGCTCACTTAACCAATGATGAAATTGCTTCCTTACTTATAGGTGCTAAAATTATTACTTTTGAATGTGGTATACGCTTTTTAACAGATTATTTAGAAGGTGATACGTATTTCAAGATACATAGACCTAATCATAATTTAGACCGTGCACGTACTCAATTTAAACTTGTTCAAGATATGGAGCATCATTGGCAGGAACTAGAAACAATTATTCAAAAATTTATGAAGTAGTTATAAAACATTTTAGGATAAAAATAAAGCGTGAAATCAATGACTTGATTTCACGCTTTATTTTTATAGGAACTAAATATTTATCTAATTATCTTTTTACTTTGTATCCACAGTAGTCAAGTACAAGTTCACAGAACATTGCATTTGCCCATGAGAACCATTCTCTTGTGTATTGTGCTGGATCATCTACATTGAATCCTTCGTGCATTAATTCTTTGCCACCATCTGTGTTTTTCATCATTTCAAGAATAGATTTTTTGTATTCCATATCGTTTGATGTTAAACCTTGCATAGCAAGTGAGATGTGCCAGATGTAGTTTACTGGTGTATGTGGGCTACCAATACCTTGAGCTGCTGTACCTTTGTAGAAGTATGGGTTCATTTCGCTAAGGATCATTTTTCTTGTGTTTTGGTATACTTCATCATCTTCATTTACATATCCAATGTATGGGATTGAAAGAAGACTTGGAAGGTTAGCATCGTCCATGATGTTGTATTGGCCGAAACCATCTACTTCGTAAGCGTATACTTTACCGTATTGGTAGTTTGATAATGTACCATAAGCTTCAATTGCTTCTCTAAGTTCTGCTTTAAGTTCTGCAGCAAGTTTAGCAAGTTCTTCATTTTTAAGAACTTCTGTAGCGATTTCTACTACATATCCCATGATTACTTCTGCAAACATATTTGATGGGATAAGGTATCCATACATACAAGCATCATCACTTGGTCTAAATCCTGACCATGTAAGACCGATGTTAGATTTAACTAAAGCACCTTTACCATCTCTTGATAATGTATCTGTGTAGTAGCAACCATGTCTGATGAAGTTGTATGGTGATTTGTTTTCATGATCTTGTTCTGTTCTAAATACTTCAATGATGCGGTAGATAGCTTTTACGTATTCTTCATCGAATTGAGCTGTTCTACCTGTGTTTTTCCATAATAAGTAGCTCATTTGAACTGGGAAGCAAAGTGAGTCGATTTCGTATTTTCTTTCCCAAATCCAATCACATTGATCTGTTTCATCTTTTTCCCAACAGTTTCCGTTTGCTTCTTCGTTGAAAGCATTTGCATAAGCATCAATTAAGATATATTTCATTTGTCTTCTTACAAGACCTTCGATCATATCTGCGATTTCTGGATCTTTTTCTGCTAATACATAGTATGGTCTAAGCTGACATACAGAGTCTCTAAGCCACATCGCTGGGATGTCTCCTGTGATTACGTATGTAGTACCGTCTTCCATTTTTTTAACAGTAGTATCTAAAGTATTTGTATAGCAGTTTTCAAACATTTTAATAAGTTTTTCATCACCTGCTAATTTTGTTCTTACTTCTTCAAGGAGATTTTGCATTGATTGTGGTAATTGTTTTTCCATGAGTCAAATCCTCTCTGTTTATTCATTAAAGTATGGTTTATTGTTATAGGTTTATTATACAAGATTTTTTTGCTTTAGAATAGCTTTTTGTATCTTTTTGTTACTTTTTTATTATTCACTTTGTTAACTTTAGTTAAGTCAACCAAAATGTACCTTTTTTATCTTCTTTTAAGAATCATTTGCCCTATTTCTTGTAGCCTTGGATAGCTATATTTAAAGAAGGTTTTATAGGATGTACAGAAGTAATTACGTCCCATTTTTCCATCTTCAAACTTATCTCTATCTCTTCTACATCCACCATGGCACATGTTGTACCACTTACATTTGAGACATCCTGAGTCTTTACATTGTGACTGCTCAATAAATCTTATTTGCGTTCTTTTTGCTTCTATAGATTTAAAGTCATCATGAAGCATATTTCCTATTTTATACTCATCCATTACATAGAAGTCACAAGGGTATACGCCTCCATCTGCTTCGATTACATATTGGTATGTACAGGTCCCCATCATGCCACATGCTTCTGGATAGTAACCTAACATAACTTGAAGTAAGTTTTCGAAGTAGCGGATATATATAAACTCCCCTTTTTTAATGGTTTCATACCATTTATCGAAAAGGTCCATGAGGAATTTCTCATACAATCTTGGTGTAAGAGAATAATCTTTTTGTCCCTTTTCTTCATGAATTTCATCTAAACAAGGGATAAACTGCATATATCTAAAATTATTGGCAATGTAGAAATCATAAATTTCTTTAATATTTTCAGCTACTTGTCTGGTAACAACAGTTAAAATATTATATTCTACTTTATACTTATCAAAAAGCTTTGTTGTTTCAAGTACACGTTCAAAGGTTCCTTCTCTATTTCTATCTAATCTAAGTTCATTATGAACATCCTTTATACCGTCTAATGATAGGCCTACTAAGAATTTATTCTTTGCAAAGAACTTGGCCCATTCTTCATCAATTAATGTACCATTTGTTTGAATGGCATTAGATACTTGTAATCCTGGTCTTGCATATTTCTTTTCATAAGCTATAAGCGCTTCATAGAAGTCTAAACCTACCAAAGTAGGTTCACCTCCTTGGAAAGCAAAGGTGCAACTTCCTTCAGCATGTGTCATTGCCTTTTCAACAAGCACCTCTAAATTCTCTTTTGTCATTCTTCCATAAGACTTTACTTGTCTGTTATCACTTACATCATAGTAGAAACAATATTTACAAGCTAGATTACATCCACTAGATGCTGGTTTTATCAGTAAATGAATCGGTGGCATACTATAATTCCCACTCCTTTATACGATTAATCTTACAAAATGCATGGCGCACTGGATCATTATGTGCACTCATCCAATCTGCAAAGTCATTTTTAAGTTCCATAAGTTTATCTTGTATCTTTTCATCTTTAATCAGGTTATTCATTTCATATGGGTCTTCTTCTAAATTAAAGAGTTGATCTTCACCTGCTCCATTAAAGATATACTTATATTGATCTTGTCTATACATACGTTGAGTCGCTACAACGTCAAAGGCGCCCATGCCTTCTGTCACAATATCATTTGCCCATCCTTCTTTGCTTTCACTTTGTAGGAATCTTGTAAGTGTTCTACCATCACCATAACCATAGTTATCTGTAGGTACATAACCTGCTAAGTCTAATATAGTTGCATAGATATCTACTGTTGAGGCAAATGCTGTTTGAGTATATGGTGCAATACTTTCTCCTGCTGGTTTAATAAATAAAGGAATATTCGTTGTATCATTGTACATACTGTAAGACTTATTCTCAAGTCCACCATGACATCCTTGATTATCTCCATGATCAGCTGCAAAGATAATAACTGTATCTTCATAAAGTCCTTTAGCCTTAAGGTGCTCTATTAAACGTCCTATTTGTGCATCAATATGAGAAATACATGCATAGTAATGTCTTAATGTATTTTGGAAGAAGCTCCAGTCATGTTCTGGTCTTCTAAGAAGTTCATAAATCTTTGGCATACTTTTAGCATCTTCTCTAAAGGAAGGTGACTCTGGAATAGCCATATCTCTATATAGATCTAAATACTTAGTTGGTGCATAGAACGGTTCATGTGGTCCCCAGAAGTTAAGTGCAAAGAAGAAAGGTTTGTCTTCTCCTGTTAAATCATCAATGAGTGTAATCGCTCTTTCTGTTAAGTAGTATTCTATAGTAGATTCTATTGGTGATACAACCTCTGCCCAAGTTGAATGGTCACCTGCACGATTGCCATTCCCTTTATTAATCATCTTAACTTCTAGATTGTTATCTTTTAAGTACTGATGGAACTCTGGATAAGTCCATCCACCACCACCATGTCCTGGGAAATCATCTCCTACAAACCCTACATCTGTTGGCAATGTGCCATAATACTCATAAGCTGCACTATCCATAAAGCCTTTCTCTTGCTGAGCTACAATACTTCTGCCTTCTTCACTTGCCTGTTTATCACTGCCCACACCTAAGTGCCACTTACCTGTATACCCTAAGTTATAGCCCACTGTTTGTAGTCTACGACTTAAAAGATGTGGTGTATCTTGAAGTTCATGCGTTCTACAACCTGATTGATATAAATTACTTTCCATACCTGTTTTAGATGGATAAGCACCCGACATTAAAGAACTTCTCGCTGGAGAGCACACAGGACAAGTTGTATAAGCATTATTAAATACAACACTCTCACTTGTTAAAGCATCAATGTTAGGTGTCTTGCAAAGTGTATTTGGATTGTAACAAGACAAACTATCCACGCGGTGTTGATCCGTAAATATAAGTAATATATTCTTTTTCTTAGACATGTAAATCCCCTCTTTTCATGTTAATTAGACTTGGATGAAGTGAAAACTTAATTAATGTTTTACATCAATATCGCAGTATTCTGTATGATACCCTGGCCATGGATTCGCTCTTCTATGTCTTTCATCATCATTAAGTGGTTCTATGGTTGTGAGCTTACCATCTTTAACATAGTTTAGTTTCTTAGTTTGTTCACTTTCAATTAAAGCTTGTTTAAGTTCTTCTTGAACTCCTTTATATGCTTCTAATCCTGCAAGATTTTTAAGTTCTTGTGGATCATTGATAAGATCAAAGAGTTGCTCGCATTGGTCTTCTAAGTACCACATGTATTTAAATTCTCCGTCTGTAATACCTATGGACTCTAACATGCCCATTTGTGATACCATCTCTACGTATTGTCTTGGCTTTTCTTTCCCTTCAAGTACTGCCATAAGGTCTTGTCCATCTACATCCTCAGGTACTGTCCCACCTGCTAGATTTACAAGGGTTGGTAAGATATCTGCATGAGTTACAGGGATATCTTGTTTTGTTCCACCTAGCTTATGCCCCATTGATGGTGGGAGTCTTAAAATAAATGGTACATGAGTAGATGCTTGATGTAAGAAGAACTTGGCTGCTGTGTGATGGTCTCCTAAGTATTCTCCATGGTCTGAAGTGAAAAGAATAATGGTATCTTTAAGCATATCAAAGTCTTGAAGCGCAGAGAAAATACGTCCCATGTTGTAATCAATTTGAGTGAGCAACCCATAATAAGCAGCCTTTGCTTCTTTTATGATCTTTGGACTAATTTTATCGTATCCCCACATTTGTCTAAGTCGTTTAAAAGCAAGAGGTGCATGTTCATCATCTGACCAATCTCCAAATACAGGATCTGCTATCTCTTCACCTCGATACATTGAATAGTATGGTTCTGGTGGATCAAAAGGTGGATGAGGCTTAGAGTAAGAACACCACATAAAGAATGGTTGAGATGGGTCACGTCTATCTCTTATGTATTCCACACATTGTTCTGATATCCAAGAGGTTAATGTCATTGGCTCAGGTACAGTAGAAAGAGCTGGATAAATCTCGTTTTGCCCCATTCCGTGATGCATGGGTTGAATCAGACTGCCACTACGTTGCATTTGTCTGTAGTAGTCATCTGGAATAATCATTTCATCAAACCCGTGTTTTGCACGTTGTGGTCCAAAGTGCATCTTTCCTATTGCAATAGTTTGATAACCTGCTTGTCTCATAAGATCTGGTAAGGTATTACGTGTTCCCATCACATCTGTTGTCTCACAGTTTGTTGTAGAACCTGTTGTCTGAGGAAACTTCCCATTCATAATAGAAATACGTGCTGGTACACACAGTGGACATTGGGCATTAGCATTGGTATAGCTAATCCCTTGGTTAATAAGATACTGAGTATGTGGCATACGCATATAATCTGGTGCAAGCTCACCTACTGTGTCATAACGTTGTTGATCCGTTGTAATCAAAATAATGTTATACTTTTTCATTGATGCATCCCCTTTCTCTTAACAGGTAATAGGCCTGTTATTAGTTCTTTTCCATCTGATAAATGGTCTTCTTCTCTTGTAGCTAAATAATCTATCATTCGCTTACGCCATTCTAAAAGTACTTCTTTATAGACTCCATCCTTTGAACATTCATGACATTCATAAGGATCTTTTTCAAGGTCAAATAATTGCTCTTCTCCTGTATGAGTAAACCAAATGTACTTGGTCTTACCATCAGTCATAAATTGCATTGCTTCATCTGGACTGTAGCACCTTGCATGCTCTCCATGAATCCACTTTCTATCAAATATATTTTTACCTACATCAGCTTGGCTCTCATGATTTAATAATGGCATTAAGTTGCATCCATCTACATAATCTGGCTGTGGTATATTAGCATACCCTAATATAGTACTGTATAAGTCTTGTAAGACTATTGGTGTTTCTTCTTTACTTCTATACGCTTTATCTTTAGTCCATATAATACATGGCACTGCTGCACTGCCTTCATAAGCATAGGTTTTTCTAAACAGATGATGGTCACCGAGCATCTCTCCATGGTCTGAAGTAAAGATAATCATATCTGGCATTTCACCTTGATATTTAAGGCTACGGATTAATCTTCCTATTTGTGTATCAATGTGAGCAATTTGAGCATAGTAAGCAAGGCGTGTTCTTCTTAGTTTTCCCTCATCCAAGTGACCTTCCCAAGTATCAAGCCCTCTAACGGGTTTATCATGTTTAGCTGCCCAATCTCCTACAGGTACCTGTTCACATTCTTTTTTCATATACTCATCCCAATAGAATTGTGGTGGATCTATCGGGGGATGTGGTCTATGGAAAGATAAATTTAAGAAGTATGGTCTTGTTCTATCTCGCCTCTTCAAGAATTCTAACCCTTTTGTCACAACCCATGTATTGTTATGTAACTCTTCTGGTAATGTACTTGGTCTAGCATTCCAGCTATTATCATCTAACCCATGATGTAATTCATCCATCATCTTACCGGTCTTGTCTGCAAGCCATTCATGGTAGTCATTAACATAGTGATGACCAAATACTTGCCATGCCTCATAAGACTCTAGCCCTTCAAATCCACAATGCTTACGTTGTGGGAAGAAATGTGTCTTTCCTACACAATGTGTTTGATAACCAGAATTCCTTAAGACTTCTGGCAACATATTGGGGAAGTTCCACTCTGTCCCATCTTGATAACCTATAAATCCTGTTTGACTTGGGCTCATCCCTGTAAAGAGGCTGGCTCTTGCTGGCACACAACTCGGTGCTGGCGTATAAGCATTGGTAAAAAGTGCACCTTCATTAGCTAATGTATCTAAGTTTGGTGTTTCAACGGTAGGGTGTCCCATTACACTTAAACAATCCCAACGAAATTGGTCACATAATATAAGTAATATATTTGGCTGTTTCATTTGTTCCCCCTAGCCTACTCTTTCTCGTAAGGCACTTTTAATTTGAAATATTCCTCTACTTCTCTTCGCTTATCTAAATCAGGTTTCTTATCTTCTATAAACACTTTTTCTTCTTCATTTAAATAGATTGGTGTGAGTGCATCAAAGGTCATTGTTTGTGCTAAAAATGCTTTATGTCGTTCAATTTCTTCTTTGTATTGTAAGTCTGCTGCTACATCATTTAATTCATATGGATCTTTTTTAAGATCGAAAAATCTATAATGAGTGAAGTTTTTACTGATAATAAGTTTATAATCTTTGCTTCTTACCATGTATTCATAGTATCTTTCAAGAACACCATTACACATATCTACTCTAAGGCCTTCACATATTGTCATTTCTCTTCCTACTTCTTGGTTTGCTAAGTTAAGACCTTTCATAGTCCATGGTATTTGGCAATTAGCTTGTTTAAGGAAAGTTGGAGCAAGATCAATATTGCAACTTATTTGCTCATTGATTTTCCCCTTATATTCATTATTAGGATATTTAATAATAAGTGGTACCTTAGCTAATGGGTCATACATATAATTAGCTTTTAGTAGCATATGGTGGAACCCTAAATACTCCCCATGATCACTTGTATAAACGATTAAAGTATCTTCATAAAGTCCTTTAGCTTTTAATGCTTCTATTAAACGCCCAATATGATGATCCATATGTGTAATACTTCCATAATAATGAGCTGTTACCTGTCTCAACTTATCTTCTGTAAGATTTTTATGATCAAAATACCCTGAACCATGTTCATAATCTACATCTGATACTTCTTCTGTATACCCTGGCAGTATCTCTATTTCCTCTGGATTGTACATTGTATCGTATGGAGCTGGTGGATCAAAAGGATGGTGCGGTTTCACATAGCTCACAAGCATCATATTTCCGCCTTCTCCCCATGAATTGATTTCCTCTAGTGCGCGATTTGTAATCCATGTTGTAGAATGGTGCTTTTCATCTAAATTAGATTTCATAGCCCCACAAGTATTCCAATATTTTTCATCTGCTTTAGCTCTAAATTCTTGTCTCTGATCGATTAAATCATTTTCATCTAATAAACCTTGCTCTTTTAGATATTTATGATAATCATCATCATAACGCCCATCACCATCTTGTTCACATAGAATCATTTTATCAAATCCCATATCTAAATATGTCGGTGTGGCATGCATTTTCCCTATTGCAGCTGTCTTATAGCCATTTTTCCTAAGTATCTTTGGAAAAGTTTCTATACCATCTGCCAATGTACAATGATTACTCCATCCCATATGCTGATGTGTATATAGACCACTTAGAATAGAATACCTAGCAGGTGTGCAAACTGGATAGGTTGTATAGTGCTCTGTATGTTTCACACCATCTTGTGCCAATGCATCTAAATATGGTGTTTGCAATATCTTATTACCATAAGCACCTATACAATCCCATCTATGTTGGTCACCCATTATAAATAATATATTTTTCATATATTTACCCCCAGTTCTATGTTGTTAACTTCTCTTATTGGTTGATTGTCTAAATTCTACTTGCCCATAAATCTTAATATTTTCATAATCCCTATCTGGATTATCTATACGCCATACAATCTGTTCTGCTAGGCGTCTACCTATGTTATGAATATTAGTACGTACAGAAGTTAATGTTGATTCCTCACCTTCTAAAGGAATATCATCGAACCCTGAAATTCTAATATCTTCTGGCACTTTATATCCATGCTGTCTTAATACTTTAATTACCTTATGCGCAATGGCATCATTTCCACATACAAATCCTTGTGGCAAAGGTTGTTTATCTTCAATAAGTGATGTAATCGTACCTTCTACTTGCTGTTCAAAATAGAAATGTCCATGCTCTTTACTAATGAAGCAATATTCATTATGGATAGGAATTCCTGCTACATTATGCGCTCTAACGAAGCCCCTCCATCTTTCTTCAATACTTTTACAATATTGGGTATCACCTATAAAACCAAGGATCTTGTCACCTTGTTCAATAAGTTTTTCTGTAATTTTAAGTACGCTTCTTCTACCCTCTACCACAATTACATCTGCGCTTACAGACATCGGGTCAATGCCTAATGGAATATCAAAATACACTGTAGGTAAATTAGCTTGTGATAACTTATTTACAGCATTCTTATCATATAAGTTCACAGCGATAATACCTGTAATATCTGCCTCTTGTAAAATAGGTGGTAACTCAAAGTCCTTTTCTTGTTGAAAGGTCAAAAAATTATAAAAGCAGCTATATTCTCTATCGGCTAATTCTTTTGTTATGCCACTGATCATATGTCCCCAAAAGCTTGAAAAGTCTGGGGATGTTGCAATCACAAGGATATTTTTAGATACTTTTTCATCCTTTTTGATAGTTAGCATATATTCTTCATAAAGTTCTTGTGGCAACTTATGATAGCGCAGTTCTATTGCTGCTTCAATGACTTGGTATCTTACCCCCTGAGATACTTTTCCACGTCCATTCATTACCTTTGAGACAGTATTACGCGACACACCTACTTTTTCAGCAATGTCACTCATTCCCATTCCTTTCATATATCTTCTCTCCTTATAATGTCAAAATTTCATGCTGTTGTCTTTATTTTAGTGTACATGAATTCTTTACTTAGCCTCAATAAAAACACTCAAAAGCTCTATAAAAACTGAAAGTTTTTTTATTATGTTTACATTTTTATCTTTTTACTTTACATTTATTGCTTATATATCTATTTACGCTCTTAGTTTTATATATATTTTCAGTCTATTTCCTATTAATTATATAGGATTTCTATGCTTTTTTCATTCTTTTTATAGCCTTTGTATAAATAAATTTTACATCTACTTTACACACTGTTTACACCTTTTTACTTGTTAATAAGGCATTTTATCTATATTTTTAGAGATTTAAAGATTTTTTTAAGTATATAAGCTTATATTTTATCACTTTTTTTATCTATACAATTTCTAATTTAGTTATTATAATAAAGATTATATAATAATTTTAAACAAAAACGTAAACTTAACGTAAACAAAACATATTACTTTGCACTCTAGGAGGATACCATGTTCTACACAAAAGAAAGAGTCACCATTATTACTCAAAAATTAAAGAAGCTTTCAAAAGTTCAGTGTAACCCTTTAGAAACTTGGCAAGTTAAGCCAGGTTGTTTCAATACACCTACTGAAGCAGAGGCAGCACACACAGACTGGGAAGACTTCGACAGCCGTACCATGCACTGGTATGGTCCAGATAAACATTACTGGTTCAGAACCACACTTACAGTACCTGAAAGCTTTGATGGCAAATCACTTTGGATGATTATTCATACTCAAATCGATGAATGGGACGACGGTAAAAACCCTCAATTCCTTCTTTTTGTAAACAATGAAATTGTTCAAGGTTTAGATATGAATCACCGTGAAGTCCTTATTACAGAATGCGCAAAAGCAGGAGAAACTTACCATATTGATTTACAATCTTACACTGGTACTATCCACAGTGAATTTAGATTAATCGGTGAAATGGCTGAATTTAATCCTGAAATCAATGCGCTTTACTACGATCTTCAAGTACCTTTATGGGCACTTAATCGTATGCCAAAAGGTGATAAAGTCCGTTTAGATATTGAAACAGCTTTAAATGATACCATTAACCTCATTGATCTTAGAAAACCATATAGTAATGAATTCTACGCTTCTATAGAAGTTGCGCGTAACTTCATTCAAAAAGCAATCTATGAAGATCTTGCTGGCTTTGATGAAGTGATTGCTACATGTATTGGTCATACACATATTGACGTAGCATGGCTTTGGACTGTTGCTCAAACAAGACAAAAGGTAGCGCGTAGTTTTGCTACTGTACTTAAGCTTATGGATGAGTTCCCTAACTATAAATTCATGTCTAGCCAACCTCAACTTTACTACTTCCTTAAAGAACGTTATCCAGAGCTTTATGCACGTCTTAAAGAAAAGGTTAAAGAAGGCCGCTGGGAGCCAGAAGGTGGTATGTGGGTTGAAGCAGACTGTAACTTAACTTCTGGTGAATCACTTGTACGTCAATTTATTCATGGTAAACGCTTCTTCAAAGAAGAGTTTGGCGTAGATAACCGTATCCTTTGGTTACCTGATGTATTCGGTTATTCAGCTGCACTTCCTCAAATCATGGATAAATGCGGTATCGACTACTTCATGACTACAAAACTTGCATGGAATCAATTCGATAAACTTCCATTCGACACCTTCAAATGGCGCGGTATTGATGGTACAGAAATCTTAACACACTTCATTACAACCCTTGGTGTTGGACAGTCTCTTGATAACTTCTTTACAACATACAATGGTATGCTTCACCCAGATGCACTTATGGGTGCATGGGAGCGTTATCAAAACAAAGATATGAACAACGATATTCTTATTGCTTACGGCTACGGTGATGGTGGAGGTGGCCCAACAAGAACAATGCTTGAAACCTCTACTCGTATGGAAAAAGGTATCAAAGGTACACCAAAAGTACGTCAAGCCTTCGCACGAGAATACTTTGATACATTAAAAGATACTGTAGAAGACAGCAATATGCTCTCTACTTGGTCAGGTGAACTTTACTTTGAATACCATCGTGGTACTTATACTTCTATGGCACGTAATAAACGTTCAAATAGAGAAAATGAAAATAACCTTATGAACCTAGAACTTTTAAGTACTATGGCTCTTGATAAAGGTGCAAGCTACCCAACTACTGAACTTGATTCTATGTGGAAAACAATGCTCCTTAACCAATTCCACGATATTTTACCAGGTACTTCTATCAAAGAAGTATACGAAGTAACAGCAAAAGAATACGCTGATATTAAGACTCAAACTGAAACACTTATCAATGACCGTCTAAATACATTAGTAGGAGAAGGTGATGGCATTACACTTGCTAACACATCAGGATTTGTCAAAGATACTGTTGTAGCACTTCCTACTACTATTACAAACTTAGACGCTACTACTGCTCTTGTTGATCAAGAAGGTACTCTATACCCTGTTCAACAAACAAAAGATGGTGCTGTAGCTTATGTTAAAGCATTACCATCAAAAGGTCTTAAAGGCTTTGCACTTTCACAAGATGCAGTAGCTACTACAGATGTTTTTGCTACAACAAATCATTCTATTGAGACACCATTCTATAGTGTTCAATTAGATGCTAATGGTCTCTTTACATCTATTTATGACAAAGAAAATGATCGCGAGCTTATTCTTGAAGGCCAAAAAGGTAATGTTATGAAGGTATATGAAGATATGCCAATGTGCTACGACAACTGGGATATCGACATTTACTATAAACAAAAATTCTGGGAAGTTACAGAGCTTACAAGCATGAACTGGACAGAAGTAGGTCCTGTACGTGCTACTCTTGAAATCGAAAGACCATTTGTAGACTCTATCATCCGTCAAAGTATCCACTTCTATGCAGATTCTAGACGTATCGACTTCGAAACTTATGTAGATTGGAAGCAAAGCCAACACCTACTTAAAGTTCACTTCCCATTAGATATTCACACAGATGAAGCTACATTTGACATTCAGTTTGGTAACCTAACACGTAAAACACATGAAAATACAAGTTGGGATCAAGCAAGATTCGAGTCATGTGCACATAAATGGGTTGACTTATCTGAAGGTGGCTATGGGGTAAGTTTACTTAATAATTGTAAATATGGTCACTCTATCAAAGATACAGACCTTGGCCTTACACTCATTAAATCAGGTGTAGATCCAAACCCAACAACTGACCAAGAAGAGCACTTCTTCACTTATGCACTTTACCCACATACAGGTACATGGAAAGACGCTCATACTCAAGAAGAAGCGATCAAACTTAACCAGCCTGTACTTGTAGCAAATAAAGGGAATATCGATACAGATTTCTCATTTGCTAACATTAACAAAGATAACGTATTACTTGAAACCATTAAGCTTGCTGAAGATGGTAGTGGTGTCATTGTACGTCTTTATGAATACCAAAACAAACGTACAAAAGCTACATTAAACTTCGCTAATGCTATCGTTTCAGTTCATGAATGTGATTTATTAGAAAATGAATTAGAAGCATTAACAACTGAAGAAAATGCTTTCACATTCACTATCAAACCATACGAAATCAAAACTTATAAGGTGGTATTTAGATAATGACAGAAAAATTTAGAGACGCCTCACTTACACCTTCTGAGCGTGCACAAGACCTTTTACCTCGTCTTACTTTACGTGAAAAAGTAGGTCAAATTAATCAAAAACTTTATGGTTTTCAAGCTTATGAACGTAAGGATGATGAGATCATCCTTACGAAGCACTTAACTGATGAAGTAGAATACTACGGTGGACTTGGTACACTTTATGGCCTTTACCGTGCTGACCCTTGGGCAAACAAAGACTTTGAGACTGGCATTGTCACAGAGCTTGCTCCAAAAGCTTATAACAAAGTACAAGCCTTCGTTATGAGTCATTCTCGCTTTGGTATTCCTGCGCTTATGAGTACAGAATGTCCTCATGGTCATCAAGCCTTAGATGGCTATCTACTCCCTGTTAACTTATCAATGGGAGCTACATTTAACCCTCCACTCATCGAAGCGGCTTACCAAGTATGTGGTGCTCAAATGAAATCGATGGGTGTAGACCTTGGTCTTATTTCCGCTTTAGACGTTCTTCGTGACCCTCGTTGGGGCCGTAGTGAAGAATGCTATAGCGAGGACCCTTACCTTTCAGCTAGAATGGCAGAAAGTGCTGTTATCGGTTGCGAAAGCCAAGGTGTATTATCTGTGATCAAACACTTCTGTGCACAAGGTGAAGGCACTGGCGGCGTTAATGCAAGCGCTGCTCGCATTGGTGAACGTGAACTTCGTGAAATTCACCTTCCTTCTACTAAAGCTGCTGTTGCTGCAGGTGCAAGTGGTGTTATGGCTGCCTACAACGAAATCGATGGCGTACCATGTCATGCTAACAGCCATCTCCTAAAAGATATTTTAAGAGATGAATTTGGCTTCAAAGGTGTTGTTATGGCCGATGGTGTAGCTGTTGACCGTCTCAACGAACTTACAGGTGACTTTGCTCGTTCTGGTGCCCTTGCACTTCGTAGTGGTGTTACAATGAGCTTATGGGATGTAGGTTTTTCAAAGCTTGAAGAAGCTGTAGAAAAAGGCTACATCACAGAAGAAGAAATTGACGAAGCTGCTTTAGCAATTCTTACACTGAAATTCGCTCAAGGTCTCTTTGAACATCCTTTCCTTGATGAGGAAACTGCTACACCTACATTTACTTACGAAAAGTATCCACAATCTCTTAACTTAGCACGCGAGTCTGTTGTACTTCTTAAAAATGAAAATAATATACTCCCTCTCCAATTAGATGGCGTTAAGTCTATTGCTGTTATTGGACCAAATGCAGATGAAGTATATCACCAACTTGGGGACTACACACCACCTATTAAAGAAAGTCAAGGAATCTCTTTACTCACTGGCCTTAAAACACTTGTAGGTGAAGATGTGGCATTACACTTCCATAAAGGTAGTAACATTATGGATGGTACACAAGAAGAGCTTGAAGAATCTGTTAAGCTTGCTAGCACATGTGACCTTGTCATCTTAGCCTTAGGTGGTTCTAGTAGCCGTTTTAAAGGTGCTAAGTTTGATACCAATGGTGCTGCAATCTTAGAAGAAGGTAGCTTACAAATGGATTGTGGTGAAGGTGTTGACTGTGCACATCTTGAACTTAGTGGCCTTCAAAATGAGTTAGCAGAACGTATCTTTGCACTTAATAAGCCTACTGTATCCATCATCATTGCGGGCAGACCTTATGCCATTCCTCGTATAGCAGAAGCTACAGATGCACTACTATACAGCTTCTACCCAGGCCCAGTAGGTGGACAAGCTTTAGCTGAAATCTTACTCGGCAAGATTTCTCCATCAGGTAGATTACCAGTATCTATTCCTTATAGTGCTGCACAACTTCCTGTATACTACAACCACAAAACATCTTATCCAGCCATGGTATATCACAATGAGAAATCAAAACCGCTCTTTAGCTTTGGGGTAGGTTTAGACTATACAACTTATAACTATAGCGAAGTAGCAGCAAATACACTTACACTTTCAAAAGCAGAGTTGTTAAAAGGTACTTGCTTCACCTTTGCAGTAGACATTACAAATACAGGTGATAGAGTTGGTGCTCCTGTACCTTTACTCTTCATCAAAGATAATCAAGCATCAACTATTAGACGTGATAGAGAACTCAAATCATTCAACAAGGCATTCGTTCAACCTAACGAAACAAGAAGATACAATTTAGCCTTAGATTCAGAAGACCTGTCTGTTTGGGATGCTAATATGCAATTCACACTAGAACCAGGTACCTTTACACTTACTTTAGAAGATAAAGGCAATATCATCTGGACTACACAAATTGAAGTAACACCTTAATCTATCAGTTCTTTATAGAGGTAGCCACATACAGTGGCTACCTCTTTTTATCTTTTATCAAGTTCTTCCTAGACGGTTAGGAGTAACAATTTCATGCCACCATGCTACAGGTATAGATATAGGGTATTCATCCATTTTTACTTGTTATCAATTATTTGATATAATTAATCTAAAATATCTTCATATTATTTACTTAGGAAGGTTATAAGCTATGCACTCTATTCAAAATTGCACCTCTAATAATAATTCCAATATACATATTGAATTCGGAAATGATGTTGATTTTCCTATCACCTTAGGGAAGCTTACTACCTCTCATGCACTTCCTCCTATTAATAAACAAACTTCTTTACTTACCATCTACTATTTTTACAAGAGCTCGCAATCATTTAACATTAACTCTGCCCATTTTAAGGTTTTCAGTAATGATGTCGTGATACTCTCTCCTCACACTTCCTATAACACTGGCCATTGTTCTATAGAACCTTTAAAACTCTATTACATCCAATTTGACCCTTCAAAATTTATAGATGTTAATTTTGCTTTTGGTAATAAAGAATGTTCTTATATCATCGATGAATTACTTAGAAATAGTAATGCTCCTTTTAAAGTAAAAAATAATGTTAAACACTGTATTGAAAATTTACTAACTACTGCTAACGAAGCTTCTCCATTGAAAAATACCATGTTTCGTAATCGTCTCCTTACAGTCCTAACAGAGCTTATCAAATACGCAAACTTACCAGTACAACCAAATGATAATTTTTTAAATGAGAGTGTTGATTATATTACCTCTCACATTTGTGAACCTATTAATATAGAAGTATTAGCAAACAATGCACATTTATCTGTTTCACAATTTAAAGTGAAATTTCGCAACGAATTACGTCTACCACCCAATGAGTATATCCTTAGAGAAAAAGTTAACTATGCAAAAATGCTATTAACCCAAACTGAATTAAGTATCACTGAGATTGCATATATGCTATCTTTTTCATCGAGCCAATATTTCTCTACAGTCTTTAAACGTCTAACGGGCATCACCCCTTCAGACCTACGTAAATAAATCTTTTACTTATTCGGTAATTAGGATACTGTTATTCTATTCAATTTTCACCTTTTTATCTTTCAATATCAGTTTCCAATACAATATTATAAATAGCCATTACATCTTATTAACCCTATTAAAAAGAGGAGTATACACTAACTTATCAGTTCGTTAGTATATAATCCTCTTTTTAATCTTTCATACTGGTCTTTCAGTTGATTTTCTAAAATGAATATCTCCATAAATCTTAATCATTTCATTATTCCTTGTTGGATGGTCTATTCTCCACGCAAGTTGTTCTGCTAGTCTTATGCCTATATCTGATATATCAATACCTACAGATGTTAATTCTTTTTCTCCTAGGACATCAATATCATCAAATCCTGTTATGCGTATATCTTCTGGTATACGGTATCCATATGCTTTTAATTGATTAATTACCTTATATGCAATAGCATCATTGGCACATACAAATGCCTCTGGTAAGTTTATTCTATCACTAAAGACCTCTTCAAGGGTACGTTCTACTTCTTCTCCAAAGTAAAAGTGCCCTTGCTTATTGGTGAAACAATACTCTTTGTTAATTGGTATATTATAGATCTCATGAGCTCTCATAAAGCCTCTCCAACGATCCTCTATACTCCTACAGTAGCTTGCATCTCCAATAAACCCAATCTTTCTATCACCCTGTTTAATCAACTGTTCCGTGAGATAAAAGACGCTCTTTCTTCCTTCTGCTACAACTACGTCTGCCTTAGCCTCTCTTATATCTATACCTAATGGTAAGTCATAATATACTGTTGGTAACCCTAATGTAGCTATGCTCTTTATAGCATCAATATTATAAACGTTCATAACAATGATACCAGCAAGCTCTTTACTCTCTACTAACTTAGGTAAAGTAAAATGAGCAGCTTGATCAAACGTCAAAAAGTGATAAAAACATTGATATTCTCTATCTGCTAATTCCTTAGTAATTCCATTAATAATCTTTCCCCAGAAAGATGAAAAGTCTGGTGAAGTCGCTATCACAAGTATATTTTTCATAGTATTTTTGTTACTATATCCTTCTGATAGATGCTCAGGTAATTTACTATACCCCATCTCTATAGCTGTCTCTATAATTTTCTTTCTTGTCTTATCTGCAACACTTCCCCTATTGTTCATAACTTTTGATACAGTGTTACGAGATATATTTAATCTTTCAGCTATCTCATTAATCCCCACGTTTTTCATCGTATCACCTTCTCCCTCACTTAAATAATCTCTAAATCTTATTTTATCAAATCTAATCATATTTTGTTATATATTTCCTCTGATTCAATAAAAACAAAATGAGTAGAGGTTTCCCCCTACTCATTCCATAAAAGTATTCGCTCTGTTAGTAACTATTATTTACCTAAAAAGGCATTAAGTTGATTTTGTGCTTCTGTAATGATTTCTTGGTAACCTGCTTTATTTAATTCATCTAACATTTTTGGTACTACTTCATCTGGATTTACAGAACCTGTAATAAGAGATGGTTCGTATTTAGCTTGAATGTTTGCACAAGCAGCAACTTGGTTTTTAACTGGATCAGTATTGAATGTGAATCCTAATGCTGGTGAAGATGTTGCTGTTTCATTATGAGCTTGAAGATCTGTCCATTTTGTTGCTGGAGCTGGATCTACTACGTACATATTGAAGAATGTAGCTTGTGAGTAAGCTGGAGCTTGGTAACCATCACTTAAGATTTCAATTGTGTTATCCCCAGTTTTTTTGTAGTGTGTATCTTCGATACCGAATGCAAGAAGGTTACGTGCATATTCGTCTGTATTGAAGAGTTCAATAACTTTAAGTGCTTCTTCTTGATGTTTTGAACCTGCTGATACTACTAAGAATGAACCTTGGATAGTTTTTGTTGAGTATTTTGGTCCGAAGAACATGTTAGATACTACAGGATAATTTCTTGAATTTGTCCAGTCAGCATCTGCATGTGGGTAACCTTGGTCAGATGTTACAGGTCTGTATTTTGGACTTTCTGTAAGTGTTGCAGCATCTGGATTGATAAGTCCTTCTTTGAACCATTTGTGTACTGTTCTTAAGTTATCCATTACATAGTCTTGTTCCCATGGAGAAACTACTGTTCCTGTTGTATCGTTATAGTTGATACCTACATATGGTTTTGTTAAGAATTCATCGATTTCATTGATTGTTGCCATGAATCCATTGATACCTTCTATACCTTGAAGAACAAGTGGGTATTCACTTGGATTATCTGCTTTAATCGCTTGAAGTGCTGGTTCTAATTCTTCTAATGTTTTAATGTTTTGGTAATCAATACCTAATTTTTCTACTAATTCTTTATCCCATACCCAGTATTGTGATTGAGAAGAATCTTTGTATGTAGGTACACCAAAGATCTTATCGTTCATTGTTACACCTTTCCAAAGATCTGATGGGATGAAGTCCCAAAGAGCTGGTGCTGCTGTTGGAACAAGATCTGTAAGGTCAGCAAAGTAACCTTTTGCAGCTAAATCAGTGTAGTTATTGATACTTGCACCGAATGCGATATCATAGTTTTCACCACTTTGAACAACTTTTGATACTTTATCGCCGTATTCTCCCCAGCTTGCGTATTTAATTTCAAGAGTAACATTTAATTTTTCTTTTGTGTACTCATTAATTTTATCATTTACCATTTTTAAATCTTTTGGTTCGTTACCAATTGTCCACCAAACAAGATTTACTGGTGCATCTGTCTTTTTATTATCTGTTGAAGATGCTGTTGTTTGATTGTCTCCAGCTGGTGTTGGTGTTGAGCTATTTCCACCGCTACATGCTGTTAAAGTACCTAAAGACATAATCCCTACTAATAAAAGTGCTAGTGATTTCATTTTTTTATTCATAATTAAAACTACCCCTTTCATTTGCTTACATTTTGTTTTTATTTATGTTACTTTAGTTTATTTATCATCAAATCCCTTATGGATTTAACTTCAATTATTCTTTTACCGCACCTACTGTTAAACCAGAGATGAAGTATTTTTGGAAGAATGGATAAGAACATGCAATTGGAAGTACGATCACCATTACAATTGCCATCTTAACACTTTCTGTTGGTAGACCTTTAACAACATCTGCTGCCGCTGTTCCAAGTAAACCTGCATTTTGGTTTAGGAATGTGATATCTGATTCAATACGATTAAGCATCGCTTGAAGTGGAACAAGGCTTGAGTTATCAATGAAGAGTAACGCATTATACCAGTCATTCCAATAACTGAATGTAAGGAATAACCCTACTGTAGCAATTGCTGGTAATGAGATTGGTAATACAATTGTTGTAAAGATACGTAATTGACTTGCACCATCAATCTTAGCTGATTCCACAAGTGCATCTGGCACTGTTGTTTGGAAGAATGTTCTTAAGATGATGATATAGAAAGATGATACTGCCATTGGAAGCATTAAAGCTAAAATGTTATCTTTAAGTCCTAACATATTTGCTACTACTATATAGAATGAAATCATACCGCCGCTGAAAAGCATTGGAATGAAGATAACCCATGTAAAGAACTTTTTAAATCTAAAGTTTCTTCTAGATAATGAGTAAGCAATACTTGTATTTAATACTAACCCCATAATTGTTCCACCTACTGTAACAATTACAGAAATTTTTAAAGCATTAAGTAATGAGTCTTTTGTATCCCATAAATATTTATAAGCTGATAGTGAAAATTCTTTAGGCCAGAATCTATATCCATCTTGAATAATACTTTGTTCTGAACTAATAGAAATCATAAATACTAAGATTACTGGTAAGATACAAATAAGACCGAGGACAATGAATAAAGCTGATATTGCAAAGTTGCTTCCTTTAGAGATTCTATTAAATTTTTCGATCCCTTCGAGTTGTTGTTTTTCTTTTTTAAATTTCATTTTCTGTCCTCCTTCTTAGAATAATCCATTTTCACCATCAATTTTCTTAACGATGGTATTTGCAGTAACAATAGTAATGAAACCAATAACTGATTGGAAGAATGCTGCAGCTGAACTCATTGCCATACTACCTGTTCCTTCAATCGCTTTATATACGTAAGTATCCATAGTTGCTGTTGTGTTAAATAATGTTCCTGCATTTTTTGGTACTTGGTAGAATAAACCGAAGTCTGATCTAAAGATATTACCAACTGCCATGATGAACATAATAATGATGATTGGTTTGATAAGTGGTAATGTTACATATTTGATTTGTTGCCATTTTGTAGCTCCATCAATAACTGCGGCTTCATAGTAAGTATTATCAATACCTGCTATAGCTGCTAAGTAAACAATCATACCATAACCAACTGTTTTCCAAACTTGCATGAATACCAAGATATATGGCCAATACTTATCTTGCATATACCATTGGATTGAATCTTGACCTATGCTTCCTAAGAATTGATTTACAATCCCTTTATCATAGCTTAAGAATGCGAATACAAAGTAGCTAACAACTACCCATGAAAGGAAGTGTGGTAAGAACATTGCTGTTTGGCATACTTTTGCAAGTTTTTTACTATAAAGTTGTGTAATCCCGATTGCTAATGCAACTGGTACCACTGTTCCTAAGATAATAAATATCGTATTATAAACTACTGTATTTCGAATAATAATTGGTGCATCTGGTGTCTTAAACAAGAATTCAAAGTTTGTAAAGCCAACCCACTCGCTTTGTATAAGACTTTCAACAAAACCTTGACCAGGTAAAATTCTAAAATCTTTAAATGCAATTAGAATCCCGATCATTGGAATAAAACTAAAAACAACGTACCATATGAAAGTAGGCAATGCTAAGAGTGATAGTTCCACATCATCTCTATTTACTTTGAATTTGCTTTTTTTAATTTCCTTCTTCAAAAAAACGCCCCCTTGTCTGATATAATTTCAAGTCATTTCTATTTTTTTCATTCTATTGATGTAAATTTTTATTTTTACATGTAAAACTTGAATTTTACACCAATGTTTACTTAATTTATAATTATCGTATCATTAATTTTGTATAAAATCAATATATATATTTAATTTTTTTTATGTTTTTTGCACCTATTATTCTAGTTAATTGTGCGAAAACGTTATAATTACTAGTTTTACGCCTAGTTAATATGTATTAATTTTTTTTGCACACTTTTATTCTTTTGTCACATATTCAGTCTATAAATTGTGCGTTTAATCATTTTTGCATACAAATAAATGTGCATCCATTTTACATTTAGTTACAAAAAAAGACTAACAATGGCTTGTTTACATGCCATTGTTAGTCTTTTTACGCACTATTATCTATTTTTACTGTGAATAAATTTCATAATTGAGCTACATTGAGTTTCTATATGTTTTGTTGCTAACCCTGCTGCTACTTCTTCTTGTCTTTCTTTTAATGCATTCAGAATTTCATTATGTTCTGCAATTACTGCATTGCTTTCTTCAGTATTTTTAAGATAAGCAATACGATAGCGCTGTACTTGCTCTCTCATATTATTGTAAAGTTGAATAAGCTTTTCATTTTTACAAGCTAATGCAATTGTGTCATGGAATTCTATATCCTTTTGAATCATTACTTCTATATCATCTTCTTTAGCCGCATACTCATATTCTGTAATAATAAGCTGAAGTTTTAAGAAAGAACGTTCATCCATATGTCTACATGCAAGTTTTGCTGATAACGCTTCTAATGCTGCCCTTACTTGAAGTACATCTTCAATATCTTTTTCTGTAAATTGTGCTACTTGTGCACCTTTACGTGGTACCATTACAACAAGTCCTTCTAGCTCTAACTTACGTATTGCTTCACGTATAGGTGTACGACTTACACCTAGCTTTTCACCTAATTGCGTTTCCATAAGCCTTTCACCTGGCTCTAATTCCCCATTTAATATCGCTTTTCTAAGTGTTTGGAATACAATATCTCTTAATGGTAAGTACTCATTTATCTTCATGTTTGTGTTTGTATCTTTTTCTTTCATGTCTTCTTTTCCCCTCTCTTTTGGCCTTGCAAAATGTACTCGTTACATGTACTTCTCTTAATCCACATTTATTCTTGAAATATTCTGCCGCCAATGTTGCTTCATATTTGCTTGGGAAAATACCAAATACAGTTGGGCCACTTCCACTCATCATACTTCCTAGTGCCCCCATACGTATCATATCTTGCTTAATCTCTTCTATCTGAGGATGCATCTTAATTGTAACGTCCTCTAAAACATTTCCCATATGTGTCGTCATGTAGTCAATATCTTGCCTCTTAATTGCTTCAACATAATCATCTGTCTCAGGATGCTTTTCTATTTCTGCTATATTTAAAGCTTTATATACACTAGCTGTAGAAACACTAATGTTAGGCTTTGCCAATAAGATATGCATTGGAGGCAATGATGGTAGTGGTGTTAATACTTCACCAATTCCTTCTGCTAATGCTGTCCCTCTTAAAATACAAAAAGGTACATCTGCCCCAATTTCTACACCCATTTTCATAAGTTGTCTCTTACTATAATGCGTACCAAATAATTTATTAAGCCCTACTAGCACAGCTGCAGCATCACTACTACCACCTGCTAGTCCTGCTGCAACAGGAATACGTTTAAATATATCTATATAAATACCTGCTTTTATATTGCTTTCTTCTAAAAACTTTGCAGCTGCTTTATAGGTAATGTTTTTATCATCTTTCGGGAGCCATGCTAAATTATTATTGATTCGAATACCTTCTGTTTTAGTTTTTGTAATCGTAATTGTATCATGCAGATTAATAGTTTGCATGATCATTCTTAAATCATGATAGCCATTATCACGTTTACCTACTACATCTAGTGTAAGATTAATCTTACCTCTAGCTTTAAGTATTATTGTATCCATCAGTAGCTCCTTTATTTTTATTATTTTTTATATTATACCCCTTAAAAAAAGACTTAGTCAATGGAAATGTATTTCTTGTATACAAAGAACAAAGGATACCCTTTAATAGGATATCCTTTGTGTCTGTAGCTTCATTAAAACTTCACTATTTATCTAATTCCAATCAAGTTATCTACAATAGAAATTAATTGTTTAATGTCTGGTTTGCTAATCTGAGCATCTGCTCCAACACTCTCACCTTTTCTTTGTAAATCTTCTGTTATAAGAGAGGAGAATAAAATAACTGGTAAAGTATTTAAAATCTTATCATCTTTTATTTTTTTTGTTAAAGAATAACCATCCAATATTGGCATTTCAATATCTGAAATAAGAAGATTAACTTGTTGTTTAAAATTATCTCCATAATTTTCTTTAACATCTACCAAGTATTGATATACTTGTGCACCATCATTAAAGAATCTAAGATTTGTATATCCAGCGCCTTCTAATGCATTTTTAAGTAGTTCTCTAACTACTCTTGAGTCATCTGCTAAGATAAGATCCATTTTACTTCTAATATGTTTTTTTTCTTCACTATTATCACACATGTCTCTATATTTTTCATTATAGAAGTTATTCTTTGGATTTAATGAAAGTAAAATACTTTCAAAATCAAGAAGCATAATAATTTTTTCGTCTAATAGTACACTTCCTACTACTAATGAATCATTATCTAGTGCATGAGTATTATCTAGTTCTGACCATTTTACACGTCTAATTCCTGCTACTTCTTCAATAAGGAATACAACTGTAGTTTGATTAAGTTCACAAAGTAACCCTAAAGCACCATCTGTTATATCCGTACTTTTTTTATTAAGTACTTTCTTTAAATCAATTGTTGATACCATGTTATTACGTACTACAGCACGTCCTACTATATCATTCGGACTCCCTGGTATTGGAGATACCTCATTTATTCTAATTATCTCTTTAATCTTCAGTACATTAATACCGTAGCGAGCTCCGTTTATTAAAAACTCTACAATTTCAAACTCGCCATTCCCTGTTTCAAGTAAAATATTGCTCATTGTATCCCCCTTTATAATATTTTCTGTTTTTTATAGTATACTTCTTATAAAAATTATAGCAAACATTTCAATATAGGTCTATTAATATAAATCATAAAAATATAGCTCTAAGAATAATTTTTATAATAGTCAAAATTATTCCTAGAGCTATTTAACTAGAACTTTGTTTTCTTTAAAATAATAAGTTTTTGACCTAAATTAAGTGCTGCATTTTCATCTAAATCATTAATTTCAACGATATCTTGAACCGTTGTATTAAAACGTTTTGCAAGATTCCAAAGAGAATCTCCTTTTTTAGCTGCATACACTGTAATACTTGGATAATTATTAAGTTCTTCCTTATCCATATCTTCTACGTTGATTTGATTAATGGTTTGAACTATGTCTTTTTTATAAACATTTGCGATATAGTCAAGCGCATAGTCAATCATAAGATCATTTTTGTTATAAGCACTTACTTCTATATCTTTAGGTTGTACTTTAACATCAATGTAAGCATCCTTAGAAAGTCCTTCAATTACAAGTTCTTGGTTAAATGGTAACATTTCTACTGCAGTTTGAACCATATTCATGTTTTCTGGATCAATATATACAATTTTAGCTTCTACCATCCCACTAACTGTCAGCTTGTCACCATTAATTTGCTTCTCTTCAACCATAGGTTTTAAAGTTACACTAAAGATTTGCTCTGTGTCTGGTGCACCACTATCTACAGTTACCATTTCTTTTTTAGATGCTTTAGCAGCTCCTTTTGAAGCTAAAGTCATATAATCAGAAGTATTATTTGCAATTGTTACTTTTTTACCTGGGAAATACACATCGTCTATAATTGTTTCATCATTCTTATCATATGTATTGTATTTAGCTTCTACAATGCATTCAACCTCTACAATACGATCTTCTCCATCATAGTCTGGTGAAACTTGCATATAGGTTGGTTTTACAGTTAAATCACAATTCCAATAAACTTCTTCACCTGGTTTGGTTACATCACTACTTCCTGCAAAAGGAATACGGTGTTTAACAACTTCAACAGGTTTATCTTCATCTTGAGTTGTATACATAGTACTTACTTCAACAATACCATTGTATAAAATCTCACTGTCTGTACGTTTGATTTGTTCTTCTTTAATTTCTGTGTTCATTTTAAGAATTTCAGCGATACTTGCTTTACCTTGTGGAATTGTCAGTTCGTCTTTCACTATAAGTTTTTCCACACCATTTTGTGATGGTCTAACAATACTTACAGTATCAAAACTTGTTTGAATAGGGCTATCACTTCTAACATCTGTTACAAGCTCTATTTCTTTTGGTTTTGTTGCTTCAACACTAACACCAATAATCGCTTTAACATTAAGTTTACGTTCATTCAAAATATTCCAATGCATATGTTCAATATTATAGTTGAAGGCTATACGTTGGTCATTGTCTACACCATCTAAAATAACAAAATCCTCAAGAGGAATGCTACCTTTCATAGTATAGATTTCTTTTGAATTGTTTTGAGGAACATAAAGAATAGTTGTATCAAGTTGCCCTTTATAAACAACTCTATCCTCCTGCACATCAATTTGATCAATATTAATGTCTCCATCTAAATATAGTACTCTTTGCATGTCTGGCTTTCCATCTGGAACAATAATGTCTCTTTCCTTAACAACTTGTACGTTTTCTCTTCTAGTCATTTCATTCAAGCCCATTTGTTTTCTTATAAGCTCTACTGACATTTTACGATCCTCCTCTTCTAACCTTTACACTCTACCTATGTATATGAGTAAGAGTTATCTAGTTATGCCATGATTTTTACATTTTGGACTAACTTCTATTTCATGTATATTCATGTACAACCTGTAATATACCTTTTTTGAACACAAAAAAAGGCAGTCTGGCGGTTGACTACCTTCTTTTAACGATCTACTCCTGCGCCGTTAGGATTTATCGTCGAATGCTCCTACTACTGGCCCACCTTTACGTGCTACCCCTAGAATCTCATACCCTCCTACACCTTTAAATTTGGTGACTGTATTCTTAATGGCTTCTTCTATGGATAACACTTCATTAAATGGACAGTACGCAATACGCTCTACTATGAATACTGGATCAAGGGCATGGATAAGTACTCTTTCTGGTGAGGCTGCATAATCCGCTCCTGCTTCTAGGAGAGCCTCAAAGAAAGATTGACACGCCCCAGCAAAAATAATAAGTTGCTTATTTCCTTGGGGTACCTTTCTAGCTTCTTTTATGGCTTCTACAAAGTATTTTGAGTTCTTATACTCATTAATATCAAATAAATTTTTATACTTTTTGTTCAATGAATCATGTCCGGTCAGAACAAGTATATCTGGATTGTGCTTTTGCAAAAGACTACTAATTTTTTTGGGTTGCTCAAACTCTAAGACATTTTCACCAACCGCATTGACTCCCAATATATCATAGTACTTCATACATAAGCTGAGATAAAAGGTATCTCCATCTATGTGTAGTACTTTCCCTGTTTTTTGGAGTATAGGTTTGTTTTTGTCTTTTGTGAGTTGCTTTTCGAGCACTAAATTTTTCACTGTCTGTTGAATTTTTTCCATTAAATCGTTTTCTTTATTTGTAAATCGCATCCCTCCCGCAAGTTCTAGATCTTCTATAGGTGCATCTGCTATAATTCTGTATGAAATTCCTTTCAATTTCACTATACCGTCAGGCCTTATTTCTAATACTTTAAATAAAACATCTCTATTATATGAAATACGTACAACATAATCTCCGACTGCAATAACCATACATTAAGACTCCTAGTCACGATATCTCTATATTTTATTACATGAATAGGAAGTCCTATGCCTATGTATCAAGAGTATTAACCATATGATGAATGTGTTGGCTCTCTAGAATGGAGTTTTACACGATAGTGTTCTTTGTTATAATGATCTTTTAATTTTTCAAAATCTATGTAAACGACGTTATCTCTATAGTAGAGATCCTGACGTTGATTCCTAAGCGGATATCGTAATAAATAGATGACATTATCTTTTTTAATAGAATGCATCATCTGTTTCATCTCTTTAGCCTTACTCATAAGTTTTACATTTGCTTGTAAGGTAGAGTAGCTTTCCTCAATATGCTCCTCTTGATGTTTACGTCTTTTTAATTTAAATAAATTAAGTAAATGTTTTTTAGCTGTTCTAGCTTCCACTTTTGCAAGTTTTCTTTCTAATTTTTTCTCTTCATGCTTGTCCTTCATAGTAGCAGCCCATTTACTTACACTGTTTACAACTTCCATTACTTTTTCTAAAATATGTAGTTTGATCATCTGTATTCCCCCTAATTTTTCATCTGTGTGATAGGTGTTGGCGTTTCATGAGACTATCCTAGCACCATTTCCATTTCTTGGGAATCCTGAAGTAAAAAATAAGATGCTTCAAGCCTATTCATGCCTTGAAACATCTCAAAAACTTTTTTGATTTTTTTATTACTTTATCCAAGGTGCAATTAGTACATTAACTGCCTCTTTAATAACTTCAACCTTCCTACAAGCATCTTCTTCACTTGTTCCTTTTATTCCTATATAGAATTTAATCTTTGGTTCAGTACCAGATGGTCTTACACATACCCACGCACCATCATTTAATGCATAGTATAAAACATTAGATTTAGGAAGGTCTCCTACACCTTGTTTGTAGTCTCTTGTACAAAGCACCTTGTACTCTCCAAAGCTCTCAGGTGATTCTTTTCTGAGATTTTCCATTACATTTTTAATCTTTTCTAATCCTTCTATTCCTTTTAAGGTGATAGATTGTACAGCTTCTTTATAATATCCATATTTCTCATAGAGTTCTATAAGCCCATCATAGAGTGTCATACCTTTTGTCTTATAGTATGCTGCCATCTCTGCTGCAAGCATACATGCTACAACTGCATCTTTATCTCTTGCATAAGTACCTGCTAAACAACCATAGCTTTCTTCAAATCCAAAAGCATAACTTCTATTATGATGTTCTTCAAATAGTCTAATTTGTTCTCCTATGTATTTAAAACCTGTTAAAACTTCCATAACATCTACACCATAAGCATCGCAGATAGGTCTTACCATCTCTGTTGTTACAATGGTTTTGATCACTACACTATTCTTTTCTAACGTACCTTGCTTGCTTTTCTGAGAAAGAATATATTCTGTAAGCATGGCACCAAGCATATTCCCTGTTAAAACAGCATATTCACCTTCATGGTCACGTACGAGTATGCCTACACGGTCTGCATCTGGGTCTGTTCCCATTACAATATCTGCACCTACTTCTTTAGCTAAGTCTATTGCTAAGTTAAAGGCTTCCTTATTCTCTGGGTTAGGACTTTGTACAGTTGGGAATGCGCCATCTGGCTCTTCTTGTTCTTTTACAACATATACATTCTTAAAACCTACTTCATCTAATATCCTTCTTACTGGTTTATTTCCTGTTCCATGAATAGGTGTATAAACAATCTTAAAGTCATCTGCAACTTCTTTAATAATCTCAGGATTTAAAACTTGTTTTTTAACTTCTTCAATATAAGCTTGGCTTACTTCTTTGCCTATCATCACAAGCTTGCCTGAACTTAAAGCTTCTTCTTCACTCATTGTCTTAATGGCATTAAAGTCAGTAATAGCATTTACCTCTTCAATAATCATTTGGTCATAAGGTGCTATAACTTGAGCACCATCATTACCATATACTTTATACCCATTATACTCAGGTGGATTGTGGCTAGCGGTTACTACAATACCTGCATCACACTTTAAGTACCTTACAGCAAATGAAAGCATCGGTACTGGTCTTAAGTAATCATATAAGTAAGCTGTAATGTTATTAGCAGCAAGTACAAGTGCTGCTTCTTTAGCAAATACATCTGAGAAATGTCTTGAATCATAAGCAATAGCTACTTTAGGATTAGTTAAAGCCTGTCTATTTAAAAAGTTAGCAAGACCTTGTGTTGCCTTTCTAACAATATAAGGATTCATTCTATTAGTCCCCGCTCCAATAACACCCCTTAAACCTGCTGTTCCAAATTCTAACTCTGTATAAAATCTGTCTTCAATCTCTTTTTCATTCCCACTAAGAGCACGTAACTCATCTTTTGTTGCTTCATCAAAAATAGGACTTTCTAGCCACTCTTGATATTTTTCTTTATAACTCATGTTGAGCCCCCTTAAACCATATTTTTACACTTTTACATTATATTATAACTTTTCCAACTTTTAAAGTTAATTATAAACAAATAAATAGATAATAGAGAAGAGAAAATAAAAAAGATAACACCTAAATGTGTTATCTTTTTTAAGAGCTGACTATTTGTTTAATAAATCTTTGAGTTGATTGACTTTACTAAGAATAACTTCCTTCCTGCTTAAACTTCCATATTCTTCATTATAAGGTAACCATTTAATCCAATCCTCATAATACTTTTCTATGTCATATAAAATTTCAGTTGCTAAATCTTTAAAATTAAGAGTAGATGAAAAAAGTTCTTCCTCTTCATCGCTATCTTCATATCTTTTTATAATATAGGTACCGTTATAGTAAGATGTAACAATAAATTCGCTACCTTCTTCGTCAATAAAAAATGATAATGGGCTATTGTTAGAGAAAGCAAAAATACAAGCGTTAAGACAGTCAACCGGAATGTCTGTTAAATAGCTTCCATAACCTATGAAATCCCCCATTTTAATCTCTGTCCATCCACCACGTGGCTTACCAAGCATCAATTTTCTCCTCCATTATATAATGATTTCATCCTATTAAATATCTAATTGTTATATATGTTTATGATTAGTATAGCAAACTATTTATAAAAACGTTATATCTCTCCTCATTTTCACATCCTTTTTATATACCTTAAGAGCTAACCTCAAGTTAATTTAGCATATACAAAAAGGAGTTGCTACTTTAAAGTAACAACTCCATTCTTTTAATTAGGAATAAGTGTATAAAGGTAACTATTTTGATCATCACTTTGATCGATTAAGATATTGGTTTCATAGTTTTTATACCCCTCTTTTTTAAGGATAATACTATATTCACCCACTTCTAAAGTTCCTTTAAAAGGTGTTATACCTTTATACGCTCCATTAATATAGACTTCAGCATCCTTTGGATCACTTGAAATGCTTACTTTGTAATCTACTTGATTCGCTTGATTATTATCTTGCTCTTCTTTCTTACTCTCAGACTCACTTGAACTTTCTTCCTCTTCACTTACTTCTGATACTAAATTAGCCTTCATCACTACATTGCCTTCTTGTAAGTTTAAGGTTTGTACATAAGGTTTAAACCCTGATGCTGTGATTTCTACTGTATAAGTATCTGTAGGTAGTGTTATCACTTCACCTTTTTTATAAACCTTATCCTTTATCTTTACCTTATAATCTTGATCTGTATTAAGCACCTGAATGTTGAGGGTAGTTTGAAGTCTTTTAAACTCTTCATGATCAAGCTCTAATGTCTTACCTGATTCAATAGTAATAGTCCTTGTAATTGGTTCATACCCTTTAAGTTGAAGTACTACATTATGTTCTCCTGCAACTAATGGTAATGGATTCATATCCTCTGAAAGTGGAACTTGCCTATTTCTATTAATTTCTAGATAACCATCATATATAGGTAACTTACCTATATGTATATAGCCTTCTCTAGCTAGTACCTTAACAGAGAATACTTGATCATCTATTCCTTTTAATTCTAAGATATCGTAGTCATTAACCTCATGCATATTAATTATGTTATCTTCTTCATCAACAATATTGGTATGACCGGTATAATGATAGAGTACACTCCCTATTTTAAGGGTACGATTAGATCGATCAATGTCTAAATTCTTCATGTCTGTCTTTGTAAAAGCGTTCGGTGAGATTCTAACACATACTAAATTATCTTTTTGTGATTGGTAAATAAGTTCTACAATATCTCCTACTTTTAATGCTGAATATGGCATTGTCTTTTCAGTACTATCTTGTACCCTAGTTGTTGTTTGAACTTGATAAGTCTTTATTTCTCTTTTTTCTATATCTAAGATATCAATGCTTTGCTCTTCTAAATTTCTTATAACTCCTGTAATACTTATATAGAAGTTATTGTCTTCTACTTCATTTACGATTGCCTTCTGGGGTTCTTTTGGAACTGTTTCCGTTACAAAATACTTAATCCCCACAAACATAGCAGCAAGAAGCACTATAAATCCCACTATTGATGAGATAATTACAGTTGTAACAAAAGTCTTATTCTTTTTCACTTTATACTCCTTTGTATTTTTCTATTTTATTCCTAATTTAAATTTCTCAGTATCTAACCATCTATAGCTCTTATAAATGTTTAATAAGTTCTTTTGCAGCAGTTAGTTGCTCATCTTTATAGACTAACATATTCTCCCACTTATGTTCAAACATGCTGTAGTTATTACGATGTTTAGATGTGGCATACTTAAAACAGATATTAGAATATTTTTCTGGGAAAATAAGCATTGCTTTAAGTGCTCTTACTTCATCTTCTTCTAATGTATTAATGCATGCATAACTATTAATAAGCTCATCTAAGAGCCCAATATCCCAATTATTTTTTTGCATAATCTTTGTTAATACATTACTTAAGTCTAACAGCTGAATATTATAAGTGCAATTATCTAGATTCATAATCTTATAGGTATTGTCTTCTAATCTTCCTACTGCATGGTAAGTAAAATCATTATGCATAATTGTTTTATTTACTTTAGCTTTTGTAATTAATTGATTTGCTATTTCAGTATTTACCAAGTCTAGTGCACTATACTGCAATTCTTCATAGTCTCTATAGCTTTCTAAAAACATAATTTCAAATTTGGTCTTTTGTGAGAAACCAGAAATCTTCTTTTTCATTCTTTTTGCATCTAACATACGTTTTTGAAAATATTCGTATATATTTTTTGAACCAATATTTTCTATGTCACGTACTTTAGACTCAATATGACATGCAGCTTTATGAAATCTTGCTAATACTTGCATACTTGCTTTAAGTTCTTCACGATTTGCAAAGTCTATCTCTGTAATTTTATCATAAGATTGTAGGACAAAGCACTTATCTAGATAAGTACCATACGGCAATTGTTTTTTATTTAAATAGATTTTATTAATCTCATTAAATCCTTTATCCAACAACTGTTGGGTTACTTCATGCTCAAAAACAATTTGCTCTTTTGGAATTAACGTCTTTCTAAGTAAGAGTTGCCCTTGCTTCGTATCCAAGTAATAATTGCTACGACTATATTGGAATTTTTTTATACTAATGTCATACTGATTAAACAGCTCATTCCCTACTTGTTTCATTCCATTTCTCCCCCCCTCCAGTGTTTTATTTCCTCACCTTTCTTATGTATATGATAAGTCCTAAAAAAAAATATCTATTTTAAAATTCTTTTCTATTATTCGTTCACAATTATGTGATACAATAGACCCTGTCAAGCATACAACTTTTGAGGTGATCACATGAAACGTAAGGGATGGTTTATACCAATTGCAGTATTTTTTGTATGTACATGGTTCTTAATCATGTATGAACAAAGTACTAACGAGCCATATTTAGCACATACTTCTAACTTGGCTCAACTACCATGGGACAAAGATATTTCGGAGATACAACAAGTTCATTTTTCTGCTCATTCTTCTTCCTTTGTAGCAGAAAGAATAGATAACGAATGGTTTATTACAAACCCTATTCAGTCCATTGCAGACTCTACATATGTTTATAATGTTATTTCTCAGTTTGTTAGTCCAGGTCTTATTCATACTATAGAAACAGAAGTTACTGATCCTTCTTCTTATGGTATTTATGACTATTCTCCTACAATGACGCTTGTTGATGAAAATGGAGCTGAGTATACATTAATTGCTGGTAGTGCTGCAAGTGACACCACTTATTACGCATATAGTCCTTTGACTAGATGCATTTATACGATTAAAAAAGATATTTTTGATTTTGTTTCCTCAGACCTTGCTTCTTGGAGAACAAAAGAATATATTACTTTTAATCCAGAACAAGTTGCAAAAATTAATGTAACAACACCAGATACACACTATGCTATAGAACCAGTATCTATTGAAGGTAATAAAGCTTTTTATGGAGAAAATTTATCTCAAAAAGAGGTTGATGAGTTGATTAACTTTTTATCACTATCAAAAGTAGATCAATTTATTATTGATGATGCTTCAGAACATATTATTTCTTCATATGGCTTTAACCAACCTAATCTTAAGGTGAAAATTTATGATTTCTCGGGAAATGCTACTGTCTTTTCTTTTGTAAAAATTCAAGATAGTTCATCTTATTATGCTTTAGATCATTCTAAAAACAGTATTTATAAAGTACTCTTTCTTTTAAACTAGGGGATGTTTAGGAATTAGTATTTATAAATGTTAGCAACAAAGCCCTTATCAACTCAATCCTATTAGTTGATAAGGGCTTTTCATATATTATTATAGATTAGTCCAACATTCTATATAGCTTGTGCAGACTCTTGTATATGCTTTTCTAATGTAGCTTTATCATTTGCTTCTGGATGCTTCATCACATAAGTTAATAGTTCTTCTAACTTCTCTCCTACTGCTTTACCTGGAGTGATACCCATCTTAATCAGATCTCCTCCATTAACTTTAAGCATCTTTAAGTTATAACACTCTTCATTGGCTACAATTTCTTCTTTCATTTCACGTATTATTTGAATCATTTTTTCTTTCTCAAGATACTTATCTGGATTTTGAGCCTTGGCATCTACCTCATTAATAATAAGAAGCTTATCAAATAGTTCTTCACCTGTTACCTTCAGAATTTGTTTAATATAAAACTTATTAATTTTCTTTCTAAGATGATAATCATGTAGGCTGACTAAAAGCGTTACTTCCTTTATAGTCTGGTTATCTAATCTCAAATCCTTTAGGACACGCTTAGCAATGTCAGCACCTTTTTCTGGATGATTGTAGAAATGATCTATTCCTTTTGCATCTGTTGTTCTTGTAAGAGGTTTCCCAATATCATGTAAAAGTACAGCTAATCTTAATACCTCATCCTTTGGTGTATGCTTCATGGCTGCTAATGTGTGCTGTGCTACGTTGTAAATATGATGAGGGTGATTTTGAGGTGTTTCATAGGCTTTAATAAACTCTGGTAAAATGTATTCTAGAAGCCCTAATTCATAGAGCATATTAATAGCTTCTGGTGAATCTGACATGCAGATTTTAATAAATTCATCACGAATACGCTCTTTACTAATATTAGCAAGAAGGTGCTTACAAGCCTTAATTCCTTCTATAGTATTATCTGAGATTTTAAAGCCTAGCTGTGCTGCAAAACGTACTGCTCTTAAGATACGAAGGGCATCTTCTGTAAAACGTTCTTTAGCATCTCTTACAGATTTAATACATTCTTCTTTTATATGTTTTTGACCATTATAAGGGTCAATGAATCCCCTTACAGGATGATATGCAATGGCATTCATTGTAAAGTCGCGACGAGATAAGTCTAGGGTAATATCTTCTACAAAACTTACACTTTCCGGTCTTCTTGAATCTTTATATTCACCTTCAATACGATAAGTGGTAACTTCATAATGTTCTGTATCTACAATAACTGTTACTGTTCCATGTTGAATACCCGTATCATAAGTTCTCTTAAATACACTTTTTACATCTTCTGGCTTTGCAGAAGTAGTAATATCCCAATCATTAGGTGTACGCCCCATAATCATATCACGCACACATCCACCTACTACATAAGCCTCAAATCCATGTTGTTCTAAAGTATCTATAATATATAGGGCATCCTGTGGAATCTCTCTATAATCCTTCACCATTTGGTCCTCTTTCTTCTCTTTGTAAAATTAGTATTCCCCTAATTATATCATAGTAGACTTCCATTTTCCTCATTTAATAGGAGTAGTCCATTTTTCATTGTTATTTTGCCCAATAGCTACTTTATTCATTTGTATAAGTGTAACAAATAAAACTTTTTTATTTATTTTTAGACGAATTTAAGAACGTTAAAAAGTATGTATATATATAAGGTATTCATCAATAACCTTATCGGTATCAATGGGACAAGTCCTAGGCCCCTTGAACTTGAGATACTATGCTAAGAAAAATAAATGATAAGGTTCCCCTCCCTAATCTTAAACTTTATTTTTTCTTAGCCCCAGTGCTGTAGGTGGTGGCAACCTCAGTGTCTGGGTATTCTTTAACTAAATAGTGACTTCTACTTTTAAATGCTCATGCCTATAGATAAATAATGTGTAGCTTACGGCAACGTATGAGGTAAATCCGGCATATACAAAGTTAGCTTGGACACCTAACATGATACATCCAATGGGATCCCTTTCATAGCAGGCACACCAACGCAGCAAGCGTATAGTGCGGTAACTCCAAGATTACTTCGCCTCCAGTCACTCCTTGCTTATCTCTAAAGCTACAGCATCCTCTTAAGAAGTCTCTTCTAAGTTGAAGATTTTGCCACACATACAAGAAGCTACCTTAAGTCTAGTCTTTGTGCATCACAGGGAGGAAAAGACTGTCTTAGGGTAGCTTCTTGTGCTTATAAATAATTTTTATCGTTTATTTCTAAAGCTGTCTCCAGCTCCATGTGTACCTGAACTGATACCGGCTTTAAATCCATGAGACGAATTCATCGCATCTCTTGTATTATCTATTTTACTTTGGAGTTTTGCTTCTTCTGTTTTGTGTTTACTCATGTCATCATCTCCTTTTTACTACGATTTTGCCCAAGCTCATCAAATTTATACCTTACATAAAATTCAAGTTCAGATAAACCGTTATAATACCTATCGTCAGAGATAAAGTTTAAATTTGGCATAAAAAATTATTAATGCTTTTAACAATTCTTCCCTCTAATATCTAATACAGCTAAATCCTCTTTAGTAACATTCTCAAGTAAAGTTAATGCAATATAGTAGATACAAAGTGTTATCCCTATTCCTAATGTTATTTGTAACCCGAGTGCTGCTGTTTGTGGCAATAAATATAAAACAATTACTTTGGCTGTCATACCTGCTGCTGTTGCTGCTAGTGCTGGATGTACAAACCATTTAATGAGCTGTATCTTTATATCTGTTACTGCTATTAAGCGTCTTACTTTTAAGGTAGCTGTTAGAATACTAATACCTATGTTTAATACAATAAATCCTTCTACCCCTTTAATAGGAATTAAGAAGTAAATGAGACCAATACTTAAAACTGACTCTATAATTCTATAGATTAAGCAACTATTTTGTTCTCCTAGTCCCTTTAGGATACCGTCTATTACAATTTCTATGTACATAAAAGGTGTTACGATAACTAATAATTGAAGCAATTGTCCTACTTGACTATTATGATAAATTAATACTCCAAATTCTCTACCAAAGTTTAAAAAGATGCTTACTACAATCATAGCTAATACCATAATCAAGTGTATGGTCCTACCAGATAAGCTTTCTACTCTTCCTCTAATATTTCTTGCTTGTGCCCTTGCAATTTCAGGTGTCAAAACAGTTGAACACGCGGTTAAAAGAGCGACTGGGAAGAACAAAATAGGAAATACCATGCCTTGTATCATACCATACATACTCATAGATTCCATTGCTGTTAATCCTGATTTTCTAAATCCTACTGGGATTAATATGTTTTGTAATAAAGTAATCATTGAACTAATATAAGCAGTTAAAGTAATAGGTAAAAGCAATTTTATGATATTCGTCAAAACATTCGTTGTACCTATATCCTTATGTTCTCTTCTTGCTCTTCTATCAGGATCTGTTAAATATAGAATCAACATATAAGAAAATGAAAATACTTCACCTAAAGTTATTCCTAGTCCTATCGCTGCACATGCATAGATTAAATCTCCTCCGCCCCATGTACGTAAAAAAACAATAACTAGAATCACCTTTACAATTTGCTCCATAACATCTGAGCTTACTGGCTTAATCATTTTCTTAACAGCATAAAAGTATCCTTTAATACAGCAAGATACTGTCATAAATGGAATACTTAATGAGAGCACTCTAAGTCCTAGTACTGTACGACTATCATTTACTACTTTAGCTCCTATTACATCTGCAAAAGTGAATATACCTGACGTAATCAATATACTCGCTATAATACTTATAGCAAAGAATACGTTCATAATCTTCTTGATGCCTTTTCCATTATTGTGCCCAATTTCTTCTGCTACCATCTTAGAAACAGAAGTACTCATACCTGCTGAAGCAATCATATACGCCATCATATATACGGTTGTTGTTAAGTGGTAAAGGCCTACTCCTTCTGGTCCTATTGCATTAGATATATAAATAGTCGAAACTATCCCCAAAGCCTTTGTGATAACGGATCCTAGAGTTGAAATAAAGGCACTTAAGGCTAATCCTTGTTTTTTCATTTCGTCACCTACCTTGTCCTATTCTATATAGTATATGTGGACAATGGTTCTTCCTATGCTACAACTTATTATTTCTTCCATTACAAGTTGCTATCAACAAGCACTCAACTCCTCTTTTAACCATAAACTACTATAGATCCCTTTAATTAGAATAGGAGCTTTTAGATGGATAGATCCAAAGGAAAATGTAGTATTACTGAAGTCTTCCAAAACTTTGATCATCTTCAACCAGATGCCTATGCAGAATTAAAAGCTGGCCCTCTTGCACCTAATTTAGTCGGCCTTGTATTCTTTTATCAATTAACTGATGGTGTGCTTATTCGTACTTATATAACAGGTATTCCTCTTGTTAATAATAGTGGTAATCCGACTGCTTTTCATGGATTCCATATTCATGAAATGAGTTGTACCGGAATGAGTGATAGTACAGCAGCTTTTGCAGCAGCTGGTGGTCATTATAATCCTACCAATCAACCTCATCCTTTACATGCAGGTGATCTCCCTCCCATTATGTCTACTAATGGAACAGCTTTTATGAGTGTCTATGCAAGCCAATTTAATATTAGAGATATTATTGGTAGATCCATTGTTTTACATGAAGATGCTGATGATTTTAAAACTCAACCTAGTGGTAATTCTGGTGCAAGGTTAGCTTGTGGTAATATTTATGCTTATGCAGTTCCCATTTTAGATGAATACAATAAATAAAAATAAAGGAAGATTATTCTTCCTTTATTTTTATCCACAATGGGTATATTTTATTTTTTTCTGTTTTACTTATCATCCACAGTTTCCACAACTTTTTCGGGATAATTATCAACATTCTTGAATAGTTAACAATGCTTTTGTATTTTCTTTTGCTATCACATAGTGATCTACTCTTGCATCAAAAGGCATATAATCACCTTGTCTAAGTGTATAACTTTCCCCATTTACAAAATGCATCTCAACTTCTCCACATACAACTTGAAGTGTTCCCATTCCTCTATAGGTACGTTGAGGAATAGCAGATTCTTCTTCAAATACCAAACAAGTTGTTTGGCATCCATTGTGTGATGCTAAAGTTGATTGTGCTGTTAAATCATTAATGTTTACTACTTCCATAAAATATCCATCCTTCTCTTCTCATTTGTTAATTTATTTTTTTCTAATAGTGTAAACAGATTTTTTAAGTTCTTCACAATACATAGAACCTTCTTGTAAAAAACCTTCTATCCACACTTGTCTTAGCACATAAAAGTAAATGCTATCTCCACCAACCTGGTTCCAATAGGTTTCTTGTATACACTCCTTTGTCCTCCAAACAACTTCTTCTGGTGTTGAGATAATAACCTCATTAATTTCATCACTAGGCCTTCCTTCGGGTAGACAATCATAAAGCCTCTTATAAACTTCACGAGCATCTATGATCCCCTTTTCATAAAGTCCTATTTTTCTAGCTGTTATTATTCCATTCTCTCTAAAAATATCCTTTGTTTCATCTAATGTAATATATTTTTCTTCTAAAAGCTTAGTAAATATATAAGCTAATCTATATTGTGCACTTCTTAATTTCTCTTGAAGGCATCGATCTACGTTAGTATTTTCTAAAGATCGGTGAAAATTTTCATCTATTGGTTTCCCATATAACCTATAGCTTTCTGCTTGTAATTCTGTACTATGTCCTCCTTTTTCATTACTCCATCTTAATAGCTCTTCTATAAGTGTTTCTTGTAACTGTATTTTATATAGGACCCAATAATGTATAGGTTGTAATTCTACACTCATGTTAGTCTCCTTTTAGTCACTTCTAGTTGCAGTATTAAAAGTTAGTATGAGCATTTTTTTGTAATGTCATGTATTCTCCCATAATCTTGTATGCAAAAAAACCCTTCCACATATTTTTTATACTAATTTATAAACAAAAAAAGCATATAAGTTAGGGAATTGATTTACTCCTTTATCATGTAGATAAGAAGCATTTCATATGCCACTAGCTTATATGCCTTTTATATAGGTTAAACGATTATTTCTTTGGGATTATTCCCTACCAAATTCCTAATCTTTTCTCTGGTGCTAAATACATTCCATCTTTTTCAGTTATACCGTAGGTTTTATAAAACTCTTCAAATTGCTTGATTGCTTCATTTACTCTGACTTTATAAGGTGAATGTGCATCAACGGTCAATAAGTAGGCTGCATACTCTGGACTTTGAATACCTCTCCATATAGTTGCCCAATTATTGAAGAATGCTTTAAAGTCAGCTTTCTCATTATCATTTAATATATCAATTACACAAGCTAAACCACCAATGTCTGCTATATTTTCACCCACTGTTAAGTTACCATCTACATATTTTCCTGGACTTACTTCAACATGATTATAGTACTCTCTAACAGCCTTTTCCTTTTTTTCAAAGACTTTATAGTCATCGTAAGTCCACCAATTATTTAAATTTCCATCTTTATCAAATCTTGCACCTGAATTATCAAAGGCATGGCTAATTTCATGCCCTATAACAGCACCTATCCCTCCTAAGTTAGCTTCTTTAGATTGATTGATATCATAATAAGGCGCTTGCAAAATACCTGCTGGAAATACAATTTCATTATTAGATGGATTATAATAGGCATTTACCATTTGAGGTGGCATGCTAAACTTATCTCTATCTACTGGTTTGTTAAGCTTATTGACTTGTTTATCTCTTAAATATTTAAGAACGCTTAGATTATTTTCAAAGAGACTACTACCTTCTTCAAATGTTTTAACTTCTAGTTTTTTGTAGTCTTCCCATTTCTTTGGATACCCTACCTTTACTTTAATAGCTTCTAATTTCTGGATTGCATTTTTCTTAGTGGAGTCTCCCATCCATTCTAGTTTGCTAATACGTTCTCCATATTTAGCAATAATCTCATCTATCATCTGCTCAACATCTGCTTTAGCTTCTGGTGAAAAATATCTTTCTACATACTCTTTGCCAAGTGCATTACTAAATACTGTATTCACGGTTTGAAAAGCAACTTCTTCTTCTGTTAACTTTCCATTTACACCTAATAGTTTCGCTTTTAATAGATGATGTGCTTCTTCAAATTCTTTAGTCAAGCATCCACTTGTATCTTGGATTAGATTAAGCTTCAAGTAATCCTTTAGGAGTTCTAAGTGCTCTTGAGTGTAGAGCGAATTGAGTGCCCTTAACCATTTAGGCTCTTCTACAATAATCTTCTTTGCTTTATCTACACCATTAGCTTTTAATAATTTCTTTAGCCCTAAATTAGGTGCCAAGGCTTCTAACTCTTTGATGGTATATTCATTATAAGTTGCTCTATAATAATCTAAATGTGCATTAATTTCTTTAGTTCCCATAATAAAGGGTGCCATTACACTTTCTAGCTTATAGACATTTTCGATTGTTTGTTTTGCTTCATCTTTGCTATATCCTACAAGTTCTAGTATCTTTTGATTATATTCATCTAAAGCTTGCTTCATCTTTGTTGCCATTTCAGATGGCATAGTATAGTGGTCGGCATCTTCTAATTGCAAAGAACTTGAACCTATATAAAGTACATTTTGAGTACTATCTTGAATGTCTTGATCAATACCCATATTAATAAGTCCATCAAACAAACTAATCTCTTCATCTTGAAGTAACTTAGAAAACTCTTCTATTGTTTGAACCTTATCAATTTGCTCTAAGTACTTTTTAATAGGCTCACAACCTTGTTTATTTCTTGCTTCCCAATTAAGTTCATTTTTGTAGAGATTAATCATCTTCTTCTCGGTATCATTATTTTTATAGGTTGATTCTTTTGCTAAAATTTCATCAAAAATAGCTCTGACATTTGCATCAGACTTATCTGTCAAATCCGTCATGGCAGAAGACTCGGTATAACCTGGCTTAATATGTGCACTGGCTAACCATTCTTTATTTACGGCTTGATAAAAATCATCTTGTAATCTTACAGTATCCACTTCTTTTTTGACAGCTACATGTTGATTCCTTACTTCTTCTGCTTTGACTGGCATAAGAGGTGTAAACATGTAAATCGACGCAAGTATAATCGATAGTATTTTTCTTGTCATTGCTATTTCCTCTTTTCTTATAAAAGCATTTAACTATGTGATTCTATAAGATACTTTAACCCTTTTTGGAACTTTTCATCATCTTCTGATGTACGTTTTCTAGGTCCTTTTGTTTTATTACCTGATTTTCTTACTGTTTTAGCTACATGTCTTCTAAACAGAAGTTCATCAATATTGTCTTCTGTATAGATAAGTCCATTTTGATTAATTGGCAAACCCTTCTTAGCCAAAATCATAGTTGCTAATCCATAATCTTGAGTAATAACAACGTCTCCCTTTTCTACATGATTAGCGATTACAAAGTCAACAGCATCCATTCCCTTTTGAACCAATATAGTTTTTATATTCTCTCTCTCTATTACATGTGCAGTATCGCAAAAAATTATAACTTCCTTTTTATACATATTCCCTATTTTGATTGTTAGATCTACTACTGGACATCCATCTGCATCGATTAATAGTTTCATTCTAAATTCCCCCTTGATGTGATTTGTCTACTTTGAGTCTATCAGTTCACAGTATGTTTTTCAAACCTTTGTATATCCTTTTTTAATTTCACATATCCTAATCAAAAGATTACTTAAAGGAGATTAACAAATGAAATTTTTTATTGATACAGCACATACTGAAGATATTCGCAAAGCATATGAATTAGGTGTCATTTGTGGCGTTACTACTAATCCTTCATTGATTGCTAAAGAAGGGTTAGTTTTTGAAGAAGTTATTCAAGAGATTACAACCATTGTGGATGGGCCTATTAGTGCTGAAGTCATTAGCCTAGAAGCACCTAAAATGGTAGAAGAAGCTGAAAAGTTAGCAGCCATTCATAAGAATATTGTTATCAAACTTCCTATGACCGAAGAAGGTCTTAAAGCTACTAAAATTCTTACTTCTAGAGGCATTAAAACAAATGTAACCCTTATTTTCTCTGCAACACAAGCACTTTTAGCAGCCCGTGCAGGTGCTACTTATGTCAGTCCATTTATTGGACGCCTAGATGATATTGGCTTTGATGGCATGGGACTTATCCAAGACATTGTTGAAATCTTTGAAATCCATGGTATTCAAACAGAGATTATTGCTGCTAGTGTACGCCATCCTATCCACGTTCTTGAAGCAGCTAAAGCCGGTGCTCATATTGCAACAGTACCTTACTCTGTTATTCTACAGATGATTAAACATCCTTTAACTGCAAGTGGGATTGAACGCTTCTTAGCTGACTGGGCTACACTACAAAATAAATAATTGGTTAAGTGTGAGGGCATGTAGGCAAGCTTATTGTATTCCAACTTCTGGTCCTCAACTTTTAAGAGAGGCTAAGCTACATGATCTATTTTCTAAACATCCTTCATGTGAAAGTGTCTAATCATTTCCGAGTTTAGATCAAAAGTACTATTAATTTTAAAAAGCGTATCTTACTTCATTAAGTAGCAAAAGACATTGGGACATGCAGTGTAGTAATCTCTCCGCCGTCGCAGTCCACAAAGTGAGGGAGGCATATTCGTAGACTTGATTCAGTGAGCTGGATAGGTGTGTTCTCCGGAACCTGCCTACGTAGCTTTCAGATAAGAAATGTTCGAAATGAAAAAATAATGGTTTTAGGTGTGCTGTCTGAACGAAGTGAGTTCACACCGTTATTATTTTTGAATGAGTTACATTTCTCTGAAAGCGAAGTGAAGCAGGTGAAGGAGAATCCAACTAGCCAACTCACGTAAGTACACTAAATATAAGCCCCTCCTCACTTAACCAAATATTTATTACCTAAAATTATAAAAGAGGACTGTATATTTACAGTCCTCTTTTTATAGTACGTAACTCTCTTCTGAGAAGAGTTTTTTGATCTCTTCTATATCTTGTGTTTTTCCTAAACCAAGCATCAATTTGATACGTGCTTTCGGTCCTCTCATTTCACCACCCATGATGGCACCTAAGTCTGAGAGTTCTTTACCGCCTCCTGCATAGCCATAGGATTCAAAGACACGACCTGAACTACATCTTGATACAATAACAACTACTACACCTTTTGAAAGAGCATACTTCACACCTTCTAGCATTTTAAGAGGTAAGTTTCCTCTTCCCATTGCTTCTACAATAATGCCTTTTGCACCTGCATCTACTGAGAGTCTAATAAATCTATCATCCATATCTAATACTGTTTTAATTAAGTCTACTCTACGTTCAACAGTATTTGTATCTATATGTTGTCTAAATGCAATATCTCTATAAACAATCAAATCATTGGTATCAATAATTCCAAGTGGACCATATGGAGATTGGAATGTGTTAAGAGATAATGTATTGGTTTTTGTTACTTCTGAAGCAATATTAACTTCATTATTTAACACAACGAGTACACCTTTATCAATAGCTTTAGGTGAAATTGCTGTACATACTGCGGCTGCTAAATTACTTGAACCATCATAGCCGAGTTCTGAACTATTACGCATTGCTCCAACTACAACAACAGGTTTATGATGTCTTATTGTAAGGTCTAAGAAATACGCTGTTTCTTCTAATGTATCTGTTCCATGTGTTACAATAACACCTGTAATATCTTGTCTATCTAATGTTTGTTTAATAAGATTTTTAAGTTCTAGTAACTTATTAAAGGTCATATGTGGACCTGGAATCTCACAAAAATTTACTACTTCTATATCTGCTAATTTATCTATATTTGATACCATAGATAAAATTTGTTCTCCTGACAACGTTGGAATAGCCGCTCCTATCGTGTCATCTACTGTCATTGAAATAGTCCCGCCTGTAAAGATAATACATACTTTTGGCTTATGCATATAGTCACCCCTTGTTGTTTTACTTCCTCCATCATATCTATATTTGTCCTTAATTTCAAGGATTTTATCACCTTGTTATGTTTCTAGCATAAACTATATAAGCTAAGGCTTTTGTTATGCTATTCACTAAGGAGGTGAATGTATGTCACTTAAATTACCTTTAATTTTTATTCCTGGTTTATTTGGTTCTTTAGGATCAGAAGTTATACCCCATACTGGCAAATGGCATTTTGGACCTTCACGCTATACAGGTGTTCGCTTTATAAAAGAAATGGAGAAGCAAGGTTATATTCTTAATAAAAATTTCTTTATTATGTTTTATAACTGGCGCCAAAGCACTAAAGACGTTGCTGAACTAGCTCTCGCTCCTCTTATTTATAAAGTACTTAAACTAAATGGTTGTACAAAAGTTAATTTACTTTGTCATGGTACGGGTGGGTTGATTGGCCGTTATTACATTCAATCTGACCTTTTTACTCCCAGTATTAAACATTTGATTTTAGTTGGTACACCCAATGCTGGTTTTGTAGCGCCTTTTAATTACTTAAGTGGTGGTAACTTTCCTTATCCTTTTGCTGGTGAACCTGATTTTATTTCTCTCAATCTAACGCTTTTTCTTAAGATTATTAGTACGAGTGAATTTCCTGCTTTATCTGAATTTCTTCCGTCTAAAAGTTATGGAGATTATTTAATATATTCTCGTGGACAAGACTTCTTCTCTATACCTTATCAATCTATGCAACTTCAAAATACTTTTCTCGATGATCTAAATACATCTAGCAATTTACTTCAAGAACGTGTCTCTAAAGTTATACTTGTTGGAGGCCGTAGTTGTAACACTGTGGATACGCTTCAAGTTTTCCCCGCTTGTTCTCTTGATAAGTGGAGTGATGGAAAAGTTATAGATTGTACCTCGACACTTGAAGGCGATAGCTGTACACCTCTAAAAAGTGTACTTGCCTGTCCTGGGGAAGAGTATCTATTTAATGTAGATTATGGTGAACTTCTACTCCAAGCAGCTAATTTACTACCTGCTTTAATCTAGCCTTTTATCTTCTTGTCTACCTTAAACTACTGATCTACTTTTACCTTAATGTGTTTTCCTGTTCGTCCCAAAAGCCCTCTACTTGTTCTGTAACATATCTTAGTTGGGTACACTTTCTATCTGAATACTCTGCCGGCATTAAGCTACTATATAACGGTGTATTGAAGCGGTCATCTATTAAAAGGATGACCCCTTTATCTTTTTCTGTACGGATTAATCGTCCTATTGCCTGAAGTACCTTATTCATACCTGGATAAGTATAGGCATAGTGATAGCCTTCTTTTTCTTGATCTTCAAAATGATATTTAATAAGGTCCTTCTCTAATCCAATCTGAGGCAAACCTACACTTACTATAACTACGCCAATAAGACGGTCTTCTGTCAAATCTATCCCCTCAGAAAAGATACCTCCTAATACGCAAAATCCTATTTTTGTCTTAGTTGGATTCTTTTCAAACTGAGCTAGAAAGGCTTCACGTGCCTCTTCATCCATATTGGTATCTTGCATAATCAGCTCAATTTTTGGACTATCCTCTTTATGCCATTGCTGTCCTTGTACTCTCTCTATTCCTTCTTGCTTAACCTCTCGTCTGCTTATCATATACGGGATCTCTTCTTCTACTAGCTGTATACTTGTTGTACTGGAATTTTCTTGTCCTACTTGTTGCATACTGCTTTCAGATAGAACCTCTTGTTCTCCTTGTTCCATACTGCTTTTACATGAGACCTCTTGTCCTACGTCTAAATTTGTCTCTCCATAGTATTCCATATAGTATGCATATACATCTTTCATGTACTTATAAGATGGGAAGAACACCATATAATTCCCTACTTTAGCTTGGCTTACTTTTATAATGTACTCACAAATCTTCTTATAGCTACCCTCTCTATGCTGATATCTAGTAGAGACATCTGTTGCCATAAGTTTCAGGGACTTGGTCTGATCAAATGGTGAAGGAAGCGTAATAGCTCTCTCCCCTTCGCCACTTAACATGTACTTATAGTAATCAATAGGCATCAATGTGGCAGAAAAGAATATAACACTTTTACAAGCACTTACCATATTTCCAATTAAATAAGATGGATCCATACAGAATAACTTAAAAATAATATCTCCATCCACTTGATCTGCATAAGTAATATATCTCTCATCAAAAAATTCATAGATTTTATTAAAGTTATAGGCTCTAAAATAAAGCTCTAATAAGTCTTGTGGTAACTTATGCATAGCACCTTTTTGAAGTTTCTTATCACACTCATTAATAAACTGTCTCACCATACGATTAAACCTTGTGGGTGCTTCTTTGCTAATCATACTTCCCGTTAAGTCAATGTAGTCTTTTCTTATGCTTAGTAAATACTCATTTAGCTTGCCTAGCTCCTTTGAAATAGTAGGGTATTGCTTACTGACAGATTTTTTAACACTCAAAAATTGCCTTTTAGACAAACTTTCTGAGTACATTTCTCTTGCACGATCAACTAAGTTATGGGCTTCATCTACCAATATTACAAAATCCCTTTGGTCTAGAAAACGTTTTAAAGCAACTGTTGGGTCAAAGATATAGTTATAATCACAAATAACCACATCGGCATAGATGGCAAGGTCAAGGGATAGCTCAAAAGGACACACATTATACTTTTTGGCATAGTCCTCTATTACATCTCTTGTAAATAGGTCTGTATGTGTAATCGCATCATAGACTGCTTCATCTACACGATCAAAGTGTCCTTCTGCATAGTGACAAAAGTCTGGATGGCAGCTTCTTTCATCCAAAAAGCATATCTTATCCTTCGCTGTTAAAGTAATGGCTTTAACCCTAGTTCCCTTATCATAAATCATCTGAATGCTTTTTTCTGCAACAGTTCTCGTAATGGTCTTAGCTGTAAGATAAAAGATTTTACCCACATGCCCTTCACCCATTGCTTTAAGGGCAGGAAAAAGCGTAGATATGGTTTTTCCTATCCCTGTAGGTGCATTCACGTAGAGGTTAGACTCATTGGTAATACTCTTATACACATTAACGGCCAGCTCTCTTTGTCCTATGCGATAGCCTTCAAAAGGAAAGGTCAATGCCTTCAAATAGCTTGTCCTCTCCTTGCTCCAGTCCATATAAAAACGTATCCATATTGCATACTTTTCTATTATTTCTTTAAAGAAACACTCTAACTCATCGAATTGATATACTTTAAGTAAATGCTTAGTTTCCTTTGTATCCAAATTATAATAGGTTAGTCTTACATTCATATCTTTTAGATGGTTTTGTGCAGCATAAAAGTAGGCATAGCATTTCGCTTGTGCCCAGTGAAGTGGATTATAATCTTCATCTATAACCTCTAAGCTTGTCCTTGTAGATTTAATTTCATCAATGGTTACAGCAATCAAATCACGAATAATACCATCTGCTCTTCCTTCTACGACAAAGGTAATATCCTGTGCTACATATTCATGAACAAGCTTAACTTCTTTCTCATAATTTGCGTCCATAGCATTTTGAATTTTCTTATGAGCCTTAGTCCCCTCTACTGCTCTGGCACGACTCACAAAAGATGCAAAGATGCTCCCTGAACGCATTACAAATTCTACAAGTTCTCTAACCGATATGTTAACTAACCCATCTGTAATACGCATAGTGTGTTCCTTTTCTTTTATCTTGATCTATCTTATTTTGTTTTTCTGTTCTTGTCTGTATTCTATTATACTGCTTTTATTAATTTCAAAATAGCCTTAGCCCTAATAACTTTATTCAATACTCAAAAACTAGGTTTTTAGTATAACTTATTTATTGAAACATCTAATCTTATAGTATAGACTTAGAAATAATAATTTCAAAGACACTGGTGGAAACGTAGATGTTTTTAGAGGATGAAGAAAAGATTTTCATAAGATTAGCTGATGAAAAACTAACTACAGAGAAAGTTAAAAGCCTTATCGACTTTTGCTTTAAAGAAAGTGACGAAATTGTACTTTGTCAACTAAAGGTTGGTGACCGCTCACCAAAGGTATTAAATAACATTCAATTACTTAGGTATGAAGAAACAAATCAAACCCACTGCACACAAGGTCCTCTTACTACTATTTTTCACATAAAAAATGATTATCAAATTAAGCATAAATTTGATACGCTAAAGGATATTTATGAGCAGCTCCACATTGATGAGGTAGGTACCGAAATCGTAGAAGACCCTGCTTTTTATAAACAGGGTGAATTACTTTGTTCTATTTGTTCTCATGAAAAAATAGGATGCTTATTTTTAACCAAAGATCAATACAACATCTTTTATCATTTACGTATTCCACATGATCTCTATAATGTTAAAGAACAGCCTAGCTTTGAAGATCTTCTCAAGGAATACGCTTATCAAGACAGAACAAAACTAAGTATGGTAAACCCCACGATACAGTCTATACCTGATAACATAGGGCAATTAACCTACTTAAAAAGCTTAGAAATTTTTAGTAATCAATTGGTATCTTTGAATGTGTCCTTAGAAAAACTAATACACTTAGAACTTTTAAGATTAACAAGAAATAAAGTTAAAAATTTAGGTTTTAACATCGGTAAACTAAAAAATCTAAAAGTATTAGACTTAGGTGCCATGCCTCTTGAACACTTTCCTAACGAAATTACTAAACTTCCTCTATTGCAAGAGCTGTATTTAGATGGCTTACAAACCAATAAAGTACCTGAATCACTTATGAATTTAAAGCATTTAAAAGTACTTGTACTCCCTGATCTAGATCATACTCAGTATTCTCCAGCTTTTATAAAGTTTGTTGAGAAATTAAAGCCTAAAAAGAATACAATCTCATTAAAAGATATATTGGGTGAAGAAGCTTGGAATAATCTAGTCGAATCTGGTAACTGCCTTATTCGAAACGATAATAACCTTTAAAACAATCTATCAAATAGCATATTAAAAAGAGAGCGATAAGTATGCATCGCTCTCTTTTTAATGTGTTCTATTTCTTATTTAGATTTGCAAATAAATCCGCAAAAGCGAAGTTACCTTCATCTTCTTTTTGTTGTTGCTTAAGGTATTTTTGTACAGATTTCTTGTCACCTTTACCTTGTTTATCTTTAAAGCGATTATTAAAGGTACTTGCCTTTTCTCTAAAGGTACAAGTTGTACATACATAGATTTGCCCATCTCCTTGACCGCGTAACTCAAGTTTTTTGTGACACTCTGGGCAATGTGCATTTGTAAACTTACTTACATTTTCTCTATAGCCACATGCTCTATCTTGGCATACATAGAGTTTACCATGCTTACCTTTAACTTCAAGTAGACTCTTACCACAGTCAGGACAACGTTTGCCTACTATATTATCATGTTTAAACTTATCTGTACTCTCTTTTACTGTGTCAACTAATTCACCGCTATACTTGCGCATACGTGTAATAAAGTCTTTTGGATTTTGTTTGCCTTTACTAATAAGCTCTAGTTCTCTTTCCCATTTAGCTGTAAGAAGAGGTGTTTTGAGTTCTTCTGGTACAAGGTCTATAAGTTGCTTACCTTTTGAAGTTGGTACGATGCTATTACCGCTTTTCTCAATGTAGAACATATTATAGAGTTTTTCTATAATGTCTGCACGTGTCGCAACAGTACCAATACCACCTGTTTCTCCAAGTGTTTTGGCTGCTTCTTTGCTTACCTTTACATACTTATGTGGGCTTTCCATTGCAGATAAAAGTGTCGCTTCACTAAAACGTGCTGGTGGCTTAGTTTGAAGTTTATTGCATTCAACGTTCACTATTTTTAAGCTATCGCCTACTTTTACTTCTGGTAGACGTGTGTTATCACTTTCACCTTCTTTAGTTTCTTCTTCACCTTTTTCATAAACAATTTTAAACCCTTGATTGATCATTACTTGGCCTTTTGTTACAAAGGTTTCTTCTCCTGATTTAGCCTCAATAGTGGTTTGTTTGTACTCACAAGGAGGAAGCATCACACTTAAGAAACGTTTAACAACAAGTTCATAAATTTTGCGTTCATCATTTGAAAGCTTTGAGAGCATAATGCTTTCTTCTGTTGGGATAATCGCATGGTGGTCAGATACTTTGTTATTATCTACAAAGTGTTTGCCTGTCTTAATCCCATTTTTAAGTACAGCCTGTACAGCTGGGCGGAAGTTCCCTACATTGACAGCCTGTAATCTGTCTTTAAGTGTAGGTACTATGTCCTGGGAAATATACTTTGAATCTGTACGAGGGTAAGTTAATACTTTGTAATTTTCATAAAGTCTTTGCATAATATTAAGGGTTTCTTTTGGACTCATACCATACAATCTATTTGCATCTCGTTGTAATTCTGTTAAATCGTATAAGCCAGGTGCATAGGCTTTTTTATCTTTTTCATCTACCTTCACAATCTGAAGTGACTTACCTTCAAGTTGATTTTTAAGCTTCTTTGCTTCTTCTTCATTCCAAATATTAGGCCCTTTAGTGCCTTGCCACATTAAGCTAAAGCTTGGTGTTTTCACTTTGATGTTAAAGTAATCTTCAGCTTTAAAGTTTTTGATCTCTTCTTCTCTTGTTACAATCATAGCAAGTGCTGCTGACTGTACACGTCCTGCTGAAAGTTGGGCATTATATTTACAAGTCAACGCACGGGTCACATTAAGTCCCACTAACCAGTCACCTTCTGCACGACACACTGCAGCCTCATAAAGATTATGATAATCTTTGGCTGGTTTTAAGTTTTTAAATCCTTCTAAAATAGCTTTATCTGTAACAGATGAAATCCAAAGACGCTTCATTGGCTTATTCACTTTTGCTTTTTCAATAATCCATCTTGCTACAAGTTCTCCTTCACGCCCAGCATCTGTTGCAATAATAATCTCATCGACATCTTTACGTTGCATTTGCTCTTTTACGCTATTAAACTGCTTACCTGCACCTTTAAGTACAACTAACTTCATTTGTTTTGGAAGCATCGGGAGGCTTTCCATACTCCAAGTTTTATATCTATCATCATAAGCCTCTGGGTCAGCAAGACCTACAAGATGCCCAAGTGCCCATGTCACAATATAATCATTACCTTCTATATATCCATTACCCTTTTTGCTACACTTTAAAACTCGTGCTATGTCACGTGCAACACTAGGCTTTTCTGCTAAAACAAGTTTTTTTGCCATGTTTAATGTACTCCTTTTCGTTGTATCTTGTTCTATCATAACATACCTTCTAAAAACAATAAAAGGTTGCTTAGATAAGCAACCTTTATTCTCCTCTTCCCTTAATAATTTCTTCTGCTGTTAAGTTTACTCTATTTTTAATATCTTCACTTAATACCTCATTGAGAATATAAACCATATCTTGTACACGTAATGGCTCAGCCCCTGGTGTTAAACGAAAACCAAATTCTCCATTAGATTCTAACGTACCCTCTTCTACATATTCTAACTTGGGTATACCTTCTTGACGTAGCCTTGAAAGTACCTCCTCTTTTGTTAATCGAAGCTTTTTAAGCTTTGCTTCATCAAACTTCCCATCTTGTATGATAATTATTTTATTGCCTACTGCCAGCTTTTTAAACCACTTCATATAGAATGAAGCCACTTCAAATATAATTAGTAAAAGAATATAAATAGTCGCTGTAGCTATAGTCTTTTTAATATCCTTATCTGCAAAAGGTTCTACAATGATTGCACCTATTGAAATAATCATTACTGTCTGTGCAATGGTCATTTGAGCAATCGATCTACGTCCTGTAAGCCTAAGTAAAAAAACTGCTACCACAAATAAAATAATAGGTTTAAGTAAAAAAGGAATTTCCATCTCTTATCACTCCTCACCTTTGTATTATGTGATCATTTTATTTATTCCATGTATGTTATTACTATCTCCTAGTTATACTCTTTGCCTGTCTTACATATCCTATTTATAGACTAGCTTAATTTAATCTATTTTATTCTGAAGGAGTCCACCTATGTTAGAATTTCTCATTACTCGTTATCTCCCTGCACTCATCCATGTGCTAGAAGCCATGGGAATTATAGTTCTCACTATTGGAGCAGCCAATGGTTTTTATCACTATATAGTTAGCCTATTTCATCATAATCCATCAACTTCTAGAAGTCACTTTGCTAGTTCTATGGCCATCTCCCTAGAATTTAAACTTGCTGCTGAGATTCTAAAAACTGTTCTCGTACGTACTATTGATGAGATCATCATTCTAGGTGCAATTATTCTCCTACGTGCCCTCATGACACTCATTATCCATTGGGAAATCAGGCAAGATTCACCTCATGAACGTACAGATCCTGAAAAATAAGGGAATTACTTTTAACCTCACCTTAGGTTGAAAGTAATTCCCTTTTATCTTTTTCGTCTTTATTTATTAAAAGTTATTTCATATTCAAAAGCACAATCATCCTCACACCATTGACAGAAGTTCGTTCCCCATCTGTTGTTGAAAAGATTGAAGTAGAATCCCTCTTCTAACGAATCTACTTTATTATCCATCTTATAAATATTCTTATCTCCAATACTTACTATTGGGCTATGGATATTACGGATATGAATAGCTCCATCTGCTCCATCATACGCTAAGGCTTCTACTCCATGTTGTTTTCTATTTCCACCTTTTACTACATCAAAAGGATTAATCCATGCACCAACTTTATTCATTTGCCATCTGTATGGATTATCTACGTCAAATTGAACTTTTAACCAAATAGCTTCTGGTATCTTATTAGCTTCTTTGTCTAACCACTCAACACGCATGAACACTTTATTGTCTTCAAATGTATAAGTAATTTGAGCTTTATTAGGCATACCATACTTCTTAGCTGCCTGTTCGTCTCCAAATAGGCTTACTTTAAGTTGATTGCCCTCTTTAACAATATATCTTGTTGTAAAGTCATAACATCTACCCTTAAGATCCTCCACAAACTCTAAACCTGGTTTAGAGAAATCCCCTTCAGACCATGAACAAGTTTCTAAGAAGTTTCTATTATATTGATAATAATTTGTAGATACATCAACTACATCATAGATATCATACTGTAATCTTCCAACCTCTCCTTGTTCTAACCACACCTTTTCATTATTTTCTAAGTAAATGAGTTGACCACAAGCTCCAAGCTTAACCTTCCAACCATTTACCTCTAGTAAACGATTTGCAAAGACCTCTTCACCTTGTTTATTAAATGCCTTTGGTTTAAGTTGTTCTAATGCAGCTAATGCTTGTTTTTGTAAGTCTTCTGGTAATGCTTCTATTGCCTTTTGAATATAAGCTCTTTGTTCAGTATGAGATGCCTCATACATTTTATAAGAACCTGTAAAATGTCCTGCTCTGTACTTTTCAATATCATATTGAAGAACTTCTAACATATGACTATTTCTATAAGTCAAGAATTCAAGTGTTGTAGCATCTGCTTCTCTAGCTGCTTTAAAGTCTTCTTTAGACCAATTTTTAAAGTCTGCTAAGTATTTTTTAAAGTCTAGCCCCCATGTATGTTCAGCAATCATAAGTAAATTCATCATGAATCCGTCATATGCTTGATCTTCTTCTTTAAGTAAACCTGCCTTCATCCATTCATCTCTTAGTCTAAGAAGTTCTTTATACTCTGCAATTTTTTTAGGATCTGAAGAAATACCATGAATCCAAGTATCTCCTATCTCTTCTTTTACTACTGGTAATCTATCTTTAATGGTTAAAATACTTTTTGCAAATTCATCTAATGAAGAAGCTTGAATGGTAGCATGAGGATATAACTTCTGTATTCTATCGATTTCATTTAAAATATCTTCTTCTGATTGAGGACCTAAGTTGTCTCCTGTATGAGCAAACTCTAATACCTCATCAAAGCCATCGATAAGTAACTCTTTTCCATACCCTGCTGAGTAGTGTACGATAACTTCATCTTCCCCATCTTGCCATCTAAATATTGGTGGTACATTAGGTACCATAGAAGATGGATTAACTCCTATGTGTAAATAACGTATGCCTCTTTTTACTAAGTGCTTCACCATTCCACGTGTATGTCCAGGTACGTCTGTCATTTTGCTGGCAATGGTTTGTGTCCCAAATCTTTCATCTAATTTCTTAGAAAGGTCTAAACTATATTCTAATAAGGGCTCATTCATAGCTTCTGTATGGGTTGTACAAGCAATACCATGCCATCTAATTGAACCATCTTTAATCGCACACACAAGTTTTTCTTGTTCTGCTTGTGAAGCATTTTTTAAATAATAATCTATTAAGTAAGATCCTACAGTCCATATAAACTTTTTATCTTCTTTTGTGTTCAACTTCAAAGCTAAGTCTATAGCTTTGGGAATGAATTTATTTAAATAATCATCTAATACTTGATAACCAAAGTTAGTAAATCCAATATCTAAATGTGTTTTATAGACCACATGTACTTTTTTAATTGTATGTTTATCCATATTTAATGCCTCTTTCCATTAACTTTTGTGTTTAAAGTAAATAATAAGGGGAGTTACCTTTAACCCTTATTAAGATTATGGTAACTCCCTCACTTTTTATTTATTAAGTTCCATATAGTATTCATATCTTGAAGCAACATATTGGCCTTCTGTATATTCAAATACTTCGCCTTTTTGGTCATAGCCTATTCTCTTTAAAATAAGCATCGGACCTTTTTTGTTACAATTTAGTTCTTCTGCTAGTACCTCATCAGCAAGCCCTGCTGTTATGCGTTGTGTAATCTTAGAAATTTCCACTTGATGTCTTGTTCTAAGATAATCATAAAGTGACCCATAATAAAGGTCTTTATCTAATTCTAAATCAATATGACACTTAATGTATGTTTTAAAGCGTACCACTGGAATATCATTGATACATCTTATACGTATCAGTTCATATACAGGCATGCCTTTATCTATTTGTAATGCACGCGCACATACTTCATCAGCTTTAACTAGGCTAATCTTTGCGCTCTTTGTAGTTGGTATAATACCTTGGGCTTTCATCTCATCTGTAAAGCCTTCTATTTTAAGTAAGGGCTCTGATTGTTTTTGTTTTAAAACAATGGTTCCTTTCCCCTTAATGCGTTCTACATAACCTTTTTGCTCAAGGTCGCCAATAGCTGCACGTACTGTAATACGACTTACACCATATTTTTCTTCGTAATCAATCTCCCTTGGAAGCAGTTCTCCTTGTTTGTAGATGCCTTGTTGAATTTCCTCTTCAATAATCCTAATCAACTGTTCTTTAAGGGTAGGGGCTCCTTTACCTCTTTGTAGCATATATACCTCCTACTTTCTATCTCTTTCAATTTTACTTAAGCATAGCCTTGTTATTCGTGTTCAAAAGCAAGAGTTTAATGCCCTTGTCTTCTGTTATTTATCTCACGAAAGCTTTAATCGTAGCAATTTTCTTACCTTCCGAAGCACCATAAGGTTTAATAGTATACTCTTTTACAGCTTCAGGGATAATGAAAGTCTCTGCATAGTGTACCACAAATGGTTCAAATGCTCCTGTTGGACTTTCTACGATTGCTTCTTCACCTTCTACTAAATTTAACACATTTACACTATTATGTGTAGTGTGATGTACAGCTTCGGTGAACCAATGGCGTCTCGTTTCAATAAATTCACGCTCATGAAGACCTGTTCTTTCTTCTACATAGCCCTCACCTTCTCCTACAACTTGTACTGGGCTTACTAAATTTTCTTCTACCCACTTTGTTGTACGATCCCAAGCAATAACCTTTTCTCCGTGTTCTACGTGAATTGGACGTGGTAGCCCATCTAAGCCAAGTCTATCCCAATCCCAAAGTTTAAAAGTAAAGATATATGGTGTTGCACTAATTTCAAGTACCATTGTATCACTACCTGAACAGTGTATTGTCCCTGCTGGAATAAGGAAGTGATCATGCTTATGTGCTTTAAAACGATTGACATATTTATCTGCATCAAAGCTTTTTTCACCTGTTTGAGCAATATAAAGATCATCAATCATTTCTTCTTTATTAATGTCTTCTTTAAGTCCTAAGTAGACATCTGCACCTTCTTTACAGTCTAAGATATAGTAACTTTCATCTTGTGTATAGTGCATTCCAAAGGTCTGTTGAATATACTCTGTTAAAGGATGTACTTGAAGAGATAAGTTTTGTCCTCCCATCGTATCTAAGAAGTCAAAGCGAATAGGGAATTCTTTTCCAAATCTAGCATGTACACGTGTTCCTAGAAGTTCTATTGGCTGATAAAATACCACATCAATAGATGGTACTTCTACTCTAATATCTCCATAACGTAAGAAAAGACTGTTTTCTTCTGGTACACCGTCAAAGCTCCAAGCAAAGTTTTCTTGTTCTTTATCAAGGTCACATACTTCTTTCATCCATTGTCCACCCCATACACCTGGGTCAAAATATGGTACCACTCTAAATGGACGATTAGCTGTTTGTTTAAGGCCTGCAAAGAAACTCTCTGCTGTAATTAGCTTCGGTTCATTGGCAACATTTGTATCTAGAACATAGTCAAAATCTTGGAAATGGCTCATCTTATGTCTATCTGCCATACGCCACTCTACAAAGAAACCTCTTTTATACTTTGTTAAAATTGGAGCATCTGCATTACTTACATTCCAGTTACTCATACCCTTGCGATAGCGAAGTTGAATTTCCCATCTTGCTAAATCTGCATAGATATATAAGTCACCTGTTGTAATTAAGCCTGCACCTACACCAATTACAAGTACATTACCTTTAGCTTCTTCAATTTCAGCGCGAGCTGCCTGTATCTTTTCTGTTACAAAGACATCTTTGAAATTCTTTGTAGTTAGTACCCCAAACACACGGTCTTCAGTTAAGTACTCATCTATAGCTTGTGTAAGTGCTTCCTCTCTGAGTGCACAGTAATCTGAACAAATAACTTTATCAAAGTTAAGGCTTTCTAGCCCTTTAATAATTTCTTGTTCATCTACACCTGGATAACAATCTACTACAACTACATTTTTTGTACCTACTTTTAAGTCTTTTTGAACAATGCCAGCTATAGCAGGATATCCTGCTACAGCGTGATCATCATAACCTTTTACTCTTACTTCTGGATATTTATCGTATCTTGCCATTTTTCTAGTCCTTTCCTAATCGCCTACCCCTTAATATGCTTTAGTTTGTCATGAATGTTACAACACCAAAGTCTTCATCTTTCATTGTTTTGAAGCTATCTTTTGCTGCTTCTTTATCTGTCATCGTTAAGCTATAGCAAAACTCTGTAATACCTGATAAGTCCATTTTAAAGTTTGTTTCCCAAATATTATTCATGATCCATGAGTATACATCACGGTGGTTATTTGCTTCTTTGTTATCACAAAGTGTAATTGGGTGATGTGTAAGTTCTCCCATGTAAATCATAGGTGCATCTTTTGTTTGAATTAAGATATTGTGAGCCTTAGTTTCATACACAAGCCCATTGTCGATAAGGTAGTATTCCATACATGTTCCTGGAAGTTGATCAATCCCTGGTCTAAAGCATGCATCACTCTTATCTACATAAAGTGTACTTTGTGGTAAGTTTAAAGTAAGTGGTAATAAGATGTTTTCTACGTCTTGTGAAAGTGTTTTTGCGATTTTGTATTTGAATTCGATTTTTGGTAATGTATTGTACATTTTAATCACTACTGAACTGAAGAATGTACCCTCTAATTTGTAAATAAGTTCAATGGTTGTGAACACTGGACCATTATTAATCAGCTTAAGGTCATCAAGTGTTGCAATATATTTTTTAGCATGAAGTCCTCTAATATTTCTTCCAAGTAAACGTCTTTCTTCATAGATATCTGTACGAATCTCTGTGTTTTCATAAATTGGTGTGAAGAAACGTGCATCGCCTTCTTTAAGCATCTCTACATCATCCACTTTATTATAGAAAGATGTTACACCTTTACCTACTTCATAGCTAATTTTGAAGTAGTCATTTTCAACACCATAAGGAAGTGTATAAGTTACAGGATCATACTCGTTAACGATATCTTTAACGCGTTCTGAACCCATGTAAGCAATACGTGTGTTGTTCTTAACTGGTGTATCAGCTTTTTCAACGAATTTATATGTTTTTTCTTCGTTTCCTTCAAAGTGGTCAACAAAACTAATAAGTACCCCTCTTGGATGTGAAGAAATTTGTGTATTCATTACTTCACCAGTAAGTTCTGAAGTCACTTCTACACCATCGTATTTCCATACTTCAATATAGAATTCAACTACTTTCTTACCTGCTTTATCAGAAGCATTAATTGCTTTGATTCTGCCATCACGGTCATAGTATCTTAACTTATCACCTTTGCTGTGTAGAATACGGTTTAAGTTCTTAGCTGTTGCTTCATGTGCTTTAGAAGCATAACTATTTTTACGAATATCTAAGTTTTGTACCATTGTATCGTATGGATTTGTAATCGTTGAAGAATGTCCCCAAGTATGTTCTGCATATACAAGTAAGTTATCTTCTGCATCTTTTATGAAGTCTTCTCTCATCACTTTATGCTCTGGATCAAGACGTTCGCAAAGATGGTAAGCTCTTTGTGCTTCTTTATAGTGTTTAACTGGATATGGTGTACTACCAACCCCATGCGCCCACCAGTCTGTTAAATCACCTTTATAAGTTGGAATATCTCCTAATTTATCTTTAATACCATCATAAAGTTGTGCTATTGTTACCATTTCAACTTTAACTTCAGCACCATAGTTGGCATTGAATTCTTCTATTAAGTCAAGGATATCCATGTTTGGAGGTGCATTATCACTGAATACGCCTGATACACTTGTAACCATGAAGTCATATTTATAGCCATTATCTACGCATTCTTTTAAGTAGTCATATAAATTATCTTTGAATGATTCTACTGGAGTTTTTGGTTTTTCTTTACCAAAGTAATTTTCTGTCATGAAGTTTGCATGTTTATTTGGAACAAGTCCTAGTGCATTACCTAAATTATAATGTTCCCCATTCCATACAAGAAGTTTTTTACCTGCTTCATTTTCCCAGAAGTATGGTTTTTGATTTTGATAAAGAGGGTACATACCATGGTGACAGTGAATATTTGTAAATAAGAATTCAATTCCATTATCTAAGAATACATCTAAGCTTCCTAATGAAATTCCATTTACGTCTGCATTCATAGCTACTTTTACAGGAACATCATATTGCTTGAAGTACTCTACCATCGCTTTTGTACGATTATGTAGCACTTGTTTATCTACTAAATCTGTAAAGTTAAGGTAACTTGCTGAAAGTCCCATTCCACCTTTTTTAACTTGCTCAATAAATGCAAGTCTCTCTTCTTCAGTAGCTTCTTCTAAGAATTTTTCTACACAATAGTATGTTTCACAATTCCACTTAAAAGCTGGTCTTTCGGCTGTCATAGTCACTGCTGATTTAATGTAATCCATATGGTTGTACATGATTTTTTCTTGTAAATCTGTATAACCTATATCTGTGTGTGAGTGGTGAATAACGTATACTTTCCATTTGCGATCTAACATGTAGGGCCTCCTAGCGCTTATCTTCTCTTAAAATATAAATCAATATAAATATGTTATAACATATATCCTTATCCTTTTCAATATGTTATAATATATTTATATTTAACCCATTGTATGTTATAACATATTGAATATTAGAAAGGATTTTCTTATGAATGGATTTATTGCACTTGATGTAGGTGGTACCTCTATCAAAGCTGGCGTCATATCGGAAGCTGGCCATCTAATTAGTTCTAAAATTTCTCATTATCCTTCACAATCTAATGAAGATTTGGGAACTATTTTAGATCACTTTACGTCTATTATTATAGATGAGTTTAAAAAGATACCTTTTCCTATTACTATTAAAGGCATTGGCATGGCATTCCCTGGTCCTTTTGACTATGAAAAAGGCATTTCACTTATGCAAAATATTAATAAGTATGATGCACTTTATGGCATAGACTTAAGACAAACCCTTATGCTTAAACTTAGTCATCATGAAGCGTTTATCTCTCAGACCACTCCTCACTACACAATTCGCTTCGAAAATGATGCAAGTCTTTATGCATTAGGAGAGACTGTTTTAGATGAAAGCCTAATGTCAGGCAAAGTTCTTTGTCTCTGTATTGGTACAGGCCTTGGGTCTGCCTTTTTAGAAGATGGTAAACTCATTACCTCTAGAGAAGATGTTCCACCTAATGGTTGGGTTTATGATACACCTTTTTTAGGTAGTATCATTGATGACCATATTTCAGCAAGAGGTATTCTTAGTCTTCATGAAAAACTTCATGGCATCCAAATGCCAGATGTTAAATCTATCGCTGATTCTGCTTTACAAGGTAATCTGTATGCTCTTACCACTTTTGAATACTTTGGAAAACGTTTTGGCGAAGCGATTAATGATTTTTTGGAGACTTTCAATCCTCATACTTTAGTTATTGGTGGCCAAATAGCCAAAAGTTATACTTTATTTGAGTCTGGATTAAAAGCTTCTTTAGCGACGAGTCCCCCATCTTTTCATATAAAGTTAAGTACAGACTCTTCTTTAAGTACACTTCTTGGTGTAAAACAACTCTTTCTAGACACATTGTAGAAAATTACTTTTAAGTGATGACTAGATAGAAAAAGATCAGCAAGCACCTCATGGCTTGCTGATCTTTTTTATGCTTTAATTACATTTCATAATCTACTACTGCTCTTGATATTGCCACTTGTCTTACTAAGCTATTAGCCACTTCTAAATGCTTTGGATGCCCCTGATAATAGTTAAGTGCTTCAGCATCTGTAAATATTGAATCTAATGCTAAATCATAGCTAGCTTCTGAAGGATTAAAGTTAATCCCCACCTCAATCTCAACAAGCCCTTCTATTTCCCCTTTTAGAGCTTCAAGTCTTTCTTTAATTTTAGCCATAATTTCTTCTTTAGAACCATGTTCAGGATGTTCTGCTACCTTCCACATTACAATATGTCTAACCATTTCCCCTCACTCCTCTTATCGGAAATTTTAACTTCTAATTTTATTATACCTTAATTTAAAATAATCTAACATATACTTTAATACCGAAAGTTTTATTGAATTGTAATTTCAAAAGCTTCTACTTGTCCATTTATCATCATACCATTTGATTCTACTGAAATGGTTTGGCATACTTTTAAGTCACTAAATTTAACTACTTTTTTATTTTTAGCATCTGTAATCTTAGTATTTTCTGTGACTTTCACTATAATTTGTGATTCCTCATCTTTTTTATCACCAAGAGTGATGGTTTTAGCTTCTTTATCAATTTTTGCAATTTGTTCTGTAAGATAGCCTGCTACAGGACATGTTACTAAATTTTCTTCTTGCTCATCTAATATTGTAAGGAAGAAAGCCGTTACTTGGCCGTTTGTCATTATACCGTTTGATTCAAGTATAACTTGTTGACCTACCTCAAAGTCTGCAAAAGTATAAGCTCTTTTATTTAATTCATGACTAATTTGAGTATCTTCATTTACCTTTACAACAATTTGTGCTTCTTTATCTGTTGCATCACCTAAGATGATAGTTTGTGCATCAGCATCAATACCTACAATTGTATCTGTGATATAGCCTGCTACAGGACAAATAGCTAAGTTTTCTTCTAATTCATTTTCATTTTCCATCACTGTGAGGACAAAAGCCGTAAGTTGACCATTTGTCATCATGCCATTTGATTCAATTCCTATTTTTTGTCCTACTTCTAGATCACTAAATGTGTATACATTCTTATTATTCATCGAAATAATATTTGTTTCATTTGTAACGTTGATAACGATCTTTGCACCTTTATCCTCTGCATCACCTACGATAACTTGCTTATTTTTCTCATCAATTTTTACAATAGTATCCTCAATGTAGCCTACATTACATACAACTGCTGCCTTCTGTTTAATCACTTTAGTTTGGCCTTCAACCGGTGCTGCTATAACAGAGAAACTTGTTGCTGCTAAAGCCCCTACTACGCATAATGTTTTAAGTGTATTTAATAATTTTGTATTCATAATCTTTTCCTCCAAAGTTTTTGTTTTATATATGTAATACACTTAAGTCACCTATTTTGTTTAAAAAATGTTAGTGGAAAATTTTTCTATATAGGTAGATTAGTTTTATAGTATAAAAAAAGATTGAATATAGGCTTCATACCTATATTCAATCTTTATATTACTTCGTTAATTTATCAATAATAGCGAGGACTTCTTCTATCTTTTGTGATTTATTATCCTCTACAGCCTCAACTACACAGTGTTCCATATGTGCTTTGAGTACTTCGCGGTTTGCTTTTTTTAGAAGTGCCTCTACTGCAAGCAATTGATTGGAAACATCTATACAATAGCGATCTTCTTCTATCATTTTAAGAACCCCTTCAATCTGCCCTTTTGCAGTTTTCAGGTATCTGCCTACTTTATCTTTATCTGCTTTCATAGGAATCCCCTATTCTTACTTAATTAATACTTATTACATCATATCCTGCGTTTTCTACTGTTTCTTTAAGCACTGTATCACTTACTTCTTGAGTAAGTTCTACTGTTGCTGTTTTTGTTTCAAGATTTACTGTTGCTGTTACACCTTCAAGTGCATTTAATGCTTTTTCTACTCTTCCTGAACAATGTCCACAGCTCATACCTTCAATAACCATATGTTTTGTCATCTTTTTACTCTCCTCTTTCTCTTCTATTTTAATCATATCACTATTAACTTTACTTGTTAATTGTTGTTGTACATTTTTATTATTTTCTACTACTCTATTAGATGTTTTAGGTTTAAAAAACTTTAATCTAAGTGCATTACTTACAACTGTGACTGAGCTTAAACTCATCGCTGCAGCTGCAAACATAGGATTTAACTTCCATCCTAAAAGTGTATAGAATACACCTGCTGCAAGTGGAATACCTACAACATTATAGAAGAATGCCCAGAATAAGTTTTGTTTAATATTTTTGATTGTAGCACGACTTAAAGATACTGCTGATACTGCATCAAGTAAGTCACTCTTAATAAGAACAATGTCCGCTGATTCAATAGCTACATCAGTTCCTGCACCAATGGCAACCCCTACGTCTGCACGTGCTAATGCCGGTGCATCATTAATACCATCACCAACCATAGCTACAACATGGCCTGCTTCTTGAAGCTTACGTACTTCTTGTTCTTTATCTTGTGGTAATACCTCTGCTATAACTTTTGCTATACCTAATTGACTTCTAATGGCTTCTGCAGTTCTTCTATTATCTCCTGTAAGCATAATGACTTCTATGCCCATTGCTTGCATCTGTGCAATGGCTTCTTTACTTGTTGGCTTAATTGTATCTGCTACTGCAATAATACCCATTATTCCTTTTTCATCTGCAAAGTAAAGAGGTGTTTTTCCGTCCTCAGCTAATTGAATTGCCTTTGCTTCAAAAGCTTCCATAGTAATGCCTTGCTCTTTCATAAGCTTAGCATTTCCTATATTTAATTTTTTATTTTCTACGACAACTTCTAGCCCTTGACCTACTAAAGCCTTAAAGTTAGTTGCTTGCTTTAATGTTAAGTTACGTTCATTTGCTTCTAAAACAATAGCCTCTGCTAAAGGATGTTCAGATTGTTTTTCTGCTGATGCTGCAAAGATTAAGAATTCTTGTTCATCAAGTCCTTGTCTTACAATAATATCTGTTACACGAGGTTTCCCCTCTGTAATCGTTCCTGTTTTATCTAAAACAATACGGTCTACTTTGTGTAAGGTTTCAAGTGCCTCTGCTGATTTAATCAGAATACCATTTTCTGCACCTTTACCTGTAGCAACCATGATGGCTGTTGGTGTTGCAAGCCCTAATGCACATGGGCAAGAAATAACTAATACAGAAATACCAATAGACAGTGCAAATTCAAATGGTGCTCCAAGGAATAACCATACAATCGTTGCCACTATAGCTATACCTATAACTACTGGTACGAATACACTACTGATTTGATCTGCTAATTTTGCAATTGGTGCTTTTGAACCACTTGCATCTTCTACTAACTTAATAATTTGTGATAAGGTCGTATCACTTCCAACATGAACAGCCTTAAACTTAAATGTTCCCGTCTTATTCATGCTTGCACCAATAACTTTATCACCTGCTTGTTTCTCAACAGGAATACTTTCTCCTGTAAGCATAGATTCATCTACTGATGAAGTCCCTTCTACAATAACACCATCTACAGGAATACTTTGGCCTGGTTTCACAAGTATAATATCACCTACTACTACCTGCTCAATAGCAACTTCTATCTCTTGCCCATCCCTTATCACCATTGCTGTTTTAGGTGCTAAGTCCATAAGCTTTTTAATAGCTTCAGATGTTTTCCCTTTTGCACGTGTTTCTAAGAACTTACCTAATGTTATAAGTGCTAGAATGACAGCTGCTGATTCAAAATAGAGGTCCATGGAATATTGCATTACTAGCTCCATATCTCCATGCCCTAATCCATAACTCATTTTATAAATTGCAAAGACACCATAGATAAGTGCTGCAGCTGAACCTATTGCGATTAATGTATCCATATTAGAAGCACCTTTAATAAGTGATCTAAAACCTACCTTATAGTACTTACTATTTACAATGACAACTGGTAATGCCAGTAAGAATTGTGTAAATGCAAAACTTAAGGCATTCTCATTCCCATGGAAAGCTTCTAAAAATGGCCATCCCATCATGTGTCCCATCGAAATATAGAATAAAGGTATTGCAAATATGAAAGAAATAATAAGACGTCTCTTCATATCTTTGATTTCTTCTTGCACAGGATCTACTTGATTTATTTTACTCTTTGCTATTTGATTATTGCTTTGTTCTAATTCTGCGCTATATCCACCACTTTCAACGGCAGCAATAATAGCTTCAGGATTTAATTTATCTACATCATAGCTAACTTGCATCGTGTTATTAAACAAATTAACGTTTACTTTATTAACACCCTCTAGCTTGCCTACACTCTTCTCAACATGAGCGACACAAGCCGAACAGGTCATACCATTTACTTTAAATTTTTGATCTTTCATCTTTTCACCTACCCTCCCCCTCCTGGGGGGTTATTTTAAAGTTAGTGTAATTTGTTTTTTTTCTTTTGTCAACTACTCTTTTCATCTCTTCTATAAATTAGTCTGTCCTCAAAAAGGCTTTTCATTCTTCTGCTTATAAACCTACTTAGCAAAAAAAGGACACTGATTTTAATATCAGTGTCCTCGTAATTTTTATCTAATTATTTTTTATAACCTATAAGTTCTTTAATTACTTCACCTGCAATAATCAACCCTGATACAGATGGTACAAAAGCTACAGATGCAGGGATTTGTCTTCTTGTCCATGTACCTGGTTCTGGCACTTCACCTGTTGGTTCTGGTTGTGTTGGTTTGAGTGCTGGTTCTTTAGAATATACAACTTTAAGTTTCTTTACCCTACGTTTTTTAAGCTCATGACGCATAACTTTTGCTAATGGGCACACACTTGTTTTATAGATATCTGTTACTTCTAATTGTGTTGGATCTAATTTGTTCGCTGCACCCATAGCACTAATGATTGGAATATTCTTTTCTTTACATCTTACAATAAGATCAATTTTAGAAGTTACCATATCAATAGCATCTACAACATAATCATAGTCTTCATTTAATAGACTTTCTGCTGTTTCTGCATTATAGAGTGCTTCATAAGTTGTCACATTGGCTTCTGGATTAATAAGAAGCACACGTTCTTTCATAACTTCAACTTTTGGTTTACCTACTGTTTCTACCGTAGCATGAATTTGTCTATTAATATTAGATACACAAACAGTATCACTATCAATAAGCACTAAATTACCTACACCTGTTCTAGCAAGTGCTTCAACTGTATAAGAGCCTACTCCTCCTACACCAAAAACAGCTACTTTACTATTTTTTAATTTTTCTAATGCCTCTGTACCAAGTAGCATTTCTGTTCTTTGGAAAGCATGTAGCATACTTTTATCTCCTTTATCCAAACCTATTTAATAGGTTATCTTTGTTATTATTAATTCTTTCTTATTATAGCAAGAACTTACTTCTAGCACTAGGTAGTAATTCTACTTTTATGAAGGTTACATAAGTTACTTATTTTTATGCATGTTTATGTAAATTCATTATTGCATTTTTATTAGCATTAATTTATAATGATACAAGATAATACTTAACATAACAAATTTAAATATAGAGGGGAAATCATTATGAAAACGTATAAGACTAGTTCAATCATAAAGTTCATTATCCCATCATTAATTGGGATATTCTTATTTATGATTCCTTTTTCAGTCGATGGGGGAATTACAATTCCTGTAGCTATTCTGTCTAAATGGTTACAAGGACAACTCGCTAGTTTATTACCTGCTATCCTATTAGGGATTACTATTGTAACAGGTATTGGAACTATTGTAACAAAATGTATAAAACCTAAATTTATTATGGAAAATAAATTTTTAAATACTCTCTTTAATGTAACACCTGTATGGGTAGTTATTCGTCTTTTAAGTGTTGTATTCTTAACTTGTGCAGTATTTGAAGTTGGACCAGAAATGATCTATGGAGAATTAACAGGAGGACTTATTCTTAACGATTTACTTCCTATTCTGTTTACAATTTTCCTTTTTGCAGGATTATTTCTTCCACTTTTACTTAACTTCGGATTACTTGAATTTGTAGGTTCATTACTTGTTAAAGTTATGCGCCCAGTGTTCAAATTACCAGGACGTTCAGCAATTGACTGTATTGCGTCTTGGCTTGGAGATGGTACTATCGGCGTTCTTCTTACAAGTAAACAATACGAAGAAGGGTTCTATACAGAAAGAGAAGCTTGCGTTATCGGAACAACATTCTCTCTTGTTTCTATTACATTTACACTTGTTATTGCAGAAACAGTAGGGCTTAGCCATATGTTCATTCCATTTTATTTAACAGTAACACTTGCAAGTATCGTAGCTGCAATCGTAGTACCTAAGTTTGGACCTCTTGCTAAGAAAAAAGATGTTCTTGTAAATGGTACAAAACCTAATATGCAAGAAACACTTCCACAAGGTCATAATGCTTTTACTTTTGGATTTAAAAATGCTATTGATAAAGCTGAGCATCAAAGTATCACAACTTGTATCTTTAAAGATGGTGTTAAAAATGTAATTGATATGTGGTTTGCAGTTATTCCAATCGTTATGGGTGTTGGGACAATCGCACTGATTATTGCAGAATACACACCATTCTTCAAAATCATTGGATTACCATTCTATCCAGTACTTGCATTACTTGGTATTCCTGAAGCTATGGCAGCTTCTAGTACACTTATGGCTGGTTTTGCAGATATGCTCCTACCTTCCATTTTAGCTGGTGACATTGCTTCTGATATGACACGTTTTGTAGTTGCTTGTACATCTGTATCACAGCTTATCTACTTATCAGAAGTTGGGGCACTTTTACTCGGATCAAAGATTCCAGTGAACTTAAAAGAACTCTTCATTATCTTTATCCAAAGAACTTTAGTAACGCTTCCAGTAATTGCACTTGTAGCACACTTATTATTTTAATTTAAAAAGGGACCTTAAAGGGTCCCTTTTTAAATTAAATTTTATTGATAATCATCTAGTGTCTGAATGACTTGTTTAACAACCTTATCAATTGTAGCATTCCCAGTATAGTATAGGTCTATGACTAATTTTTCCTTTGAAGCAATTAACTTTACTCCATTACGTATCTCATAGATATAAAGTTGATCTAATACACTCTGTTCTATATAATTCATTTCTCTATATCCACTTTTAACCTTTCGTTCTAACAAGCAGTCAATGAATGATTTTGTTAATCCACTAAATTTAAGCTCTTATATCTCTTGTTGTAAATATGGACGTTCTACTTCAATCTCTTGGTTTATAGTTTTTCCTGTTTCATATACTACATATTTTACATTCATCAAAGACATAAATCCTTTATCGTAAACATCATATGTATTTATATTAGGCTCCCCTTCATCATCCAAATAATGTGTTGTAAAGTCTTTATCTGTCTCTAGTGCACTCAATCTTACAATCGGTACATTATTATTTTCTGTAGGTAACTCATCATAATACTGTGTATCTTCTTGCATGACACTCATTAAATAGATCATGCATCCACCAATTACTACTCCTGAAGCTATCAACCTTGCTCTATTTTTATTATATATTTTTTTATCCTCTGATTTATTTTCATCTATCATTCCCTTCTCTATTCTTAAGCCTAGTTGCTTTAATCCTCTATATTCACTAATTTGTTGCATACATAATATAAAAATGGTAAAAACCATAAACATATAGGACATAAAATCACCCGTTATTAATTCATATATAAAATTTGCATTTAAAAAAGAAGTAATTAAGGTAATTATCCATACTATCATTAGCATAAATATCACAGTCCCTTGCACTCTACATCCATCTAATAAACTTTTTATTTTTTGTTCTTCTTTTTTATCATCAATTTTTAATCGTTCTTTTGCATACTCTTCTTCTGAAACATATAAACAAAATTTATAAGGTGTATGAACCTTGTTCCATCCATCTGTTTCCTTATATTCTTTTTCTATGGATTCTTCATCTAACATAATTTTATAGATAAGTCGCTTAGGTTGTATTCGCTTTAACTTTATCCAAGTTTCCCCTAACTTTACAACTTCTAGCCCCTCTAATGCCAAATCCGATAGCCATTTTTCAAATTCTGTGGTTTGCCAATACATATACGGTACAATTTTATAGGTATACTCCATTGATTCTTCCCCCATTTTATACATTGATTACTATCTCTATTTTTACCTTAATTATACTACTTCTGTATAATTATCAAACTATTTAATTATTATAAATTATATCTTATTGATATTTCTTATATAATTTAACTATTAAATCTCTATTTTCACTTCCATTTTTAGTATATTAAAATTGTTGGTTTATATTTTCACAACTTGACATTTGGGGTATAATAAGAAAAGGCAAGGAAAAATCGATAGAATTTATCATTTTTCTCCAAATAGAATTCCATTATACGGAGGTTTTATATCATGTTAGTTTCTGCAAAAGAAATGCTTACTAAAGCTCGTGCTGGTAAATACGCTGTAGGTCAATTCAACATCAACAACTTAGAATGGACAAAAGCAGTATTATTAACAGCTCAAGAAAATAACTCACCAGTTATCTTAGGTGTATCAGAAGGTGCTGGTAAATACATGGGTGGTTACAAAACTATCGTTGGTATGGTAAACGGTTTAATCGAAGAATTAAACATTACTGTTCCAGTTGCTCTTCACTTAGATCACGGTAGCTACGAAGGAGCTAAAGCTGCTATGGCTGCTGGTTTCTCTTCAATCATGTTCGATGGTTCACACTACGCTATCGAAGAAAACATTGCTAAAACTACTGAATTAGTTGGTTTAACTTCAGAAAAAGGTCTTTCTTTAGAAGCTGAAGTTGGTTCAATCGGTGGAGAAGAAGATGGTGTTGTTGGTGCTGGTGAAATCGCTGATGCTAACGAATGTAAAGCTATTGCTGACTTAGGTGTAACAATGCTTGCTGCTGGTATCGGTAATATCCATGGTCAATACCCAGAGAACTGGAAAGGTTTAGCATTTGATGCATTAGCAGATATCGCTGCTGCTACAGGTGATATGCCTTTAGTATTACATGGTGGTACAGGTATTCCTGAAGAAATGATCAAAAAAGCTATCTCTTTAGGCGTAGCTAAAATCAACGTTAACACAGAATGTCAATTATCATTCGCTGAAGCTACACGTAAATATATCGAAGCTGGTAAAGACTTACAAGGTAAAGGATTTGACCCTCGTAAACTTTTAGGACCAGGTTTCGAAGCTATCAAAGCTACAGTTAAAGAAAAAATGGAATTATTCGGTTCTGTAAACCAAGCTTAATTCTTTTTATAAAAAAGGTGCCACTATGATAGTGGCACCTTTTTTTATTTATCATTATCTGTATGATTTTGTTTGTTTCTTTTGCTTCGTATGATCTTTATTACAATGACTATAATTGGTATAAGTATGATAAGAAATGGTAGGCTTCCTACAATAACTACGCATACATTTTGCAAAAGATCTACCAAGCCTTGTACAGACCTCATAAATGTGTTTTTAATGCGTTCTCCAAAAGTATCTTCTTTTATAGGTTCCACATAAACATCTGCTTCATCAATATAAATTTCTATTGTTGAATAGTCAATCAAGCTATCATACTTTTTAAGTGTACCTTTAAGAGATTCTATTTCATAAGTTACATTAGCTAACTCTTTTTCTATCTTGAATAACTTATCTAAGTCTCCTGCTTGTTTAAGTAATTCTTTAAGCCGTGCTGCTTGTATCTCTAGTGTTTGTAATCTAATTTCTGTATCCATGTATTGATCTGTAACATCTTCACCTTCGATACTCTTTGATGTTACATTTCCAAATTGCTCACTCTCATTCATAAATTTATCAAATTCAATATTAGGAATTCGGATACTTAAATAAGCAGACCTCCTACTATATGTATCATATAGGTCATTCCCCCCTATCGAGCAATTTTGAATGAATCCACCTATATTATTTACCTTATCCATGACTTGTTGTACTGTTACATCAAATGTCTTAGTCTGTAGATTAATCATTCCTGTTTTTATGACTTTTCTATTAAGCTTATTACTTGTATCAAACTGTATATTACTATTTCCTGTTGTACTATTTGAAGTATCCATAGTTGACTCTTGCTTTATTTCTTCTGTAGCAATTTCTGAAGTGACTTTGTCTGTATTAGATATGTATGATGCTGATGAACAACCATTTAATAGCAAGCTTATTCCTAATAATACTATTCCTAATAGATATCTTTTCTTTTGAAACATAAAAATCCCTCCTTATCTATACTCAATCATGACACACTTGTCTGAATATTTCAAGATAAGGAGGGATTTTTATTTATTTTATAATGTTTTTGCTGCTTCTTCGCCTCTTAATACACGTAATGCACCTTCAGCTAAAGCTAACATTTCTTCTTCACCTGGAATAATAATAACTTCTCCAATGAAATCAATACGTTCTTTAAGAAGACGTATAAATTGTTTTGAATAAGCTACACCACCTGTAATAACAATAGCATCTACTTTTCCTCTAAGAACTGTAGCCATTGCACCTACATTCTTAGAAATTTGATAAGCCATTGCTTCATAAAGCATTTTTGCTTCTTCATTTCCTTGTTCCATCATATCTTGAACATCTCTAACATCACTTGTTCCAAGGTATGCAGTAAGTCCTGCACGTTGAGAAACAAATTCTTTAAATTCTTGTGCTGATTTATACTCTCCTGAGAAACATAAATCAATTACTGATTCCACTGGAATTGAACCTGCACGTGTTGGTGCAAGAGGTCCATCACCATCAATAACGTTATTCACATCTACTACTTTACCAAGCTCATGAGCACCAATACTAATACCGCCACCAATGTGTACTACAATAAAGTTGCTTTCATCGTAACGTTTATTAAGTTGTTTTGCTGCACGTCTTGCTACTGCTTTTTGGTTAAGAGCATGGAATTTACTCTTTCTTCTAACACCTGGAATACCTGTTACTTTTGCAATAGGTGCCATTTCATCTACTGTTACTGGGTCTGTAATGTATGATGGAATATTAAGTTCTTTAGCCATATTATATCCAATAATACCTGCTAAGTTAGAAGCATGTACTACATCTGTAGATAATCTTGTAAATAAAGCTTCATCAATTGCATACGTACCACTTGGAATAGGTCCAATAAGACCACCTCTACAAGAAATAGCATTTAAATCTGTTAATTTGATTCCTTTTTCTTCAAGAAAACTTTCAATTTTTTCTTTACGATACTCATATTGATCAAGTAATGTAGCATAGGCATTAAGTTCTTCTGCTGGATGTCTTAATACTTGTTCAAATACTAACTCATTATTTTTAAATAAGGATACTTTTGTTGAAGTTGATCCTGGGTTAATAGTTAAAATATTATAGTTATTCATAGTAATGGCTCTCCTCAAAGTCACATTCTAGTCTATTTATAGTATTTAAAATTATATTAAGTTTTGGTGTAGCTTACTGTTGTTATATTATTTAACTTCTTTAGCGGTTAATAAAAGTACGAATTCTTTCTAAAAGCATTTCTAATGCTACAGAATTAAATCCACCTTCTGGTATAATAACATCTGCTCTTTTTTTACTAGGGTCTACAAATTGTTCATGCATTGGCTTAACAGTATTTAAGTATTGGCTTACTACAGAATCAATGTCTCTTCCTCTGTCTTTTACGTCTCTAATTACTCTACGTAAAATACGTACATCTGCATCTGTATCTACAAATACTTTAATATCACAAAGGTCACAAAGTTCTTTGTTCTCAAAGATTAAAATTCCTTCTACGATAATAACTTTAGCAGGTTTTACTTCTACACATTCTTCAAGTCTTGTGTGCTCCACAAATGAGTACACTGGATGATGAATAATTTCTCCATCTTTAAGTCTTTGAATATGTTCAATCATTAAATCAGTATCAAAAGCATCTGGGTGGTCATAATTTAATTTGACACGTTCTTCAAATGGTAAATTTGAATTTGATTTATAGTAATAATCATGGCAAAGCATTACAACATCATCACCAAAAGCCTCTTTTATTTTATTTGCTAAAGTAGTTTTACCTGAACCTGTGCCTCCAGCCATACCAATTACAATTATATGTTCCATAGTTTCCTCCACTCAATAGTTATAACTTTTTTCATCTATCATAACATATGTCATGTTCAGTTTCTACATTATGTTATTTCCATTTCATCTTTCTATGCTCAATTCCTTCTTCTAAGTAAGGCTCTGATATGACTTCAAATCCTAAACTTTCATAAAATGGAAGGATATAACTTTGTGCGGAAATCTTGATTTGATTATCCCTATTCTCTTCTTTAACAAATTCCATTGCTCTTTTCATCATTTCTCTTGCGAGACCTTGATTTCTATAGTTTTTATGTATACATACACGTCCTATAGAATGCTCATCATAAGCTACTCCGGCATCTAGTATACGGCAATACGCAACAACATTATCAGCATCATATAAAAAGACATGTGAAGCTTTCTTATCTCTATCATCTAAATCTTCATAAGAACACCCTTGTTCTCCTATAAATACCTCTAATCTTAACTTAATTACATCATATATTTCTTCTGGAGTAAGCTTATCAAATCTTTTGATTTGCCATGTCATCTTTATTCTTCTCTCCTTTTAATAACTATATCCCTCTTGGGTAGTTAGCAAGAGGGATGCTTGAGTTATACCTATTCTTCAGTATACCCTCTATAAATATATGGCATTTCACGTTTATGTTGGGTATTTCGGTGAGTTCTTTCAATAATTGCAAGTGACTCTTTATCCGTTGTCCCTGTTTTAATGTATTCTTCTATTGCTTTATAGGTGACACCCATCTCTTTTTCATCTGTTTGTCCTTCCCAAAGGCCTGCGGATGGTGCTTTTGTTAGGATTGGTTCTGGAACACCTAGTTCACGTCCTAGTTCTAACACTTCTTGCATTGTTAAATCACCTAGAGGATTAAAGTCATAGCCTCCATCGCCCCACTTAGTGAAATACCCCATCACCATTTCGCTTAAATTATCTGTTCCAATAACAAGATAGTTTAATGATTGAGCTACTGCATATAAAGTTGTCATACGAATACGTGGTTTAATATTAGCAGCTGCTAAGTCACTAATTTCTTGCTCTTGTTGTATTGTTTCTTTTAATGTATTAAAGGTACTTGCAATATTTACTTCAAGTAGTTTAATACCAAATGCATCTGCTACAAGGCGAGCATGTTCCATATCTGTAGATAAAGAATTACAAGGCATAGTAACTCCTACTACATTCTCTTTTCCCAAAGCACGTACACAAAGTGCAGTTACTGTAGCCGAATCTTTTCCACCACTTTCTCCAACTACAACACCTTTACATCCAGAGGCTTTGACATGCTCACGAATCCAATTTAATCTGTGTTCTAATCTCTTTTCATCCATTTACTGTCATTCCTTTCTTCAAGTATTGCAAATTATGTTCTTTTCATAATAAAAGCTAGTGTAAATCCATATTTCTTTCAAAATCATTATATCATAGTATATCATTTTACCCAATTTTATTATGTGAGGTCTCTACAACTGTATAGAGTCCTTTTTCCTTGATATAAAAATAAATTTCATCGGGTAACATATAACGTATGCTTTTTCCCTCTCTTAATTTATTTCGAAGCAACGTGGCACTAGAATCACTATGAATACTATCTTTTACTTTAATCAACCTATCTTTGTGTTTCTTTAATATTTCATCTTGCATAACAATCGTATTAAAATCATCTTGATCTCGCTCTAATACTAAACACTTAAACCTTTCTAAAATTTCTTGGTACCCTGGCCAAGAAGTTAGTACCTTTAAATTGTCTGTTCCTAATGTTAACCAGATTTCATGATCTTCATAAGCTTCTTGAAGACCTCTTAAAGTTTCAATACTATTGAGTAATACGGGTGAATCTATTTCTATGGTTGATACTTTAAAATGTGAATTACGTTTGCATACTAAATTAAGCATCTCAACTCTATAATGAGCACTTAGTAAGTCCTTTTTAGGATATAAATCTGATACTGGTACAAACATAATGCAATCTACTTCCTCAAAGTTACAGTAAATTTGCTCTGCTAAGGAAAAGTGTGAATTAGTAGGCGGATTAAAAGAACCTCCAAAAGCAACTATCACTTGTTTCATTCTTTAACCTCTTACTATATTTTATATTTTCTCTCATTCTTATTTTACTATGTGTAAGTGTGTCTTATTTCATTCTCTAAATAATCGCTTATCTAATATTTCCAGTATATAAAGAGCTTTAGTAATCCATCCTAATAGTAGTTAGAATTTAAATATGTTTATTAAAGGAGATTTTCAACATGCCTAAAGATAGTCAAATAGACAATAAACAAAAACGTATGGAAAAATGTAATTATCAAACTCCTCTTACAGCAGAAAATCAAAACCATAATCGTAATGCAAAAAAACATTCTATTCCTCGTGAAGGCTTCCAAAGCCAACATATTAATTAGTTTCTCTAATTAATAAAAGCCATCTACAATGAGTATAAACAATAACCTCATTGTAGATGGCTTTTTATTTAATTAATCTATTACTTTAATAGGCATACTATAAAAATTTTCTACCCATTCTTTATTTATATAAGTAATACCATCAATCATCTTATAGACCATATCTACTCTTTTACCTTCCATATTATAAGTCACTAGGTCTTTATCCGTAGGTTGTAATTTTAATTGACTATGATAATTTATCTGTTCTATTTTTGGTATTGCTTGATTGATACTCTTATCTACTTGAATAGATTTAAAAAGTTGTGGATCAATATTCTTTGCTTTTACATCTATAACTACTGAATATGTTTTTTCATCATATGAAACACCTGTAGAAGGGAAAACATTAGGTAACATTCTTGCCTGTATCCAAGTACCTTGTTCATCTACTGTAATAAAGTTTATATATGTAATATCTTCAATTAGAGCATTTTGCTTCTTAAGAACCTCAACCTTTGGAAGTGCTTTACTAGGTTTAATAGCTATCGCTTGTTTGCCCATATCAGACCATCTATTAATAACAATTTCCTTTTTATATTGCCTTTGCTTACCAACGTAAGGATCGTTAAGATAGATGTATTCATCATCGTACCCTATAGCCACCATTGCATGTTCTGGTGTTTTCCATTCTATTGTTTTACCTTCTAATGTAGTCCAATAGTTTTTTTTCTCATCTACATTCAGCATAGCTATGGTAGTCCAGAGCATAACTGGTTTCCCCTCATCTAATGCCTTATATATTTGGCTAAAGTCCCCACCACTTAAATCTTCTGCTCTACCTGGTAAGTATTTTTCTATTATAGGAAGAATAGCATCTTTATAAACACCAAATCCATTTTTACTAAATGGATCTCCTATAAATCCTTTATTCGGATCTCCTCCGTATAACTTTCCGTTACTTGTATAGGGTATTGGAACCTTTACAACTTCTTTAGCCACTTGTTGTTTAGAAACCTTAACTCCATTATATTGCAGTAGCATAGTCAATGCTGTTAACTCACATCCTGTTGGTAGTTCTGGATGTTGATTAATAATGGGTACTCCCTGAATCATAACTTTTTGACTTGCAAATAATCTCGGACTAATAAGAATAGTAACTAGTAAAATGTATGCTATATATATTCTTTTGTTTGCTTTCATTATACTAACCCCTTTACATTTTCTCCCAACTAAATTCCAATACCTCTATTATACTTAAATTAAACATTTTTGCAATAAATGATAATAGGTATAAAAAAAGTGAAGCAATTGGTTTATACCATCTGCTTCACCTTAAAGGGAGAGTACAATTAGCTTATTTTTCTTATGGTTTTTTTCATAACTCTTTTAATATCTCTAACCATTTCTTTCATTGCTGAACGTGTATTAGCCATCATTCAATCCCTCCTTAAATGAATACCTTGTTACATTCTTATTATTAGTAGTTTTTTTATATTTATTATAGCTTATTACTTCCTTAATCGGATTAAATTAACACTTTTATTTCAATCAATCTGCATAATCTTGTCCAAAGCTTAATATATTTAACTATAATCTTGTTTTATATTAGGGGGATAAAAAATGGCAAAAACAAAACGTGGCCCTTGGGCTAAAAAAGAAAAAAATTGGCGAGGTACTTGTCCACTCTGTAATAGACCACGTGTTAAACTCATGTGGGAAAAAAATAAAACTAAAGTTTGTAAGCAATGTGCAGCTAAAAAAGATTAAATTCTTCATAAATTTTTCATTTCAAAGGGCTTTAGCCCTTTATTTTTTTGGTCGATTGGATTAAAATAGAGGTAATATATAGAAATGAATTCTTTTTGAAGATTAGAGAGGTACTTCTTATGTCAAATGAAATAAATTCATCTAACTTTGTTAAAAACATTGTTATTGATGACCTTAACAGTGGAAAACATAAAGAAATTATTACACGTTTCCCACCTGAACCAAATGGCTACCTTCATATTGGACATGCCAAATCAATCTGCCTTAACTTTGGTTTAGGTGACGAATTTAACGGAAAAACAAACCTTCGTTTTGATGATACAAACCCTGTAAAAGAGGATACAGAGTACGTTGAATCTATCAAAGAAGACGTAAAGTGGCTTGGCTTTGATTGGGACAACCTTTACTTTGCATCTGATTACTTTGATATTATGTATGCTAAAGCCATCCTTCTTATTAAAAAGGGTCTAGCATATGTATGTGACCTTACACCAGAAGAAATGCGTGAATATCGTGGTACACTTAGCCAACCTGGTAAACCAAGCCCATATAGAGACCGTACTGTAGAAGAAAACTTAGACCTTCTTGAACGTATGAAAAATGGTGAATTCCCAGATGGTTCTAAAGTGCTTCGTGCGAAAATTGATATGGCTTCTCCAAATATCAACTTCCGTGACCCTATTATCTACCGTATTGCACATTCTACTCACCACAATACAGGTGATAAATGGTGTATCTATCCAATGTATGACTTTGCTCATCCATTAGAAGATGCTATTGAAGGCATTACACACTCTATTTGTACATTAGAGTTTGAAGACCATAGACCTCTCTATGATTGGTTTGTTCGTGAATGTGAGATGGAAAGCACTCCTCGCCAAATCGAGTTTGCACGTCTTAATATGACAAACACAGTTATGAGTAAACGTAAACTTAAACAACTTGTAGATGAGCATGTAGTTGATGGTTGGGACGACCCTCGTATGCCTACTATTGCTGGTCTTAGAAGACGTGGTTACACACCTGAAGCTATTCGTACATTCTGTCGTGAAATTGGTGTTTCTAAAGCAGATTCTACTGTAGATAGCCAAATGTTAGATTACTTCCTTCGTGAAGATCTTCTTCCAAAGGCACCTCTTCTTATGGCAGTTATGAAACCACTTAAACTTGTTATTACTAACTATCCTGAAGGACAAGTAGAAATGCTTGAAATCGAAAACAATGCTAAAGATGAGACTATGGGTACACGTCTTGTGCCATTCTCTCGTGAAATTTACATTGAACAAGAAGATTTCATGGAAGAACCAGCAAAAAAATACTTCCGTCTCTACCCTGGTAATGAAGTTCGCCTTAAAGGTGCTTACTTTGTTAAATGTACAGATGTTATCAAAGATGAAAACGGTAATGTTACAGAAATCCACTGTACTTATGACCCTGAAACAAAGAGTGGTTCTGGCTTTACAGGGCGTAAAGTTAAAGCTACTATCCATTGGGTTAATGCAAATGATGCAGTACCATGTGAGTTTAGATTATTTGAACCACTTATTTTAGATGACCTACCAGAAAACGAAGGTAAACACTTCTTAGAACAAATCAATCCAAATTCTCTTGAAATTGTTCAAGGATTCATTGAATCAACTGGTAGTAAAGACATTAAACCTTTAGATAAATTCCAATTCGTACGTCACGGTTTCTTCAATGTAGATAATAAATATACTACACCTGATCACCTTGTATTCAACCGTATCGTACCACTTAAAAGTTCTTTTAAACTCGGTTAACGTTTCCTTTCCATTTTATAGAGGAGTGTGGCACTATGTGTTACACTCCTTATTTAATTCTCTTTTTAATTAGAGTTAAGTGAAGCACTTCTAAGGACTTCACTTAAGAACTTAGTAGGAAACATTAAAAGAACACTACATGTTTATGTAGTGTTCTTTTATAAATTAAATCTTTATTTTAATTTGTAACTAAATTGTGCACCTGCTTCTCCTACAAATCCAATCATTCCGCCTTCTGGTAAAATGATTTCATTACTTTTTGTAAGGTAAGTATTTTCTACATTCAATCCATCTTTATCATAAACCATAATTGCACTTTCTTCTGGTACTTCCACTACAATGGTTTTTCCTGCTAATGTACTTGGTATGTTAAACCATCTTGTGTATCCTTCTTCACCAATTGTACAAATGGCTTCTTTAGCATTTGCTAAATCTTTAATTGCATCTATTGGCATATATATACCACCTTGTAGGTTCATATATTCTATACCCTCTTTTTCAAACATAGAAATATCACCTAAATCACGCCCACCACCACTTGGAAGTTGAACCACTGCTTGTGCCTCATTTTCACTAATGATTTTATTATTACTTACATAGCCCGGTAATTCATTTGTCATAGTTAACATTCCCACTGGAGCATTTAAGTAAACTTGGCTTGAATATTTTTCATTAAGAAGGTAATAAGGCTTACCTACTCTATTTTTCCATGCATCCTCTATTTTTTGATCAACACTTATAGCTTCAACCTTTTCTAATTGATACTCTGACACAGGTATGCTACCAAGCCCTGGAATAGTTTGTATACCTTCTACATATAAATAATCTTTTCCATTTTCTTCTGTTACAACGCTAACTCTTACACCTGTTTCTTTACTTACAAAATCCCCATCGGTTGTATAAACAAAGCTTTGTACTGGAACAGGCATATTATAACAAATAAGATTTAATACACCTTCGGAAGTAATCTCTACTCCATATACACCCATGCTATTGATATATATGTTATTTTGTTGTATAAGCTCTTGTGGCATTTCTATTTGCTCAGGTACCTCTACTGTAGGTGTTGGCTTAATTTCATCAATAATACCTTTTGCCTTAAGTTGTTCTAACAATATATCAGTTGCTAAAAACTGATTATAGGTACTTGCTCCACCTGATGATACAACTGCTGCTGCCATATTATACTCTGGTAGCACAATTAAGCTTGCATGATACAATAAGGTATCCCCACCTTTTACAAGCGCTTTAATGCCATATTCGTTAAATGGGTATGTATTTACATTATCCCATCCTAACCCAAATGCTAATCCAGCATTTTCTGCCTCAGCCCAGATACCTTTTTCAGCTTCATTTACTTCCATTGCATCTAAAGATACATCTAATAAGCTTTTTTCACTATCTCTCATAAATAGATTAGAAAACTTACAGAGATCTTCTGCTGTTGAATAAATGCCACCAGTCCCAATAACATTGGTACAATCCCTAGGTGTTAGTCCACCTGTCGTTGCTGTATATGTTCTTGCAAATTGTTCATCATTCACTTCATCTTGAGGTGTTTTAGTATTGTCTAATTCCATTGGAGTTGTTATATATGTATGTAGAAAACTTGTAAAGTCCATATTACTTACGCGTTCTACTATTATTTCTGCTAAGGTAAACCCATCATTACAATAAGTTGAATACTCTCCTGGATTAGCCTTTAAACGTTGTGTAGATAATTGTTTTAATAAATTATCATGTGCCTCTGTGTCAAAATCATCAAGTAAAAATGCATTATTAAAAGTAGATCCCATTAAACCTGATGAATGATTAAGTAACATTCTAACTGTAATCTCTTTATAACGTTCATCTTTCATTTTAAATTCCGGAATATAGGTTGTAACTGATTTATCTAGGTCTACTTTACCTTCTTCAACTAATTTCATAACAGCTGCTGTAGTGAACATTTTACTTGTAGAGCCTATACCATACATAGTATTTTGATCTAATGTCCCTGTTTCAGTTTTACTATATACACCTTCTACGCCTGATAGGACAATATCACCATTATCTATCAAAGCATACTGTAAACTGGTAGTCCCTAACATAGTAGTTTGTATTTTAGCCTTAGCTTGTGCAATCTGTTCTAGAGTATTTGTATTCTCTTGTTTGATTGCTACTACCTCCTGAGCGTGAATTGTCTGTACTGGCATTACTTGTGCTGCAAGCAATACTACTAAACTTAATAACCACTTCTTTTTCATATAAATCCCCTCATTTTCTTATACTATCTTCTAATTATATCTCTTATCCTTATCATAATTCATTTATCTATTGTTTACCATATTTAGCTTCTGACTTATACACTTTTCCCTTTGAAATGTCGTTTTCAGCTTTCTAATTCTTATAATAAATAAAAAATGAGGCCGTTCTAAACGACCCCATTTTTACTTTACTAATTTAATTTATCTTCAAAAATTTCTATAGTAGCTTTTTCTCTAATACCTTTAAGATATTCTTCAAATACACCATATTGCTTGTCTTGTAAAACAGTTTGCTCTGCCGCTGCTTTTACATCCTCAAATGGTGTTACAACTGGCTCACTTTGTACATCTGTAACTTTAATAAGGTGGTAACCAAATTGTGTTTTTACTGGTGCTGATACTTCTCCTTCTTTAAGGCCTTTAGCTCCTGCTAAGAAGTCTGCATCATATTGTTGTGAGTCATAAGGAATGTAGCCTAAGCTTCCACCTTGGTCTTTTGTTCCATCAGTTCCATATGTTGAAGCAAGTTCTTCGAATGTTTTACCTTCTTCATATTCTTTTTTAACTTGTTTAGCTTCATCTTCTGTTGCAACTAAGATGTGAGCCATATTTGCTCCAGCTGCTTTTGTATATTTTGCAATGTTGTCATCATAATAAGCTTTAACTTCATCTTCATTAGTAGTTACATCTTTTGTAACTAATTCCATTGTTTGAGCAATAATTAAGCTTTCTTTAATGAATTGGGAGTAAGTTTCTGGTGTTAAACCTTGTTGTGCTAATGCTGTTTCATATGCTTCATCTGTTGTAATACCATTAGCTTGTTTAACTTGCTCAATTTGTTCTTTTATTTCTTCATCTGTAACATTAATGCCATTTTCACCTGCTTGTTGAACAACTAATTTAGACTCAATTAAGTAATCTAAAATAAGTTTTTGTTGTTCTTTATAGTAAGCCATAGCATCTTCATTTTCTTTGAAGTTTTCTCCAAATTGCATCATAAGAAGTTGCTCAAGGTATACAAGCTCAGAATTTAAATCAGCAAGAGAGATTGTCTCACCATTAACATCGGCAACAACAATTTTTTCTTGTTCCGCTTTTTCTTTATCTGTTTCTTCTTGAGTTTTTTCTTGTGCTGCTGCATTGGTTGTATCTTCATTTGATTTTGCTTCTGCTTGGCTACATCCTACAGCTGCTACAGTGATTGCTGCTAATCCTAAGATTGCAACGAGTTTCTTAAATTTTTTCATCTTGATTCTCCCTACGTATTTTTAATTATTCTTATTATAACTTAAAAATCTTAACAACATTTAAATAAAATATATATACTTTATGATGATACTATCTATGATACTTGTTTTTTTCTAATTATGCTATACTATTTTAACAATAAATAAAAACTGTTTCAATCAAAACATGGCTCCTACTCCTTGTTTAGTTGAAACAGTTTTTGTTATGTGCTTATTGTATGTGCTCTCTTAGTATGTCATTTATTAACCTTATTCTATTCATTTATTCTCTTAAGCTAATTTAATAAACTAGAGCTGAATTTATATTTCTTAAATCTATACAAAAGCTATTGACTATAGCGTATTAATATTTTATTATATGAACATAGTTCATTTAGAGAGGTGAAAATATGTCACGTACTATTAATAACCCAAGGGAATTAATTTTGTCTACCTCTTCTAATATCGCACACGAAGAAGGGCTATCTGCTGTTAATATGCGTCGAGTGGCCAAAGAATGTGATATTGCATTAGGTACGATTTATAATTATTTTCCAAATAAGATGGATCTCATCGTTGCTATTATTGAAGATTTTTGGAATAATTGTTTTAAAGAGTTTCACCATGCTTATGATCCTAATCTAGACTTTTTTAAACAGCTTGAAGTTCTTTATTTCTATATGTTTAATTATCTAGAACAATTTAGAAGTTCTTGGTTAAAAGAATTAGCTAATCTTACTGATCTAAATAAACAGTATGGAAAGGAACGAGAACTTGCTTATATGAGGCATTTTTTACAAGTTTTTGAGGAACTTTTAGAAACACATCGCCTACAATTTGAACCTAATATTTATGAATCCTTAGGCAAACATCAAATTGTAGACTTTATTCTCTCGAATTTTTTAATAATGCTTAAAAAACGTCAACGTGACTATCAATACTTTGATCTTATTTTAAAAAAACTTTTACTGCCTTAATCATATCTTTTATAGATATGATTTTTTCAGCCATCTAAATGAACATCGTTCAAAACAAGGAGGATTTTTTATGCAAGCTATTATGGAAACATTATTTGATGTGGTTTATTTATCAACAGTTATTATTTGGGGACTACAAATGATTTTAAAAGGGAAAAATACATATGTAAAATTATTTGGTTATATGTCTGTCTTACTTGGATTTGGTGATGCATTCCATCTCATTCCTAGAGCATACGGCCTACTTACTATAGGTCTTGAGGCTAATGCTACTGCCCTTGGAATTGGTAAGTTTATTACTTCTATCACAATGACTATCTTCTACGTTGTACTTTATAAGATCTGGCAAGTACGATTTAATAAGACAAAAGAAGAAACTAAAGTTCTTACTACCAGTATTTATACTTTAGCACTCATTCGTATTATTCTTTGTTTCTTCCCTGCTAATGATTGGCTTAACTATAATGCTCCTATCTCTTGGGGTATCTATCGTAATATTCCTTTTGCTATCATGGGAATTATTATGATTGTTATTATGTATCAAGAAGCTCGTAAACATCAAGATAAAGACTATATCTACATGGCTATCGCAGTATTTCTTTCATTCTTCTTCTATGTTCCAGTTGTTCTTTGGGGCACAACTATTAGAATCGTAGGTATGCTTATGATTCCTAAAACATTAGCTTATGTATGGATTGTATTAATTGGATATAAAGACTTTAGACGTAGTAAATAACTACCTAAAGAAAGAGGTGTTGCATGAATGCAATACCTCTTTTCTATTATTAATTATCTTTAATTGCTTTTCCTAATAAAATCATAAACCAAATTAAAGCACCACCCATAAGAGCATGTGCAAGCCCAGCCATATGGCTTAGTCCAGCCATATCTAGCCCTTTAACTTCTAAAATACCTCTTACTAGCATAGTTACAATAACTGCTACGAATGAAATATTATAGAATATAAACCATACTTTACTTTGTTTTAGCCCATTTATATTGAAGTTTTTTTCAAGTAATAATACAATCATAAAAAAGATAAATCCTAATACGATTACATGAGTATGTAAACCTCTTAATACAGTTTGCCCTTCAAATCCTAGCATTTTAGTAAATTCTCTATAGAATACACCTAAACCTAATCCTAAAACCAGATAAATAAACGCTGTATTATAATACTTTTTCATTTTCCACCTCTAATTTAATAATAATTATTATTTTTTACCAAGATATATTATATCATTATTCATACAAAATACTAGTGTAAAATAAACGTAATATTACAATGCGTATAATTAAACTCCTCCTTCAATATATATAATATCAATTCTATTTCTGTAAAGAGGTGTCCTATGAAAAAAGTTAGTGTCATTCTGTTATTTTGTTTTTTCTTAACAACTCCTTTATTTGCTGCTAATATAATGTCTACTAATCCATTGGGTAAGCTCTCACAATCCAATGTTGAATTAGATTTTAATGGTGAAAAAGTTTCTACCTATACAGCATTTAAATCTGATTATGTCCCTGTTTCTTCATTACGCTCTATAGGATTTCCCATTGATTATGATATCACCTCTGGTAAAGTCGTTATCAATAGTCCTTCTCTAATTTCTTCACCTACTTCCCAAGCTCTTTCCTTTAAAAATAACTCTTTTGCTCTTTATGAATCCGACGTATGGATTGGCGATTTTAAAACCCATGCTATTGTATCCGAAGATAATGTTCTTATTCCTATAGGTGCTCTACGCCAGCTTTATCATATAGATATTACTGATACTACTTACCACATGACCCCAAAAGAACCTCTACATATTATTGCTAACTCTAATACTATTACCAACAATCTTCCCACACCTATCACTGTATCCCTCATTGATTTATATTGGGATAATGGTTTTATTATGCAACCTAGTAACTATGACCTCTCTCCTCTAGAAACACGTTCTCGTACAATGAATGTATTACATGATAATAAAAAGTATATTACTACTATTATTAAGCAAGCTACTGGTCGAGAACTCAATTATAATAATGGAAGTATGTTTGGCCAAACAAATGACTTACTCTTTGACTATTATACTAAGCTAAAATATTTAGATTTATCTTCTTTGGGTGATCCTATTGATTTTGATACATTGATATGGGCTGAATCTACCATAAATTCTAAGAATATGTCTAGTAAGACTAAGTACCTCGTTTGGACCAATATAGATTTACAACGAACATTTATTTTTGAAGGTAGTACTGGAAATTGGAAGTTAAAAAAATACTTCCTCTGCTCAACGGGCAAGAGTTCTTCTCCAACACCAAAAGGATCTTATGAACTCACTAGAAAAGTTCCTTACTTTGGCGTTGAAAAAGGATATCGTTGTAAGAATGCATTCGGTTTTATAGGTACGACTTATCTCTATCATTCTGTAATGTTTGATAAAACAGGTTCTTATCTTCTTCAAGGTAAAGGTGAACTTGGAGCACGTGCCTCTGCTGGTTGCATACGTCTCTCTGTTGAAAATAGTGAATGGTTCTATAGTAATATGTTAAGCGGTACTAAGGTATTTATAGATTAATAAAAAAAGCTCACATTAAATGTGAGCTTTTTATTAATTTCTATTAAATCTAACGTTTTTTAGACGGTCTACTTGAAGTTTTACTACTACTTCTATTCGTATTGGTATTTACTGTTTTACCTTTTTGATGACCTTGTGATTTACCACTTGTTTGTTTTCTTGAACCACTATTATTTCTTGATGATTTTTGGCCTCTATTATTGCCTTGAGCTTGACCTCTATCATCATTTCTTCCTTGACCTTGTCCTTTGCTATGCCCACCTCTACCAAAGCGGTCTTCGCGTGGTCTAATTAAACATTTTGGCCCATATCCAATAAGATCTAATCTTCCTGCTTTAACAAGTGCCGCATATACGATATCGTACTTCTTAGGATTGCTAAATTGAAGGAGTGCACGTTGCATTGCTTTTTCTTCTTTAGTACGTGGAATATATACCTCTTCCATTGTCATAGGATCTAATCCTGTATAGAACATAGTGGTTGAAAGTGTCCCTGGTGTAGGATAAAAATCTTGTACTTGTTCTGGTTGGTAATGGATATCTCTTAGATATTCTGCCAGTTCAATAGCTGTATCTAATGTACTACCTGGATGGCTAGACATAAGGTATGGAATAATATATTGTTTCTTACCAAGTTGTTCATTAATCTTGAAGAACTTTTCTCTAAAACGGTCATAAGTTTTACCTGCTGGTTTACCCATGTATTTTAGAACTTTGGCTGAAATGTGCTCTGGCGCAACTTTAAGCTGTCCACTTACATGATGCTCAATAAGTTCTCTAAAGAATGTGTCATCCTTATCTGCCATAATGTAGTCATAGCGTAATCCTGAACGTACAAATACTTTTTTAACCTTAGGAATTTCACGCATTTTTCTAAGTACGCCTAAATATTCTTTATGATCTACATCCATGTTCTTACATAAAGTTGGAGCTAAACATTCTTTATGCTTACATACACCAGCCTTAAGTTGCTTTGAACAAGCTGGTCCCCTAAAGTTAGCTGTAGGACCACCTACGTCATGAATATATCCTTTGAAGTCTGGTAAGTTTGTCATTTCTTCAGCTTCTTGTAAAATAGATTCTTCACTTCTACTTTGTACAATACGTCCTTGGTGGAATGTTAAGGCACAGAAATGGCAACTTCCAAAACATCCTCTAGAACTTACAATACTAAACTTAACTTCTTCTATAGCTGGAATACCACCATCTTTTTCATAAATTGGATGATAAGTCTTCATATAAGGTAAAGCATATACTTTGTCCAGTTCTTCTCTTGTTAAAGGCATTGCTGGTTTATTTTGTACTAAATACTTATTGCCATGTTGTTGAATGATTGTTTTACCTGTAATAGGATCTTGTTCTTGATACTGTACTTTAAAGGCTTGTGCATACTTAATCTTATCTTCACTAACTTCTTTAAAAGAAGGAATCTCTACATAATCATACACATATTCTTTATCATCTACTAAGAAACATGTCCCATTAATAAAGGAAATATATTTTGCACGTAAGCCATCATTTAAAGCATTCGCTACTTCAACAATTTGGTTTTCACTCATACCATAAACAAGTAAATCAGCTCCACTATCTACTAAAATAGATTTACGTACGCTATTACTCCAGTAATCATAATGTGCAAAACGTCTAAGGCTCGCCTCAATACCACCAATTACAATATCTACATCTCTATAAGCTTCTCTAATCTTATTACAATATACTATTGTAGAACGGTCTGGTCTAAGCCCCATTTTCCCACCTGGTGAATAAAGATCCTTATCTCTCATCCTCTTAGAAACAGAGTAATGATTAACCATAGGATCCATATTTCCACCATTAACTAGGAAAGCAAGTCTTGGCTTCCCAAGCTTCATAAAATCATCTGTTGTTTTCCAATCTGGTTGAGCAATAATCCCAACCTTATAACCTGCTGACTCTAACACACGAGATATAATAGCTGTTCCAAAACTATGATGATCTACATAAGCATCTGCTGTTACAAGTACAAAGTCACATTGATCCCAACCACGCTCTATCATATCTTCTTTACATATTGGCAAAAAGTTTTTTTCGCTCATAAAGTTTATATTTCCTCTCTATCATTATGTTCTGCTGAACATATTCATTGTTTATATTTTAAATTGTTACTCTCATACTCAATTTAGTAGCATCCAAACTCCTAATATTACTAAATCTATATATAGTTTACTATTACTATATAATAGACTACCTTGTATCATAACATTTTTTCATTAAAAAAGGAACTTGATTAAGTTCCTTTCCACTTTATTCTATACTCTTTTTAGCTTCTTAGTTTCCTTTATAAGCATTGGCACAATCAATAACAGTGCAATACATGTAATAGCTAAGTAAGATACCCCGAATACACTTAATCCTAATGCATTTAAAGTATTGCCAATGAATAAATTAAGTATACCTGGCACAATAGAGACTTGCATTACAACTGATAACAAGTACGCTGTTGAGCGTTCCTTCTCAGGTACTACTTGTGCAATAATATAATTTTGAGCTGGTAATGTTAAGCCGACTATAAAACCTTGTAGTAATGTACTTATAATAACCATTATATAATGACTACTTAAACTTAAAATAATCCATCTTATACAAAGTACTATTGCTCCTATAAAAAAGGCCCTATATGGTTTTTGTTCTACTCTAAACTTATGTGAAATTCCTAAGATCAAAATCTCAAAAATAGCAAGTATAAAAGGAAATGCTACGATAAGTGTCTCTGGACAATTCATCTTAATAAGAAGCGTTTGACTTCCGTATCCTGCTGCTGAATTCATAGAGCCATATGTAAATGCAATAATAAAGAAAATAACTAAATACTGCTTATTCTTAAATAAGTGTATGACACCTACTTTTTCACCTATTTTCTCATTTATAATCTCTTCATCTTCTAATCTTACTATTGGTAGCTGATAAAATAATAAAGCACTCATTAATGTAATAATAATTCCTGTAAGCATTACTAATGATTGGTTTGCAAATAGGAGAATAATAGGTGCTATCATTCCGGCAATAGCTCCACCTAAAGTACCTATCCTTCTTACTTTTCCATAAGGGATATTTGCTTTCTTAGTAATATTAATCATATACTCCTCACAAATACTTCCTAATGGTTGTGTTAATAAGGTTCTTATAAGAGCAATTACAAAAAAGAGAATAAAATTATTTGTAAAATATAATAGCAACAAAGATACTCCATTTATTACTATATTAAAGGTTCCCCATCTTGTTAGTGCTTTACTTTTATCTAATATCTTTCCCCATATAAATACTGCCGGAATTGCTACTAATGGAATAATACCCATAATTAAACTAATCTGTTGATCCGAAAATTGCTTGGTGGTACTTAAGAAAAGTATATACACATTATTAACAAATGACCCACCAATAACATTAATTAAATATGTAAGTGAAAATAGCTGAACTACTTTTTTAATCTCCATTTCTAATCTCCTGTTACCCCATTTTATGAATTACTACGTATAACTATTATGCCTATGTAGTCTGTTATATAAGTGTATTATACTCTTATTTTAAATTTATTCTATATTAAATCATTCTAATTATTTTACGACATACAAAAATCCCCTAGACCTATTATTCAATAAGCCTAGAGGATTTTTTTTAGTGGTCGCTATAGGGCTCGAACCTATGACCCCCTGCTTGTAAGGCAGGTGCTCTCCCAGCTGAGCTAAGCGACCATGGGAATTTGGCAGCCACCTACTCTCCCGGTCCGTCTCCAGACAAGTACCATCGGCCGACTAGGTCTTAACCTACGTGTTCGGTATGGGAACGGGTGTGTCCCCTAGTCGCATCGCCACCAAAAATATTTGAGTATTCTTTTTCTTATACTCTCAAAAACAAATACTGCAATCAT
>NZ_JAQIFT010000062.1:0-171622 GCF_027857615.1 Holtiella tumoricola
TATCTCGGCCCTGCTACTCCATCTGTTTCTTTCTGTCCTCCTGCCATAACAACATAATCTTTAGGATAGATATTAAGAACTCTGTTATATTGCGAATTTAAATTAAAAACATTTGTATTAATTGCCTTATCATCCAAAATATCTGTATCTTGATAAGAGCCACCCATTAACGCTCCCAGTCCATCATTCCCAATGTCTACCATTAATCTTTTTGTAAATCTTGCTGCATCATTTGCAAAATTATTTTCAAAATCGCTGATACTTAAATATTTTGTATTATCGACAATAGCTCTATTTAAACTTTTTCCTCCACGAATTTCATTTAAGAATTTGTCTAATCCATTAGAAATATCTTCTTTTTTAATAGAATCTTCACCATTCATTAAATATCCTAAATACATGGTAGCTAAGTAACCTGTTCCATAATCAGCATATGTATTTCCTTTATTCAGATGATATCTCTGAAGTTTCGATTTTATATCGGACTCTTCTGAATCTGCTGTAATATCCAATGTCCTTCTGACTATATTAGCTCCTCCGCCAGCAGCCTGTGCCGTTCCTTCTATAAACCAACTAGGAAACATCTTAGCTTTGTGGCTTCTTGGATTGTCTTCAGATACTCCAAGCATACCGCTTGTTAATGCTTCATACATCATTGCATGCATCATTTCATGTGAAATAGTGCTTTCCAAATATTTTCTGCCATCAGGTGTTAATTCCCCAATGTCATTATTAGAGAACGAAAGCATATCATAATTTACCGCTAACGTATAATACAAATCCATTACTACTCTATCATTAACTTCCTCAAACACAGTAGACAATGTTACATATCCAACAGTACTTGCAAGAAGATTGTTATCAGGCAACCATGAGCCACTATACAGATTTAATCCAATTCCAATATCCGAGTTATCTAAATATTGGAATGTAATAGGAAAGGTTTTTATAAGAGTATTAACGGATTGAGGTAGTATTTGCTCTTTTAGTACTTCTCTGAGGTTCTCATACCCATTTACAGTATTTTCATCTGATTTTGAAATAATTTGTTGAGTCTTAAAAGTTCTCGAATTAGAAGGATATTTTAACTTATCATTTTTCTCATAAAGTGATTCATCTTCTTCCGTAGACACAGTAACATCTATCGCCGATTCTGTTGCCTCTTTTTCTTTTATAGGCACGGCAGTCCATTTTCCATCCATATCAGACAACACAACTTCATCTTTTTGGGTAAAATATGGAATAAATGTAAATACTCCTTGTTTTTCAGGCGCATTTTCAACATATATATATACATGATCTAGCCTTACCAACCCTGACTCCTCCTGCATCAAAGATGCCTCATTAACAGTTCTGAATTCAATCATTCCTGTAAATGATTCGTTAATGTTTAGACTTGCATCTTGGTCTGTATATAAAATACTTCCTTCATCACCATTTAATTTTCTTATTTTAAAGGAAGGATTCGTTTTAGTCACAGACGATAAATCTAAACTACTTCCAGAGTGAATTTTTATTTCTATGTCTTCATTTAAAACTTTAGGTTTTAACTTACCTTTCATCAATTCTAGTATGCCTACGTTTTGAAAAGACATCAAGTCATTTGTACCTTCTACACTTACTGAAACAACAGCATTCTTTAAGATGCTTTCACCTTGCTTCCCATCTACATTTTTCACATTACTGTTTTTAAGATTAATAGTCACCTCTCCACTAGAACTGCTACTTTTTCCTGCTGCATATATACTACCTATGTTGCCAACTCTTCCCTCCACAGTAATGTCCACATCTTGTGTCCAATCCTTATCTTGGCTTCCTGCAAAAATATCACCTATGTTTGTCTTTGTTCCTGTTACTATTATTTTACTTTTATCTCCATAGTCAACAGTTTGTCCACTTAATGAGCCACCAAATATATCAATAAGCTCTGTGCCTCTGATACATCCGATATTTTCCATCACTAAAGAGTGACCGTTTGCAAATACTGCCCCAATAGAATTTGTATAGTTGAAATTAAAATTTCTAAACGTTACATCTTCAGCAAGAATGATTCCTCCACGACGCATATTTAATGACGGCATAGAATCTCCTTCTCCTTGAATAGTAACTCTTTTATCAATAATTAGAGGAGCATTTTGGCCCAAGTCGCCTGAAGTTAAATCATTTACATAGCCCCCGCTACTTTTAATAACAATAGTATCTCCATCTTTTGCTGCATAGATTGCATCTGCAATATCATAATATGGTTTTTCTAAACTTCCATCTTGTTCAGAACTTGAACCAACACTTACATCTGTGTAAATAATTTTGTTTGATGTTGTTAAAACTTCTTTAGTTTCTCCAAACACCACAGTAGGCATCATCATGATAAATATACATATACATAGAAATAAACTTAAGACCTTTTTCTGCATTCCTATACCTCTTTCTTTTTCTTTCTTAAAACTAGAATTTTTTCAAAGCTATTATTCGTTATCTCATCCCCCCCCTTTCTTTTCTAATTTCTCGTATATTTACAAGTAGGTTACTAATTATTTATTTACACCACCTCATTTCTAAGAAAATCTCTTATACTTTAGAATGTATATTCTAATTAAATTTTAAAAAATTATTTAATATAAGTAAATGATTAATTAAATTTTATTAATTTATTGTAATGCATAATTGATACGATTAACTAATCTCCTGAAAAATGATACTGTTCCCATAGCTACATAAGAGACAGTAATTGAAAATCAAATTGGAAAGTTTCCCTATTGTAAATAACTTCTTGGATTTTGTTTCTCACCGTTGACTCTGATTTCAAAGTATAGATGGTTTCATGTACTTCTACCCGTAGTTACTACCTCTGCAATCTTGTCAACGCATTTCACTTGCTGCCCTTCAATGACAAGAACTTTGGAGCAGTGGCATACAATATAACAAAGCTACAACAGTATTGTTGTGATTTGCTGTGCCAGAGAGCAGTCCACAGATTAACACAGCAATTAAAATAATAGATGAGAGCATAAGACCTACTATCCAAGCAATATCTTTTCACAATCGTTTATCAAACAAAGCGGTAGCGCCCACCTTTGTCACAAATAGTATAGTTGATACTACTTCTGCAAAAAATCACCCACCATGGCAGTGAGTGATTTCATCTAAACATTTATATTTCAAATTCCTGAGTCTGTTCTGTTGAACCTTGTTACTCTTATTTTAAAAGCTCCTGTTTTAAAAGTAATTCCATGCTATAGTCCATTATTTTCGCTTTTCTCTCGGCGATCATGACCTTATAAAAATCTTTTTGCACCTCTGTAATTGCAGGTGCTTGATCAATCAGGCGATAGATGCTCTCATATGAATGCATTCTTCTATTCACTTTAATGGCCCATTACAATCTTCATTTTGAAATGAGGAGATGTAGTCAAAATAGGATATCTTTTTACCATTCTCTAAAATAGTGAGGTTGGAAAAACATAAATTCGCTGATCAATCTCTTTTTGATTGTTCAAGACAGTTTGCATCATTGTTCCATCTATTTGCGGATAAAGGCAAGAACTACAGTGATAGACTGGAGAAATCTTCTCACATTATTTTTGTTCATCAATTAGAATACCTCAGTTTTCATTATGGCAGTCAAAGTTCCCCAAGAAAGCATCTGTAATAAATATATTCCCAAAGAAATCCTTTAGCTTTTGCGAATCCACAAGAGACTGCTCATCAATAGCTTTCATAATAGAGGAAAGTTCTGTACTATATCCACTTTACTCACTATCCACACAAGTATTCTTAGCATGAGTAAATTTCATCAACTTTTTGCCATCAGCGGTAAATTCCTTCCAAACCACTACAATTTTTTCTTTTCCTCGCTTGTCAGTATAGGCGACAAGCAATGTTTGCTGTACATCTAATCCAAGTGTTTCGAAGATGTGCTAGGTAAGATATTCACTGATACAGCTGTTAGTATAGCTCTCCCCACAGACAATCCATGTAGTTTACCTTGTCTTTTTTTCCTTATATATAGTCACTGATTGCTTTTTGAAGTTGGGCAGAAAGGTTGGTTTCCAAGTAGGAACGATCTAGTGTTTTGCCGTTATTCTGATTTTCATAAGGCTCTACCCTTAGCTCCAAAACTTCCTCCATAGTGATTCCAAAGGTATTTGATAACTTTTAAAGGGTTTGAACATTGGATTGAGCAAGACTTGTGTTACCGGAACAAATATCTAAGAGTGTTATCCAAAGGATACCACTTATCTTTGATAAACTGTACTTGGACATTCCTTTTTCTTTTATTATTTCGTTAATTGCCATTTTCATAACTAACATTATATCGAATTTCCGATATATCATCAATGACGTTTTATCTACCACCCACCTTCCCTAATAGCTTTCCCGTGTAGCGGTGTTAGTATATAACTGTGGACACAAAAAGTCCAACAACTTATAATGAGTCCAATAAGATAAAGGAGTTGTTCGACATAACTAAAAATCATATCTACCAGAATTTAAACAACAATTAGTTAACTTATACAATACCGGTAATTATTCATACCCTCAATTAGAACAAGAATGTGGAGTTTCAAAATCTACGTCGTAAGATGGGTTAAAAACCTTTCTCCAATTAAAGTTCTGATTCAGAAACAATCTCTATGAAAGAATATAGACGCTTTATACAGTAAAGGCTGCTACACTCCTATTTCAAAGTGTAACAGCCTTCACCTCTATCACTCATCTATTTCATTAATCCTGAGTATTTTTCTTTTGTTGCTAGGCCACCTCTTAAGTGTCTTTCAGCTTTGTTGAGCTCTAAAACTTTCCTAGCTTCCATGGCAAGTTTTGGATTAATTTTTTCTAATCGTTCTGTAACATCTTTATGAACTGTACTTTTACTGATACCAAATTTTTTGGCCGTTTCCCTTACTGTAGCGTTAGAATTGATAATAAATTTTGCAGCTTCAATGGCTCTTTCTTCGATATAAGGTTTCAAGAAAAGGCCCCCCTTAACACAACTCTTGATTAATAAATATGCTAAGAAGTCCCTCTTTATTCTCAAAACTTAATTAAGGACAAGGTTTTTGACAAAAAATATATTTTAATTATATAATTTAACTCAAGTTTATATTTATTTTTAGCAAAGGAAATTTATCTATGCGATTGCTCACAAAAAAAGAATTATTTACTTCTTTAGGAATCGGAACCTTTTTAGGGCTCATTGTAGCTCTTATTCTCATATCTTATTTAATGCCTTCAGAAACTATAGAAGCAAATTCTATGCTTACAACATTTGATATACATGAACCAACCTTCTTTTCATTTTATAATGCCCATTCCGAAGATCATAGTTTCCCAGATATTATTAATATTCCGATGGAAATCTACATGGCCCATCCTTCCCTAGATACAAGTAACTACCATCTTATTAATGTACGCGTCTCCTTCTACACAGGCCTAGCTTGTGAAAATGGTGGCTATGCAGAACGCAATGCCATAGGTGGCCCACTTCAAATAGGCTCGCTAGCTGCCCCACAAGATATTCCATTCGGTACATCATTTATCATCAAAAATCTTCCTCAAGATGTATCAACCGATACCTTCATTGTCGATGACCGCGGTGGTGCCATTAAACGGATCAATGACAATACCATTAAAGTAGATGTCTATGTAAAACGCAACCCCGACGAAAGTGATGCCCAATACTTCGATCGCACCAATGCTCTTGGCATCATCTATACTAAAGCCCTCTACAAGCTTCCTCACCATTCTTAAATCCACTCCTCTTCATCCTCATAGTAGCTATCTTGCCTTGAATGTCTAACTGTAATCAGGGAAGTACAAGCAATTACCCATCTTCTTCCCACCCCTGCATTGTCCAAAGAAGTAGCATTTTCTTGCTGTCTAGCTGAAGTGAAAAGAAGTGATAGAAAACATTCTGTAAGCTTTTTCACGAAAGTAAAGCTGGAAGAATATTTTCTATCACTTCGACTTCACTTCCCTCTTCCCACACAAAAAAGAGGCTGCCTTTGGCAACCTCCTATTCTATGCAAACTTAGTCTGCAATATGACCCATATCTACACCTGCTACTGATTCATGGTAGCCTAAAATAGATGTAGGATCTACAATTTCATCATTGTGTTTAACTTGTAAATATACATTGCAACCAAGGTCAGCAAATGGACCAGTTGCACTTCCTGTTGTACCAATTACTTGCATAGCATCTACTGTTTGTCCTAATAAGTCTTTGTCAGCTTTACCACCTTGGATACCGATTTCTGATGTATATCCATTACCGTGGTCAATAACAATAACACGACCTACATTACCAATAAGTTTCATACTATCAAGTGTTGTTGCATCATCAATAATATCTACAATAATACCTTTAGCTGGAGCTTTAATAGATTCACCTTCTGAAGCACTGATACAAACACCATAAGTACGCATTGTTTGTTCTAATGCTGTACTATACCAATGTTTTGTACTATCATCTCTAAATGGTACAATAATATTACCTTCTACAGGCCATAACATTGTATCACCATCTGCGAAGAAAGGTCCTTCATTTGGATCTGCTGTTGTAGAGCTAAATGTTTCAACAGCCATTTCATCTTCTACAATTGCATCTGCTGATTCTGTTTGATTGTTTTCATCAACAGCAACATCTACATCTGTAGTGTCTGTAGCTACGCTATCAGATACAGCGTCTTCTGAAATAGCTTCTTCATTAGTTGCTACTTCATCTTCTGGTAAGATTTCTACATCTCCCATTTCATTTTCTGTTCCTTCTAGCATACCATTTGTAACATCTTCTACATATGCTCCATTTTCACTTTCTACTGTTGTTGTATTGTTTGAAAGTACAACAGCAGCCACAATAGCACTTACACTTACAAGTCCTACTGCTAAATAAAAACCATATTTTTTTGTAAAGTCTTTAAGTTTGTTCATCCTTTACACCTCCGACGTCTACATTGTCGCCAGAGTAATAGGCTTTTATTCACATACTATTAAAAATTTTTAATTATTAACCTTAACTTCTATACCTGTATAGTAGTAACCTAGAATTTCCTTATAAGTTGCGCCTTGTTTTGCCATTTCGTTAGCGCCATGTTGACTGAGTCCTATACCATGTCCTATACCTTTTACATTAAAAGTAATAGTATCTGCACTTTGTACAACTGTAAAGCAAGAAGATGGTAAATCAAGTATCTTTCTTAGTGTCTCTCCCTCTATCAATAGATTCCCAATCTGCAAACTTTCTATGTAACCTGCTTGGTCCTTTGATACTACTTGAATTTGTTGTGATAAGGCTTCTGCTTGTAAGGATAGATGGCTATATGCCTCTTGTAAACGTTTGACAAATTCATCTTGTGTAAAGTTAAAACTTTCTTGTACTGTATCAAGACCACTCTCAACCGGTTGTAGATAAGGAATATCCTGTTTATAAATTGCATTTGCATTTCTTGTCCAGCCAGCACTCTCATTATGATAAATAGGCTCGATCAATTCATTGCCACAATAAATGACTTCGTTAGCTGTATCTTCAACTGCTTTTTTTAGTTTATTATAATAGGTCGTATAACTTTTACCCCAAGTTTCTTTCATTTCATCGACTGTCATATAGTTTAATGATCCTTGACTTACAATACCTAACTGTCTTCTAAGTCTATAAGTTCTTAGCATAACAGCATAGGCTTTTAATGCTTCCTCTGATTCTGTAGGCGAAGCAATCTTTGCAATAGCTCCAATAAGCTCGTCCTTTTGTTTAGCCAACTCTTCGTCTTTGCTCTTATCTTGCTCACTTATACCTTTTACACTCTGTAATAATTCTGTACTATAATGTCCCCCCATATAAACCACTAATGAAGGTATACCAATCAACATTCCTAATAATAGTAGGCACCATGCTCCTATCTGTTTCATGCTTGTCCTCCCGTATCTCTATCTTTAATCCTGTATTACATTATATGAAAGGTAGACAAGTTTATGCCTCTATCTAGAACATCAATTCTAATCCAATGATGCAAATCGTACATATTACAAAGGTAATAAGGATTACCGTAATATTTTTCTTATCATACATAAAAAAGCCTCCTCCTCTTATTTTCTAAGAGTATGGAGACTTTTTTATAACTTTATTCAACTTATGGAAGAACCATTACAATAAGTTCTGCTAATTCTCCATATGTTACTGTTTGTTGTGGTGCTACATCATTAACTATTCCTAATGCATAAGCCTTTTGTACACCTTCTTTATAAACTTGGCTTACACCTCTCACACTTACACTAGAAGCTTTTACTCTATTACCTGAAGTCATCTCATAAAGTCTTACAACAGCATGCAGTGCTTGTTCTTGAGTAACTGTTCCAGGTCTAGCTTCTGTATAGATATTTGCTGCAGATGCTTTTTTTCTATTTTGTACAACGTCAGCATCCATATTAATATCTGTATAGCCTTGTGCAATACCTAAAATCAGATTAATCATCTGATCACTATTGACAGATGTATTTTTGCCATATTTATTACCTAATGCTTCTATATTGTATCTTGATAAGAGCTGATCCATAGCAGCATTGGTGTGACGATAATCTGTATAATTAATAATGCGTTGTAACGTATAAATCCCTGTACTTGCTGTAGAATATACCGCATAAGTTGCATCTACTCTTGTATCAATCTTATGCTCATTTGCAAGCCATCCACCATAACTATAATCATAAGTATAAGTCTTCAGTGTTTGTGTCTGATACATATTAGCTGTATCTAGTTTAAGTGCTACCTTAACCCTACTATCAAAACGTTCAAGTGGTGCTTTAGTAAGAACCTTACTTTGTAGTTTAACACTTAACTTCTCTGCCTTATCAATGCTATATGGGAATGGCATAGCAATATTCCTTAAGTCATATGCAAGAAGTGTTTCAAGTTCAAGTTGAACCATATCTTTAGCATTTGCCTTATCTATATAGTAGCTCATAGCTTGTGCTGGAATCTCATAAATCCCTATTTCAGTTTCTATTTTAAGCTCCATACGACTTGTCGCAAGTGCTTGCATCACTGAGACTGGAATCTTGATACGTCTTAAATGAGCTTCATAGCGATTATTATACTTTTTCATTGTAATGGTATAGAAGTAATCTTTAGAGGCTTTGATCTCACCTATGATTTTTTGTGCATCTACAATTTCTAAAGTCCACTCACCATTTTTAAATTCTTCTTCTATGGCATCTGGATAAGTGACAATGTTATCATTTTCTCCACCATCATATTCCCCACCACTTGTCTTCGTAAAGATACGTACCCAAGTCGAGTACGCAGACTCTTTGCTAATAGAGCGCTTAGATTGTGTATCTGTTAAAATAACTCTTGCTTTAATACGCACATAGTAAGGTCTGTTAGCAATTAACTTATTAAACTTCACTAAGTTCTTAGCAAGTACATCATAGTTATTGCCTTTTCCTAAGGAATCTTGCACCACTACAACTTGGCTATCTAAAAACTCAACATTATCTGCAAATTCTAGATCATACTCATAGGTCTTTTGAATATTGCCTTCTTGCTGAGTACCTGTATCGTTATGATCCTTTGTCCACTCTACTGTAATGTAATCTGGCCCCAGTGGTGCAAAGTCTAAATTAATATCTTGTAAACTTTGTGAAGCAGCTGGGCCTAATCCTGTTGGTATATGTGGAGCTTGTAAATCTTTGGTTTTAACTGTTACTGGATTACTCCATGCGGATTCTTCTGTTCCTTTTTTCTGTTTGGCTTTAAGCCATATATTATAAGTGGTCTGTGGGAAAAGGCCTGTTATAGTAACAACAGCTTTTTCTCCATCAGGTACATAATCTTTATCTGATTGATTATCTGAAATCACAAAATCCCATTTAATCGCTTCATCTGGCTTATCCTTTGTACTATATACAAGTTCATATTCAAAGTCCTTATTATACTTCCAAGATACTGTTACTTCTGTATCTGTATAGCTTTCTAACTGTAAAGTTGGTACAGTTGGTATAGGCTCTGGTCCTTCATAATCCGTAAGTGTTGTAGCAATAATATAACTTGGGAAGCTTTGCATAAGCTTTTCTCCCGTATCTAATGTACGATAGGCACGAAGCATAACAACATAACGTGTATTAGGTTCTAAGTTGCCTACACTATACTGTTTCCAAATCAGCCCTCTATCATCTTGAGTTCCTTCAGTTGGGTCAATATCTGACCAACCTTCTTCATTATCCTTTTGTGTTGTAGCCACCCAGTTTTCAATACTTTGATCTTTTTCAAGTACTGCTTCTACTTGGCTATAAGGTAATACTTTAAGCTCATATTTCACATCATCTTCAAGCTCTATTTTACGGTTATAATAATCTTCATTAAATGCAGCCTCTGTTACATTGTTTTTAACTTGTTTTACATCATCTTCAGTTAACAAGATATGTTCTTCCCAGTTTTCCTTAAACTTAAAGTGGATAAGTGGTTTGATTAAAGTTGGAGTCTTTGGTGTATAAACCTTTGTACTTCCTATTTCAGCAAGTACTTGTTCATCTTTATCATCATCATAAAGAGATAAGTCTTTTGCTAAAATCTCATACCATACAGTTCTCCATTCAATGGTTACACTTGTTTGTGTTACACCTTCTTTTTGAATTCTAAGAGGTGGCTTACCTATAACTGGAGGAACTGAAATGTTTCCATTTTTATCAAGATTAATACTTACATAAGTTGGTTGTGAGATGGCGTATTGGTCACCATATGCACGTTTTGCTACTATTTTAATGTAGTAGGCATTGTTTGATTTAATAGGTTGTACGATACCTAATTTATCAACATACTGTGTAAGCGTTGTACGCATACCTATAACTTTACTTTTATCTTCTGGATGCGTAATCAGTTGATTGAGATTACCTTGCCTAATCTTAAGATCCTTTTCAACAGGTTCTAACTTACTATTATTCTGTAGTGTTTTTAAATTATCACTTACCCATATATCATAAGAAAGGTCATAATCTATTTCATTCTTTTGACCATCTTCTTGCTTATGTGGTGCATCCCATACCACTTGAATAGTTGTTTCTTTATCTACCTTCCCATGGAATGTATGGTTAATAAAGTCTGGGTCTTCTAATCCTATTGTATCTCCTGTAACTAAGTATTCATTTTTCGTACTTGTAATATCTAAGTTTTTGCCATATGGCTTTGGTATCTTAGGATTAAGTGGTTGAAGTCTTAAATCAAGTGGTACATAGAGTTTCTCTCGACTTAGAATTTCTTTACCATCTATAATAAATCCAACTTGATAATACGTTGCCTTCTCTGGCTCATCCAATATGATAGAAATTAAATTCCCACCACTACTTACTGATTTTTCTGCTACAAGGTGTTGTTCACCACCATCTTGTCTAGCATATACTTTAACACCTTGTAAGTTACCACCAAGTTCTGCCCAAGCAATTGGTCCCCAGTAGATTTCAATTTCATCTTTACCTACATTGTAGATATCAATATCAATCCCTGGAATCCCTTGTACAACTTTTGGTCCTCTTTCATCTGTATATGTATTTTTTTGAATACGTTCAAAGCCTTGTCCTGATGGATCCTTACTAAATCCTGTTACTTCTACAAACATTGAGTAGATTTGTTTAGGTTTTAAGTCTTTTAAGACATAACGTACTTTGGTCTTACCACTGCTTTGAACGATAAATTCTTGTGCCATTTCATCTGTAACAGTGATTTTACTGTGAGGAATATTACCGCTTGATTGATCGATTCCCAAAATTTCTTGTTTTGTTTTCTTATCAGCAGCAACATAATAAATAGTATAATCTGCGCCTGGTATGTACTCCCATTCTAACTCCATACCTTCTGATGAATCATATAGCTTGGTATTAAAGTCTGTAAGGAAGTAAAGAGATGCTGGTATTCCTGGCGAATCTGGAGCTAGGTCTGCTCTTATTGTTTCTCCGTCTGTTATCTTGTGGTAATGCTTACCAAATACTGTTCCACGGTAGAAAGTACCATTTTCAATATAGTAATGTTCTCCTTGGAACACATTGACTTTATTGTATCCAAAGTCAATATTTTCTAGCCTTTGGCTCATACTATCATCTAGCTTTGTTGGAGCTGGGTCTTCAATGAATTTACTTAAGTATGTTTTTTTATTTGCATAATCATAGAGCTCAATTTGATAATGTGTAGTTTCATGTGTTTGCCCCATTACTGTATCAGGTTTCCCTACTGGGTCTGCTGGAGTTGGCTTGTTCCATACAAGTCCTATAGATGGTGTAATTTTCTCTGTATTATCCTTATCTGTTACATGTGTTATCTTATCATTTGTAAGTTGCAAGGTTGTTACATGATTCTGACTGTTTGCCAAAAGTTGAACTGGCATGACCTGTATCAACATGATACAGATCATAAGCCACGCCAACCATTTACTTTTTCTCATTCTTGCCTCCTATTTAGGTACAATTTTTGTAAGCATATATATGATTTCTTTTGCGGTCATTACTTTGCTTGGTAAAACTTTATTACTCTCTAGCACTACTACACCTAACTCTACCGCTGCATAAACATAGGGTCTGTATTGGGTTTGGAAAGCACCAATATTGCTCACTTTTAACTTGTTACTTACTGTAATTGTATTAATATCTTTGTAGTACATTTTTTCATAAGCTTGCATGATGATATATATCGCTTCATCTTGTCTAATAGGTTGATACATATTATTTGGTACAATCAGTTTAACTCCTCTATCTTTTAAATAAAGTGTATAGTCTGTACCACGTCTTGCGCCAAGCACTCTTGCTACTGCGCCATAAACTTTTTCTCTTGTTACTGTTTGATTTAATCCTTTTTCTATATCAAAGAAATCTGATAGTGTGTACTTACTAATTAGACTACTTCCTCCTGGAATATCTGGTACTAGAACAGTGCTACTACTCTTTCCTGTGAAAGCATAACTTCCTAAACGATCCATTTCTAATGCCAGTTTAGAAGCTACATTATAAGCGTATACGCTCTCCCATCTACTACCATCATGATAATATGCATTGGCTTCATAAGCATCTAGAGTTGCCTCTAAATAAATAGGTGTTTGAATCTCATAGATATCTGCATCTTTCTCTATGACTTTCTTTAAGATCTTTTGTACCTCAGTTAGGTGTTTGTTTTTAACCCAATTAATAGCTTTGTCTATAATACTATTTAACTTAGCATCATCTATTTTCCCACCTACTACATACTTCTCTAAATCTTTAACTACATCTTCTCGGCCATCATCAATCAATTCAAGAAGTTCATTCATAATAGTATCTTCAATAATTAGTTCTTCTTTGTTTAGATATACAATTTCTAAGTTCATAGAAATCTCAGGAGAAATAACATAGTCCCCTTGAATCCTGCCTGTTAAACCTATTAATCTAAATTCAATACCTACATAATAATCTTGATACTTACCTTTTTTAACTCGTTCTTGTGCTTCTTTAATATCTTCATTATCTTTAAGCATGTTTGGTCTTAATGTTGCTGTGTATTTATCCAGCTGAATCGTTACTAATGTATTGTTCTTAACTGCTTCATTAAAGAATGTTGAAGGCACATAGTAATAGACACTACTACCTGTATCATTGCTTACTAACTCATAGGTTTTAAAAGCTGCAAGCTCTGATTGAATATAACTGCCTCTATACTTATAAATTTCTTCGTATTTACTACTTTCTACTTCCCAATATGGATTACGTTTAAGTTTTTCTGCTTCTCTATCATATTGCTCTAAATATTTGTTGAATGCATTTTCTTCATCTTGATCGTCTTCACTAAAGTCTGTTCTTGCTGTTACTTTCTCTGAGTAAAGAGATGTACTCAGAGCTTCCCCTGTTTTATCTACAATACGAACTTTAATGTCATAGCGTGTCCCATGAGTCAGCCCTTTAATCTTATAGACAAAGCGTCTATATTCTTTACTAGATGTTTCTTCTTGTACAAAGCTTACTTCATAATCTAATCTATAATCTTCATCTTTTTCACCTTTAACGGCAATATCAAAACTAAAATCTTCTGGCACTTTACTTCCTTGTGGGATAGGTGCTAAGAAACTAATAACTGTTTCGTGTTGTCCATCATATTTAAAGGCACTTTGAGGTTCAACTTTTAAATTGATAGGTGGATTCACTGGTGATGTTGTAACAGGTAGCATAATCCAATCTGAGTAAACCTTCTCACCTAAGTTTTCATATACTGTACGAATGTAATAGTAATAGGTTGTATTTGGTAATAGGGTATTTTCTTCTAATCTTAAGAATTGGCTACCTTGTCTTGGTGTATGTTCTATCCATGCACCTTTATTATAAGTTTGGATATAGGTATCCTTTGTATGGAAACCTTTGTATTTACTGTTTTTACCTAGTACATCTTCAATATCTAGTAGACGATTGGTATGCTCTTTAATCATTGCTGTACCATCTGAACGTACTAATTGGTAATACGTCTTGTCTTTATGACTTAATGCAAACTCCGATTCTTCCCAACCTATTTTAACAGTTGTATTATTGGGCTGACTTTCAATGAAGAATTTTTCTGGTGCTGGTGGTACCTGCTCATCAGTTGTAGGTGGTACAGGCTTAGTTTGGGTTGTAAAGGAATGTATTTTTGAAAATACTGAGTAAACGCTCTTACCTAAAGGCTCTTCTCCTTTATACAAATCAATACGTGTTCTAATTTGAATATAATAAGGCGTATTAGATTCTAACCCTTTAATTTTTAATTCATGTAAGTTTTGTTCACCTGTTAAGGCATTTTGAGTACTTTCATAATTTAATAAAAGTGCTCCATTTTGCTCACGCATAAACACGCGATCTGCTTCAGATAAAGTGGTATAAGTCATACCTTCTTCATTTTTTTCGCTCTTGATTTCTTGTGTCTTATTAAATGGTACATTTTCACTACTTCCTGAATCTGGTGTTGTCTGATAAATATAAATCTCATAATTTCTATAATAAGTATATTGTTCATCAGATGCTGCAAGTTTGTGTAACTTAAGACCTAGAGGATTAAGCATGTATTTTACATAAGTTGTTAAATCTACTGGATTAAAGTATAGTGTTTGCACACTTTTTCCTTCATTTGCAGTTTGTGGCTTACTTTGAATAATTTCAGGTGTTGGAACAACTCTTTTTACAATATCCAAAGAAAGAGATTTTGGATTAGAGTATTTACTAATCGCAAGCTTAGGTTCTGCGCCTTCTCCACTATAACGTTTTTCATAAACTGGTCTTACTGTTAAGTAGTATGTATTAGGAACTTCATATTTGGCTTCATTTTTCACTACGATTTTACCTTTCGTAGGATATTTGGGATTTCCCTCATACTCAGGTATATCAAGAACTTCCCATTCATTTAAAGGTGCTGTCTCATCTTTTAAAACAATTCCAGGAGCGATGAAACTTCCTCTAGATGAATCATAAATAGTTTCTCCTTTTACCTCCCCTGCATGAGTTGTAAGCTTGATATCACTGCCCTCTAAGAAAGCTTTAAATACTTTAATAGGTTTACCTATTTTATTTGGGCTATCACTTAAATAAATTTCATAGTAAATATCCCCATCTTTAAGATAGCTATTAAGTTTCTCTTTCTCTGGTGCACTCCATTCAAGGTCAATTCCTACTGCTGCAACATCTGTACTTGTTGGGTTATCCTTTGTAAAGTCATCTGGGATAACATATACATTGTCAATATTGAGTATTTCTGAATAAGGTGGTGGTACAATATCATTTCTACCATTGTATTTTACAATTTGTGACTCAAATTCTCCTTTGTCACTCCCCGTAGTCATTACAATTTTATATTTTTCATAAGCACCCTTTTTAGTCGTCAATGTAATCTGCTCTGTCAGTGGCTTGTCTTGATAATGCCTTACATCTACGGCATCCCATCCCACACCTAAGAGTCCCTCTTTTAAAAGGGTATAGCTTACAGGTCCTCTAATATTATAAGGTTCTACTTTAAATGAAATATCATCTGTTGTTAAGCGATAAATGGTATAACGTACATAAGTGTATCCTACTTTATCTGGTTTAAAGGTAAGATTCTTTGTTGGATCTCCAAACAAATGTCCACCAAATGCAATTTCACCATTAATGAGCATACCTTCTTGTAAGTGTGGCCACTCAAATAAATATTTAAGGTCTTCCTCACTTGCTAAGCCTTTAATTTTCAAGTCCTTGGCAAAGTACAATTCAAATCGATTGCCATTAGAAATAACTTTTCCTTTTTCTTTACCATCTATGGTATCTACCATAGCTTCTCCATGTTTCAACTTAAATTTTACTTTGATTTGTTTGGCATCACCTGTACTAATATCTTTTCCTAATAATTCTTCTAAATAAATTTCTGCTTGCTGTGCATTGGTTGAATCCGTTACATTATCGATAGATTCGAATTTTAGCGAACCTGCTTTATTAACTAGAGTCATAGGTTTTGTAAGTGTTACAACAATCCCTGGTCTTGAACCTGCTTCAACTCCTAGTTCACCTTCTGCCACAACTTTATCTAAATCAACTACTGTTTGAGATGGTAACTTCAAACTTTTATCCGTTTCTACATCTGCTTCAGTTGTTAAATGGGTAGGAAGAATCTTGAACTCTTGAATACCCTTAAATGCATTAAAACTACTTTCCTCTTTATCTGCACCTACCACTCCACTATCATAGGTTAATGTGAAAGGCGTAATATAATCTTTCTTAATGCCTGTTACAGATACATGCATCTCATAATCTTTGAAAAACATCTTAACTTTTGTAAGATTTCCTACTGCTACGACTAACTCTTTATTTTTTGTTAATGCACTAGGATCCATATTGATTTTATGTGTAGATTTTAAGGTATCTTCAACCTTTTCAATATCTGTATCCCCATAAGATGGCTTATACGTTGTAAACTTAGTTTGAACTGGATTACCTTTGTCATCCAATACTTCTATATTTACATTTATATCAGTTGTCCCCGCTAATTCATAAGTTATTTTAACTTGATAAATCTTAGAAGCTTCCTTTGTCCCACTCTCAATATAATAATCTAAGACATAAGTTCCGTTTCTCGGTGCTGTAGCATCCCCTAGCTTCCACTTCATTGTTACCTCATCTAAGAGAAGTTCTTCTACAAGTTGAAGTTGCCATTGGGAGTACTGAATCCCCTGGGCCTTTTGAATGACAGTTCCCTTATTATCTTTAATTTCTATACTCATTTCTTGAAAGCCTAGCTTATCATCTGCTTTCATGCTATTTGTAGCTGCAAAGGTTGGTATACCTTGTAACACACCTACAAAAAGGATTATGCTTAGTAACATTGCAGTAATTCTTCTCATGCTTTACCCTGACCTTTCTATATTTGTTTTAGATGATTTTATAATAAATATCTTTGTTTAATTTAGGATTTGATTTTGGTTAAAGTTTCCCTTTATTTTATCGACATAATTAGCCTGTTTGATTATATAATTACTTAACTTTCGTGTTTAATCTCATAGCTCTCTACATATTTCGATTACTCTCTATTCGTATTACCGTATTAGAATGTTCTTTTGTTTCTTAGCTTGCATTGCTATATCTCTTCTTATATAATAGGAATTATTACATGCCCAATAGGAGGACTAGAATATGGCTCAAAATAAAGTAATTTGTCACTGTAAAAATGTAGATTACATAGCAATTCGTCAAGCAATGTGTAACGGTGCTCGTACTGTTGCTGAAATTCAAGAAATGACAGGTGCAGGTACTGCTTGCGGTGGTTGTATCCCTGAAATTGAAAAAATCCTTGCTTCTGTTTGTGGATGTCATAACGTTTCTCTTGAAGATGTTGTAACAGCTGTAAAAAATGGAGCAGATACAGTAGAAAAAGTTGCTGAAGTAACTAAAGCAGGTAGTGCTTGTGGACGTTGTCAAAAACTTGTTGCTAATGTTATTGAATTAGGTAGATAAAAAAGAAGGTTGTTTTTTAACAACCTTCTTTTTTATTTATAAACATATGTCCAATTTTATCCTTGTTGTAGTACAATAAATAAAAAGTCTAAGAATGTGAAAACTATTAAAAGACATCATAATTTTTAGGGAGGGCTTCGATTGCAGATTCGTTTAAAGTTACTCAGCTTATTGTTAATTCCACTTAGTATATTACTCTCTTATCTTTATACACTCTCACCTGAGAAATGGGAGCAATATTATTCTCTTGGCATTAATAAATGTACGATCCAAATTTTAAGTAAGATTACAGGCATCTTTCCTTTTTCTCTCTTTGAATGGGGAATCTATGTTGGTATAGTAAGTCTTATAATCTACACACTCTATACGCTTTATAAATGTATTACAGATTTTCACTCTATTTTCAAATTACTAGGTCATTATGTACTAAACATCGGATGTATTGCATCTATTTTATTCTTTATCTTCATTGCCTTCTGGGGAATGAATTACAAGCGTCCTCACTTTAGTGAACGTTACGATATTGTTATAGGTGAACATACTCCTCAAGAGCTTGGTGAACTTTATGCCCATTTATTAGAAGTTGCTGGTAAAATTCGTGAAGAACTCCCTGTAGATGAAAATGGACGCGCTCAACCTCTTGGAGATCATCATGATATATTTGACCGTGCTCAGGCAGGATTTGATATCGCTGGTCAAAAATTCACTGTTCTTAATGGGAACTATGGTAAGGCTAAAGCAGTCCTTGCTTCGCCTCTCATGAACTATACAGGTATAACAGGAATCTACTCACCTTTTACTAGTGAACCTAATATTAACATTAGTGTTCCTGCTATTACAATTCCTGCTACTACTTGCCACGAAATGGCCCATCAAAGAGGTTATGGCTTTGAAAATGAATGTAACTTCATTGCTTATATTACTTCTTTATCTCATCCAGATCCTGACTTCCAGTACTCTGGGTACATTATGGCTATTTCATATCTTAGTAATGCTCTGGCTTCTGCCGACCGTGACTTATTACTTTCAATCAATGCTACTATGCCTGATGGTATTTATAAAGACCTTGTAGCTATTAATGAATTCTGGGATGGCTATAAAGGTGATGTAAAAGAAGCCGCTGAACAAATTAATAACGCCTATCTACAATCTAACGGTGTAGAAGCTGGAACTGCAAGCTATGGTGAAATGGTTAATTTAATTTTAGCACTTCATGATAAGTATTATTAAATAAACCGAAGTTATAAGAGAGGTGTTATATTGTCCTCCATCTACTTTACTTCACTTTCAGAGAAATGTAACTCACTCAAAATGATAACGCCACAAACTCGTTGTACTCAAACAGGGTGGCTAAAATCATCATTCTTTCATTTCGAACATTTCTTACTGAAAGTTACGTAGGTAGATTCCAGGCAGTATAACACCTCTCTTTTATTAAACTTTCTTGTCTATTTAGCCTTATCGCCGTTTAAAAGAGATTTACTTTTTTTATTTAGTTTCACTCCCGTTTGAAAGGATATTTTACTTTCTTTGTATCTACAGGCTGAGTTGGGAGCAAAAAAAAATAGTAAGAACAGTTTGAGCTGTTCTTACTACTTTTGCTAAGGTGCTCTCTTCCCGATTGTTAAAAATGTTTGCTTTTTAGGGCAATTATCTTTAATTCTTTATGGAAGTGCTTGTCTTAGGCTTTGGTCATTTCGGATTCGAATCACTTAGTACTTTTATGGTTATTGCCATCTGTTCTCCAAGGGAATCATCCCCTCCATGATCTTTTATACACTTGACGTCTTTCATCTATTACAGATGTTGTACATCCTGTGTATGTTATTAGTATATCCTCACATACTTTTTTTATGTATGGTTTAATCACTTTTATTTATTTTTAAATTTATCAATAGCTAAGTAATAAGCTCCTATAACAGGACGTTTATCTATTACTGTAAACCTCGCATGGGGTGCTACCCTATGTACTTCTAATCTATACGCATCAATGAATAATGGATTATCTTCGACAAAAGCGCTTCCTCCCACAACAATAGGTACTTCTGTGTGTTGAAAATTTAACTGCTTAATAACTGAAGCTGCACTTTTGCCTATGGCTTTGCCATTTTCAATAATAATATTTTGGGCTACCTCATCTTCTTCTCTTGCTAATCTAGATAAGAGGAATGGTATTTGAGTTAAGCCTTCTATACTATATCCATGATCTCTAATCAATATATCTACGTCTTCCATTGTCTCCACACCTAGAATTTTAGGAATTTCTTCTTGCAACCTTGTAGTTGGCCCTACGCCTTCATCTGCTCTAAAAGTATGATGCAGCGCTTCATATACTACTTCCGTTCCACCGCCCCTGTTTCCTATCATATAAACTTTATTTCGTAATTGTACTTCCTTGCCTTCTCTTGTTCTCCCCATACATCCATGACCACGGCCACAAACACTTACAACACCCCAGTTTTCATCACTCCCTACTCGAAGTACTAACCAACAATCATTGTAAATTTCATATGGTACATTGTTAAATACCGAACTACAAATTTGATTAATTATTTTTAAATCATTTTCTCCATCTACCCCCGCAAGTCCGACAATTCCATGACTAATATCTGTTATTTTTATACTCAATTTACTTAGAGCTCTTGATATTGCTGTTATTATAGAATGTCTTGTTGTTTCTACCCCCACTGTTTGATAATTTGCTGGTCCCCCAAAACCTTCAGCAAATATATTCCCCGCTTCATCACCAATAATACAATGAGTTTTTGTTTCCCCACCATCTAGGCCTAATAAATACATCCTCGTCCTCCTACTACTTTTCTCTCTCTATGGACTCTATTTGATTACTTTTCTTTATAATCTTAGTCTGTTAAATCTATTTTAATATACCCTTATAAAAAAATCCATGTATTGTCTCCCTTAATTCTCCTTTTTTCTACTTCCCGGGAAATATTTTCTCTTTATTTTATGTTTTATAATAATAGTAACTTCTTAAAAATCCCCCTTTAATTCCTCTATTCTCGTCATCTCGTTTGCTAGATCAACTTTCTACCATCTCATTTCCCGTAGGATGCTAACTTTTTACGCTTAATAATTTCTTCAATTGCCTCAACTAAAATTTCTCTCTCTTCTAGACTTGTATATTTAACATTTACACAACCTTTACCTTTTCCTGGTTTTACGAGTTTTTCTTTAAGCATTCCAATATACTCAAAATCCATGGAGTGCAAAGAAAAGTGATTTTTAGCTAGTGAAAATGCAATATAATTTCGTAGTTTCCCACTACCAAGTTTGTAAGTGGGCATTTGAAAGGAAATAACTTCTTCCAAATCCGAATGTTTTTCACGCATATATTCTACAAAAAAGCACACCCAGTCTTGTTCTATACCAGAAAGAGCTGCGATATAGTGATCAACTTCATTACTTACTTTTGTCATACTTCAAACGCCTCCTAATATATAAATATAAAAGAAGGTGCCACCCTAAGGTAGCACCTCTTTTTAATCTATTTCTTTTTTAAATCTAAACGTACAAGTGATTTACGAAGTGCAATTTCTGCACGACGCATATCTAAGTCATTATGACCTACACGTCCCTCTGCACGTTCTTTAGCTGCCTCGGCACGTGCAAAGTCGATTTCTTCTTCTAATTCTGATGCATCTGTAAGTACTACTACTTTGTCCTCTGTTACTTCTGCAAAACCACCCATTGTTGTTACTTTGTGAACTTTACCGTCCACTTTGTAACGTAAAATACCGTAGTTAAGAAGTGTAACAACTGGCTCATGATCGTAGTACACACCCATATCGCCATCTAGTGTACGTAATACAACACTATCAACTTTAATGTTTAATACTGATCTAGTCGGTGTTATGATTTGAAGGCTTAATTTATTTTCTGCCATAGTCATCACCTACAATGTTTTTGCTTTTTCTACAGCTTCTTCAATAGTACCAACCATTAAGAATGCGTTTTCTGGAAGGTCATCATGTTTACCTTCAAGAATTTCTTTGAAACCACGGATAGTTTCTTTAATTGGTACGTATTTACCTGGATTACCTGTGAATACTTCTGCTACGAAGAATGATTGTGAAAGGAATTTTTGTACACGACGTGCACGGTTAACTACCACTTTATCTTCTTCTGAAAGTTCATCCATACCTAAGATAGCGATGATATCTTGAAGTTCTTTGTATCTTTGAAGAATTGCTTGTACGTCACGTGCTACTTGGTAGTGTTCTTCACCAACGATTTGTGGATCAAGAATACGTGATGTAGATTCAAGTGGGTCTACCGCTGGGTAGATACCTTGTTCTACTTGTGCACGAGAAAGTACTGTTTTCGCATCAAGATGGGCGAATGTTGTAGCTGGAGCTGGGTCAGTTAAGTCATCGGCTGGAACGTATACCGCTTGAACAGATGTAATAGACCCTTTGTTTGTTGATGTGATACGTTCTTGAAGTGCACCCATTTCAGTTGCAAGTGTTGGTTGGTAACCAACGGCACTTGGGATACGTCCAAGAAGAGCAGATACTTCTGAACCAGCTTGAACAAGACGGAAGATATTATCTACGAATAAAAGTACGTCTTGTCCTGATTGATCACGGAAGTATTCAGCCATTGTAAGACCAGTTAATGCAACACGCATTCTGGCACCAGGTGGCTCGTTCATTTGTCCGAACACCATTGTTGTTTTTGAGATAACGCCTGAATCTGTCATCTCGTGGAAAAGGTCATTACCTTCTCTTGTACGCTCACCTACACCTGCGAATACAGAGAAACCACCATGTTCTGTAGCAATGTTACGGATAAGCTCTTGAATAAGTACAGTTTTACCTACACCGGCACCACCGAATAAACCGATTTTACCACCTTTAAGGTATGGACAAAGTAAGTCTACTACTTTAATCCCTGTTTCAAGAATTTCTGATTCTGTAGATAATTCTTCAAATGTAGGTGCTGATCTATGAATAGGCCATTTTTCTACATCTGGGTTTTCTTTACCATCTACGGCATCTCCTGTTACGTTAAAGATACGTCCAAGTGTTGCAGTTCCTACTGGTACACTAATAGGTGCTCCTGTATCTACTGCTTCCATCCCACGCACTAAACCGTCAGTAGCTGACATCGCGATACATCTAACAACATCATCACCAAGATGTTGAGCAACTTCTACTACAAGTTTTTCTCCATCTTGTTTGATGATATCGATCGCATTATAAAGTGCAGGAAGGTTATTTGGCGTAAACTTAATATCTAAAACAGCACCGATGATTTGAACGATACGTCCTACGTTTTGTGCCATTAACTCTTCACTCCTTTTAATTTAATTACTTAAGGGCAGCAGCTCCACCTACGATTTCAGATAACTCTTGTGTAATCGCTGCTTGACGTGCACGGTTAGATTCAATCTCAAGTTTTGCAATCATTTCGTTTGCATTTTCTGTAGCTGAATCCATCGCTGTCATTCTTGCACCTTGTTCACTTGCACTTGATTCTACTAATCCTCCATAAATAACATCTGTTACGTATCTTGGCATTAAGTAGTTAAGTACAGCTTCTGGTGAAGGTTCATAGATTAATAAATCTTTTGGACCTTCTGTTTCTGGTTCTTCTATTTCTGATATATCTACTGGTAATAGACGAATCAAAGTTGGTTCTTGTTGGATTGTAGATTTGAATGCTGTATAAGCTAAATATACTTCTCCAACTTCACCTTTAGCAAATAAATCTATAGCATAATCAGCAATTTCTCTTGCATCATTATACGTAGGTTCTCCTGAAACTCCGATAACTTCTTTAGCAATATCAAAGTGTCTTGCTCTAAAGAACTCTCTTGATTTCTTTCCTACTGTAACAAGACGAGTTTCGTCTTTATTAGTTATATGATTTAATACTAATTTACCAATGTTTGAATTGTATCCACCAGCAAGCCCTTTATCTCCAGCTATAACAATATAGCCTTTTGCATTTGACCCATTTTCACGAAGAAGTGGTGAATTTACATTCTCTGAGTTTTTAGCAATTGATTTAATTACTTTTTGAACTTCAGTAAAGAATGGTCTTGTTTTAAATGCTGCATCTTTTGCTTTAGTCAGCTTAGCTGTAGCTACAAGATTCATGGCATTGGTAATTTGTTTGGTGCTGTTTACACTTTTAATTCGTCCTTTAATTGCTTGTAAAGACGCCATCTACCGCACCTCTTCTTTCTAAATTATTGAACTTTGAAACTAGCTTTGAATTCGCTAACAACTTTTTTAAGTTTTTCTTCAAGTTCTTTTGTAATACCAGCTTTACCTGTAACTTCTGTAAGAAGTTCTGGGTATTTTGTGCTAACAGTTTCAAGTAATTCTCTCTCGAATTGTTTAACTGCTGATACTGGAATATCAAGAAGATATTTTCTTGTAGCTGCATAAAGAACAATAATTTGTTCTGCAACACTCATTGGTCTGTATTGTGGTTGTTTTAAAACTTCCATAATACGTTCACCTTGTGCTAAAGCATTTTGTGTAGCTGCATCAAGGTCAGAACCGAACTGAGCGAAAGCTGCAAGAGAACGGTATTGAGCAAGTTCCACACGGATAGGACCTGCAATTTGTTTCATTGCTTTGATCTGAGCTGCACCACCAACACGTGATACTGAAAGACCTGGGTTAACCGCTGGTCTAACACCCGCATTGAAAAGTTCAGTTTCAAGGAAGATCTGTCCATCTGTGATAGAGATAACGTTTGTTGGGATATAAGCTGAGATATCACCAGCTTGTGTTTCGATGATTGGAAGAGCAGTCATAGAACCGCCGCCTCTTTCATCTGAAAGTTTAGCTGCACGCTCAAGAAGTCTTGAGTGAAGGTAGAATACGTCCCCTGGATACGCCTCACGACCTGGTGGTCTATGAAGAAGTAATGCCATTGTACGGTAAGCTACCGCATGTTTTGATAAATCATCATAAATGATAAGTACATCTTTACCACTTTCCATCCATTCTTCACCAATAGCAGCCCCAGCATATGGTGCTAAGTATTGAAGTGGAGAAAGGTCACTAGCTGTAGAAACTACTACTGTTGTGTAGCTCATAGCATCATTTTTTTCTAAAGTTTTAACGATTTGAGCAACTGTTGAAGCTTTTTGTCCAATAGCTACGTAGATACATTTTACATCTTTACCTTTTTGGTTGATGATTGTATCTAAGGCGATAGCAGTTTTACCTGTTTGTCTATCTCCGATAATAAGCTCACGTTGTCCACGTCCGATTGGTACCATGGCATCGATTGCTTTAAGACCTGTTTGAAGTGGTGTATCTACTGATTTTCTTTCGATAACACCTGGAGCAATACGCTCAACAGGACGGAATGTTGTAGAGCTGATTGGGCCTTTACCATCGATTGGTTGGCCAAGAGGGTTAACAACACGTCCGCTAAGTGCGTCACCAACAGGTACCTCTACGATACGTCCTGTTGATTTAACGTCGCTACCTTCTTTGATGTATTGGTCAGAACCTAAAAGAACAACCCCAATGTTGTCTTCTTCTAAGTTAAGAACCATTCCATATACGCCGCCAGTGAATTCAAGAAGTTCTCCTGCCATTGCTTTTTCGAGTCCGTGTACACGAGCGATACCGTCCCCTACTGTAATAACAGTTCCTACTTCTGATACTTCAAGGCGTGTTTTGTAGTTATTAATTTGATTCTTAATAACGCTGCTGATTTCCTCTGGTCTAAGGTTCATTAAATCATTACACCCCTTTTTTATGCAAGTCGCAAACTATTTAGCTGTGATTTTAAAGCATCCATTTGACCTTTAATGCTTCCATCAACTACTTTGTCACCAACACGAACGATAAGCCCACCAATAAGTGATGCATCAATTTGTGCATCAAGTTCGATTGTTTTACCTGTTCCTTGTTCAAGGTTCTCTTTAATTTGCGCTAGTTGCTGATTTGTGAGTGGCATTGCAGAAGTTACTGTAGCTTTAATAAGCCCTTCATCTTCTTTTGCCATTTCTATAAATTGTGTAAGAATACGGATTAAGTATTCTGTACGAGATTTTTTAATGATAAGCCCCATAAGGCCAACGAACTCATCTGATACACGTCCAGTAAAGGCTTGCTCAATAAGTTCTAATTTTTGTGCTTCAATTACACTTGGATGACCAAGAAGATTCATGTACTCTGGTTCGTTCTTAAGAACTTCACAAATAGCACTTGCTTCTTCTTTAAACTTTGTCATTGCCCCTTTTTCTTTGGCAATTTCGAAGAGGGCAGTAGCATAACGGTTTACAACTATCTCAGCCACTGTACATCCCCCATCTCTTTAATCATATCATCAACTAATGCATTTTGTTTATCTGCACTCATTGATTCAGCTACAAACTTACTTGCCATAAGTGTAGCTACTTCGATCATTTCTTGTTTCATCTCAGATTGAACACGTTCTTTTTCAAGTTCGATATCTTTAAATGCTTTTTCTTTAATGGCTTCAGCTTCTTTTTTAGCCTCGTTAATAATTTCTTCTTCACGGACTAATGCTTTTGCTCTTGCTTGTTTTAATATTTCACTAGCTTCTGCCTCGATATTAACAAGTTTACTTTGGTAATCTTTTTTAAGGCTTTCTGCATCTTTTTTAGCATTTGTAGCACCATTTACTTCTGCTGCAATCATTGCTTGACGTTTATCTAAAAACTCACTTACTGGTTTAAATAATAACTTCGCTAGAATTGCAATAATTAGAAATAGAGCAAGAAGCTGCACAAACCATTCCCATCCTGTTTGCATGGAAAATTCAATAATTTTTGAGCTCAAAGGGAAATTCCCTCCTTTCTATGTCTTATACCGCTTACTATGTTTTTATTAGCCAAGTAACTCAATATATTTTGTAATAAGTGGGTTAGCGAATAAAAGAATAATAGCTACGATAAGACCATAGATACCTGTTGTTTCAGCTACCGCTGCACCAAGTAACATTGTACGTACTACGTCTGATTGTGCTTCTGGTTGACGACCTACTGCTTCTGCACCTTTACCAGCTGCGTAACCTTGACCAATACCAGGTCCAATACCTGCGATCATTGCAAGACCAGCACCAATTGCTGAACATGCTAAAATTAAAGCTCTTCCATCGATTTGGTTATCCATTATGAATTCCTCCTTAAATATACAACTAATAAGTTAATGTTTTTGTTCTTATGCAAATAAATTTACGAATAATAAGAGTAATGCAATGATAAGGGCATAAATCCCTGTTGTTTGAGCAACTGCTTGCCCAAGAAGCATTGTTCTTACAATCCCACTTTGAAGCTTAGGTCTTTTACCAACAGCTTCTGCAGCTTTACCCGCTGCATAACCTTGTCCAATACCAGGTCCAATACCTGCGATCATTGCTAAACCTGCACCAATTGCGGAAGCCGCAAGTACAAGTGCAATGCCACCTTTATTAAGAAGTGGATTGGCAAATAACATAATAATGGCAATAACTAATGAGAAAATCCCTGAAGTTTCGGCTACTGCAGCACCTAGTAACATAACTAAAGTTGCTGGTTTACCACCATCTTTAGGATTTTTGCCCATTGCCTCAGCTGCTTTACCCGCTGCAAAACCTTGTCCAATACCTGGTCCAATACCTGCAATCATTGCAAGTCCTGCACCAATCGCTGAGAAGGCTAAAACGAGAGCTACTGGGTCAACATTTGCCATCCATCCGAATAGGAACTCTGTATATCCCATACTTTCACCTCTTTTTTTATTCTTCCATTGCGCTGGATACGAATGTCATACTTAGCATAACAAAGATAAGGGTTTGTAACGCACCTGCAAACACATCGAAATATGAATGTAGGATTGAAGGTAAACCAAGTTGTGCCCACCATGGCATCATCGCGTAGTATAATCCCATGATAATGGTTCCACCTAAGATGTTACCAAATAAACGGAAACTTAATGAGATTGGGTTAGCAAGCTCACCAATGATGTTAAGCGGTAACAATAATGGTATTGGTTCTAAGAAGCCTTTAAGGTAGTTTGCACCTTTGGATCTTAAACCAAAATAGTGGATCATGAAAAATGTGGTTAATGATAATGCAAATGTTGTTGCAATATCAGCAGTAGGTGGTCTTAGTCCAATTAATCCTGTTAAGTTACATAACAAAATAAATAAAAACATAGGACCATAGAATGCACCGAATTTTCTATTTTTCTCACCCATTGTACTAGATGTAAAGTTATAAATCGTATCAACTAAAAACTCGATAATAATTTGGAACTTAGTATCTGGTATAGTCTTAAAGTTTTTAACTTTAGCACGTACAATAAGAGCAAATATAGTTAAAACAGCCATTACTAAAAAAGTATTAATATGTGTTGTTGTGAGACCATAAGGTTTACCATCAATTGTAAAGAAAGTTACGACTTGATGAATCCCAAAGTCTAAATTTTGCTCCACCTACTCACTCTCCTTTCCATATAAATTTCTATGCTAAAGAGCTTACGCTCTTGTTGCTAAAATAATTAGTTTCTTACACCTAACTGTGCATATGCTCCTACTTTCATAGAAATTAGTCCAAAGAACACGCCTATTAGACTAACACTTGGAGATAAAGCTGCTATGAATAATACAAGACCTGTTACTAAATAACGTAACATATAGTGTCTTTGTGTATAATTTTTAGCCTTACCTTCTGGCATAGCAACAGCCTTAATAAAAGTGAGTTCCATAAGCCTTAATTTAAGAAGTGCAATGACTAGTCCCAAAAAGATTCCCGTTGTCCATGCTAATGCATCTGAAGTAAAAAACATTCCGATTCCATAAACAACAAGCGAAAAGGCAACCATTGTAACTTGCATTAAATGTTGTTTAATATATGCCTTATTCATCTCTCTCTTTTTCTCCTCTCTTAGCTTCTTTTCCTATTATATAGAATAAATTACGAAAAGCGGCCCCTACTCCTAGGAATATAAAAATAATTAGGAATAAGGGAGATTTGTTAGTGGTATTATCTATAAAAATCCCTAAAAATACACATAAAAAGATAGGAACAGCCATGGAAAAACCAACTTGTTCTAGAAGGGCTAATGCTCTTATCCAGCCTTTCTTTTTCATTGTTTCCACCTACTTCTTAGCATTATAAATATAGTCATTTGGACGAGGTGAACCTTCTATAAAATAAGAAAGGATTGCTTCAACAATACGTCTTGATGCTTCTCCATCACCAAATGGATTTTTGGCCTGTGCCATTTCTTTATAAACAACTTCATCTGTAAGAAGTTCTTTCGTTAAGTTATAAATTGTTTCTTTTTCTACACCTGCAAGTTTAAGTGTACCAGCCTCAATACCTTCTGGTCTTTCTGTTACATTACGAAGGACAAGAACTGGTTTACCCATAGAAGGTACTTCTTCTTGAAGTCCACCTGAATCAGTAAGAACTAAATAAGATCTTTGCATTAAGTTATGCATATCTTTAAGATCCAGTGGCTCTATAAGATGTACGTTTTGTAAGTCTCCTAAGATTTCATAGGCTACGTCACGTACAGCTGGATTCTTATGAACAGCATAGACAACTTCAACATCACTAAATTCATTAGCAATTGCTTTAACAGCCTCACAAATGTTACGTAAAGGCTCTCCTAAATTCTCTCTTCTATGTGCTGTCATAGTAATAACTCGTTTATTTGCATAATCGATACCATTTAATATATCTACTGTAAAATGATAATCTTCACTAATTGTTGTTTTAAGTGCATCAATAACCGTATTGCCTGTTACATAAATTGCTTTTTCATCTACGGCTTCACGTAATAAATTCCCTTTTGCAAGTGGTGTTGGTGAAAAGTGTAACGTAGCAATAGCGCCTGCTAATTTTCTGTTCATCTCTTCTGGGAACGGTTCGTATATGTTATATGTACGAAGTCCTGCCTCAACATGTCCAACTGGAATTTGTTTATAGAAGGCAGCAAGTGCAGTAACGAAAGTTGTTGAAGTATCCCCATGTACAAGTACAATATCTGGTTTTGCTTCTTCAAGTACCCCTTCCATTCCTTCTAAAACACGTGTTGTAATACCTGTTAATGTTTGTCTATCTTTCATGATATTTAAGTCATAATCTGGTTTAATGTCAAATATCTCTAATACTTGATCGAGCATCTCACGATGTTGAGCTGTTACACACACTAGATTCTCTATGTTGTCATTTTTTTCAAGTTCTTTTACTAAAGGTGCCATTTTAATTGCTTCTGGTCTTGTTCCAAAAACACTCATAACACGGATCTTTTGGTCCATTTCTTTACTCTCCTATCCTATTAGCAATATAGTACTTATTTCTATTGTGTTTATTATATTGTAATAATATGTACGTATATAAAAAAAACCAGCTTTTAATCCTTACTACTTTACCATTATAATCATACAATTGTAAATGCTTTATGTATAAGTTGGATTATATTGAATCTTATATAAAATTACGCCGCACTCTAATTCTCTTGCATTATAACATTTCTAGATTCTTACTGTCTAATACTAAAATGACTTTTGTTCATTTTAGTATTCTTATTTTATTAACATAAAAAAGAGGCGTTTTATAACACCTCTTCGCTCTCTCCAAAGTCCTCTTCTCCTACGAGCATTATATAATTCTTTCCTAAATCTTTGCCTCTTAGTAAGGCCTTATCAGCTAAGTGTACTAAATCTTTTTTATCTACTTTGGTATCTGGATAAGCAGATACGCCCATTGTTATCGTTACCGGAATATTAATATCTTTGATTGTTACAAGCTCAGGTACTGATTGTTGAAACGCTCTAAAGACTTTCATCCCTTCTTCTAACGCTAAAGGAAGTAGGAGTACAAACTCATCCCCCCCATAACGGATAACTTTTCCATTATATCTACTTATAGCTTCTGTTGCAGCATGAGAAATGGCTTGAAGTACTTCATCGCCCTTTCTATGCCCTAATAAATCATTTACTGCTTTAAAGTTATCTGAATCAAAAATCCCTATTGTTAATAGCTCATAATTTTTAATAAGCTGTTCAATCATACGATTTAGCTGCCTTCTATTATAAACACCTGTAAGCGGATCCTTTTTTGATTCTTGTGACACTTGTTCATACAACCTAGAATTCATTGTATTAGAAGCAATAAATGTAGCTAGCGTTTCAAAAAATACTCTATTATTTGCAGTAAAAAAGTTAGCTTGTCCATGTTCTAATACTAAGCCTCCTATTACACTCTCATCAACAAAGTTCATAAGTGGTACAACTAATCTAGACTGTGGAATACTTGCACCTTCTATAATAGGATATTCTATTTCTTCTTCTGTATAGATATAAGTATTTCTTAGAATTTTAATTTCTTTACTGATTGTACTTTCATCTAGCTCTAAAAACTCATTATTAAATTCCGTACTTCTATAATAGACTTTAATACGATCACCATGATACGCCCATAGATAACAGGCGTTAACACCTGTTACCCCCATAAGCATATCTGTCATCGCATTCATCAAAGCTTTAAAAGATCCAATATTGTTAGCGACTTTAATGATTTCCCCTAGTACCCATAGCATGCCTTTTTGCGCTTGAAGTTCTTTCTCAAGGTTGCCTATTGTAACCATTTGTCTTGCAGCCACTTCATTCATCGCGGTCCCTCCCCTGGTCCTACAATGTAGTTGCTTTATTTAGTAACTATTTTATTTATCGTCAAGTTTTAGCTTATGCATTAAAGATCTTTGAAAACTTTCTCGCTAATCCTTACAGTTTCCATAGCATCTTTTGCATAGAAGTCCGCACCTACGAATTCTGCCAACTCTGGTGTAAGAACTGCGCCGCCTACTATAACTTTACACTTTGGTTCAACTTTTTTCAAGCTTTCTATTGTTTCTTTCATACTTGCAACTGTCGTTGTCATAAGTGCACTGAGTCCAACTAACTTAACTTCATGCTTTTTGACCGCTTCTAAAACAGCTTCAGTTGGTACATCCTTACCTAAATCTATTACTGTAAAACCATAGTTTTGCATAATAACCTTAACAATATTTTTACCTATATCATGAATGTCTCCATGTACAGTTGCTAAAATAACTTTTGGCCCACTTTGATGTGTTCCTCCATTTTTAATCATAGCTACTTTTAATACTTCAAAGCTACTTTGTGCTGCTTCTGCTGACTTAATAAGCTGTGGCAAGTATAACACTTGTTTTTCATAGTCATCTCCAACCTGGTTAAGCGCAGGTACAATAAACTTTTCTACTATTTCTAGTGGTTCATAATCTTTTAAGTATTGCTGTGTAATCTTGTATGCTTCTTCTTTAAGCCCTTTAATAATGGCTTGTTCAAGGGTATATTCATTACTTGTAGATACTTCCTTACTGACTTCTTGCTGTTTACTAAAGTAATCTATATAATCTTTTGATTCTTTATCTTTCCCTACTAATACTCTATAAGATAAAATAGCCTCTATCATTTCTTTATTCTTTGGATTCATAATTGGTGCATCTAACCCTTGTAAGAGTGCCATTGTAAGCATCGCTTGGTTAAGTGCTGGTCTTGCTGGAAGTCCAAAAGACACATTACTTACTCCAAGTACTGTCTTTACGCCCAACTCTTCTTTTACTAATTTTACAGCTCTTAATGTCTCATAGACTAATTCTTGCTGTGCAGATGCTGTAACTACAAGACAATCTATAAAGATGTCCTCTTTAGGTATATTGTATGACTTAGCTGCCTCAACTATAATTCTTGCTACTTCTAGTCTTTCTTCAGCTGTATTTGGAATACCTTTTTCATCTAGTGTAAGCCCTAATACGGCTGCACCATACTTTTTAGCAATTGGTAAAATAGCATCTAGGCTTTCCTTTTTACCATTCACTGAGTTAATAAGTGGTTTACCATTATAAATACGAACAGATTCTTCTAATGCTTTAACGTTAGATGAATCAATTTGAAGTGGCAAATCTACTACCCATTGTATTTGTTTAATTGCTTTTTTAAGCATACCAACTTCATCTATATCAGGTAATCCCATATTGACATCGAGTAAGTCAGCGCCTTCTTCTTTTTGCTCTAGTGCAAGTCTAAGGACGTAATCCATATTATCTTCTCTTAAAGCTTGTTGAAGTAACTTCTTACCTGTTGGATTCAGTCTTTCTCCTATTATTCTTACATCATCAAAAAATACTGCTTTTTGACTACTACAAATCCCACATAAATTTTTAGGTACAATAGGTTTAGGCTGAATGTCCCTTACTTTATCCACAACACCTTTAATATAAGACGGATTTGTTCCACAACATCCACCTAAAATACTCACACCAAGTTCTGCAAAGTAACCCATGTAGTGTGTAAACTCTTCTTCTGTAATATTATAAACAGCTTTTCCATCCTTCATATCTGGCAACCCAGCATTAGGTTGTACGAGTACTGGGATAGAAGCTAAGCCTACAAGTTGCTCTACTAATGGTACAAGTTCTTTAGGTCCTAAGCTACAGTTAATACCAAGTGCATCCACACCTAATGCTTCTAGCGTTAATACCATGGCTTCTAAACTTGTCCCAAAGAAGGTTCTCCCATTTGCTTCAAAGGTCATGGTACAGAAGATAGGTAATGAAGTATTTTCTTTAGCTGCAAGTACCCCTGCCTTAAGCTCATATAAGTCTGTAAAGGTCTCAAAAAGGATAATATCTGCTCCTGCTTTTTCTCCCGCTATAACTTGTTCTTTAAATACTTCATAAGCTTCTTCAAAAGAAATATCACCGACTGGTTCAATAAGCTTCCCTGTTGATCCTATATCTAATACGACTTTACCTTTATTTTTCTTGCTTACTGCACTTTTTGCAATCCTTACTGCTTGTGTAATCACTTCTTCAACGGTATAGCTAGTCTCATTGATTTTATAGCGGTTTGCTCCAAAAGTATTGGTTGTTACACAGTCTGCTCCTGCATCTAAGTAATCTAAATGAACTTGTTCTACTAACTCACTATGAGTAAAGTTGAAAAGTTCTGGTATCTCACCTAACTTTAATCCTTTGTTCTGAAGGACCGTCCCCATTGCACCATCAAAAAATCTAACTGCCACACTTTTCACCTCGTTTTCTATAAATACACTTATCTTGTATCAAGCAGCTCTCACATCCTTTATGTCTTTTCTCTTTTATACTAGATAGACCTATAAAAGCTGTAACTGATTTGAGTGGGATAAGCATTCCTGCCTTTGTTGTTGTAATACCTGCTTTTCTTGTTGCATCTAAAAAATTTAAAATTTCTGTTTGTACTGTAAGAGGTACATCTCCATAACCTGGACTATAACGCATAGTTAAGTATTGTCCCTCTTTTATGTTTTTCATGATTTCTTCTTCTACATGATCACATGCTTGCTCGATTAAAACATTGGCACAAGCGTTATAAATAAGTGCTTTCATCATATCAGTCTGCTGAGTCCCACTAATACGTTTATCAATTTCACTTCCTATTGTTACAGCCATTACATATAATTGATTACAGTTTTTAACAACCTTTGCTAAATCTGCACTCTCTATTTGAAAATTGATTTCTTGAAATACTATTAGATCTTTTTTCGGCTCTATATTAAAAAGTCCATAGACCTGTCTGACCCTAGCCATAGACTCTATTTCACCATAGGCAGTAAGTATTTCTTGTTTAAGTGTTGCATCTGCCGCATGGTAAGGTACATTGATATATCTCAGTACTTCTCTAAGTATAATTTCATCTTTTGCCATAATGATTTAAGCCCTCTTTGTCTTTACTGCATAATTAATTCCCCTAATGTTTTCCATTATACGTTTTGCAATATCTGCTTGATTCATGGTATATAAGTGAATCCCATCGACACCAGATGCTAGTAAGTCAATAATCTGCATGGTTGCATAAGCAATGCCAGCTTCTTTTAAAGCTTGTGCATTATGGTTATAAGCTTTTACAAGACCTTGGATTGTACTTGGAATGCTTGCACCACATAAAGTCACCATACGTTCTAATTGTTTTGCAGATGTAATAGGCATAATCCCTGCAACAATAGGCGTTTGTATCCCTAAGCTTCTCACTTGGTCACGCCATTTATAAAAGGCTTCATTGTCAAAGAAAAGTTGGCTAATAAGTACGTCTGTTCCACATTCAATTTTATGTTTTAAATGTGTTATATCATCATCTAAAGTAAGTGCTTCTATATGTTTTTCTGGATAGCAGGCTGCTGCTACATCAAAATTTCCGTTTTCTTTTATGTAACTTACTAAATCATTGGCATAATGGAATTCACCTAAACTTGCTCCTTCTGGTAAATCACCTCTTAGTGCTAGGATATTTTCTACACCTTCATCTGCTAGTTCTTGTAATATCTGAGCCATGCTTTCCTTTGTGCCATCTACACACGTTAAATGCGCCAGTGGTGTAATATTATATTTATTCTTTAATACAGATGCAATTTGTACTGTATTTCCCCTTGTACTTCCACCTGCACCATAAGTTACACTAATAAAATCTGGTGATAAGGGTGCTAACGCATCAATAGTACTATAAATACTATCTATTGATGTTGTTTGCTTTGGTGGAAAAATCTCAAACGAAATGACTGGTTTATTTTTTTCAAATATTTCACTTATTTTCATGCTAAATCCCCTTTTACTCATCTATTTTTTTAATACGGACACAAACGGATTATCTTTAATGTAGAATCGCCATTCTTTGTCTTTATATTCTTCGGCATAGTCAATATTGATACGCTTGTCTGTTACAATCTCTTTTGGTGTTTCACCTTCTTCAATATATAAAGCACCTTCTTTTGTAACATCTATCTCATTTAAAAATTTATCAATTTCTAAGGCTTTACATAGCTTACCTGGTCCATTGGTTAAATCTTGTACTTTCTTCGATTTAATAGGTCTGTTGGCTTTACAATACACTAGACTCTCTTCATCTAATGGCTCGACAGCCCTTATTAATACACAATGAGGTATATTCACCTCATTGGCTACGATATTGAGGCAGTAATACATACCGTAAATAAGATAAATATAGGTTATCCCACCTTCGTCAAAAATAGGTTTTGTCCGAGCAGTTGGCTTACCACCATAAGTATGGGCACCTTTATCATTTGGCCCTAAATATGCTTCTGTTTCAACAATTTTGAAAGCATATCGCTTCCCATCTTTCACTCTTACTAATGTCTTTCCTAACAAGTCTTTTGCTACTTTTAGCCCATCTCTTAGATAGAAGGAACGCTTAATGTTACTTTCCACTTCTTTCCTCCCTTCTTATTCTTGCTGGTCTTACATGCTTCATATCTTGGAAAAGTGCATTCATCTCAGCTCCAAGAAGTACAAGCATACCACTGGTATAAAGCCAAATAAGTAAAATGAATATGCTTCCAATACTTCCATACATTTGATTATATTTACTGAACTTATCTACGTAGATTGAAAAGAGATAAGAAAAAGCATACCAACTGATACTAGCAAAAATAGTACCTGGCCATACATTCCCATCTCTTAAATGTTTTCTCGGAACATATTTGTAGATAATATATAAACCTACCAACAGAGCTGCTACTGGCAAGGTGAAACGAACAAGATCCCACAGCATTTTATAATATTGCTGTTCAATACTAAATCGATGAATAATATATTCACCTATTCTATTTCCAAATACTAATAATACAATCATCCCTGCTATCAACACTGCAAGAATGACTGAATAAATCATAGAAATAATCTTTCTAATAAAAAAGGATCTTTCATCTACAGCACTATAAGCCTTATAAATACCTTTCATCATAGCATTTACAGCTGCTGATGCTGACCAGATTGCAGCAATCGCACTAAATGACAGTAGTGTTGCACTACGGTATTCAATTAACTGATTAATTGTCTGCTCAATAAAAGGCATAATCGCAGTTGGAATAACTTCTGCTAAGTACACCATAAATTCACTCTGTGCAATATTCGTAAATGTTAAAATAGAGATGACCATAACCAAAAATGGGAAAAATGCTAATACCCAATAATACGTAATTTGTGCACTTCTAGAAGCAATTTCATGTCCTGTAAATCGCTTTTCTAATTTCAATATATAATCTATAAAATACTTTATTTTCTCCAATGATATTCCTCACTTTTATGTACAATCTCATATTCAGTATATCTCGAGCTAAGTGGAAGTATACTCACTTTATCCATCATTTTTATAAATCTTTTTTATAACTATATCATAATTTATATTTTTGTAAAAGTTTTTGATCATAAAAAAAACACAAGCATTTGCTTGTGTTTTTGTGACTATTTATTTCTAAGCTCTTTCGCTTTACGTTTCATTTTGTTCATAAAACCTTCTTTTTGTGGCGTTGGAAGTTTTCCAGAAACCACATTAACAAGCATAATACCTGCTACTTCGGCTTTAATTTGCTTTTTAACAGGTACTGTATTGTATACAACTTCATCACACATAAGTGTTACGATTTGTGGACCTGCTTTTGCAATAACAACTGGCATTTTACGTTTACGTTGCATTTTTGGAACTTGTTCTTTTACTTGTTTAGGAAGCTTTAAGTTCTCTAATTTATCTTTCTTCTTATCAATAACAAATAATGGAACCACTTGTTTATATTGGTTAACCATTTGTTGTTGTTCATCATATCTTTTTTGTAGCTTTCTACCCCAAAAATAAAGCCCAGCACCGATTGCGGCAATTACGACTACCCATATTAAAACTACCATCCAGGTTTCCATCTTAGACCTCCTTGTACAACTTTAATCTTCAAATAGTATAGCATATAACCGAATATACCACAATATGATTAACATATTAGTTTTTATCTTACAAAAAGGTGGTATCATCATGCTTATTTTCTTCCTTATTTTATCCCTATTCATCAATTTAAGTCTCATAGGCTATATGATTTTTATTGAGCATAAAGATGTAACCGCAACATGGGCGTGGCTAATGGTACTCCTATTTCTTCCTTTTATTGGATTCTTTCTCTATCTTTTTTTTGGACAGAGTATGAAAAAACGTAAGATGTTTAATAAAAAAGAAGAATCTGATCGTTATATGCATCTACTACATAGTGAGATTTATAAAGACTCATGTAGCCATTGCACTCATAATAACTGTTCAAGTTGTTATGACTATAACCTTTTACACTTCTTACTCATCGGTCATGAATCTGTCTATACTTGTGATAATGCAATAGAAATCTTCACCGATGGTCACGCTAAATTTAATGCACTCTTTGAAGATATCAAATCTGCAACTCAATATGTTCATCTAGAGTACTATATTATTCATAATGATAAACTAGGTATGGCATTTAAAGACTTACTTATCAAGAAAGCATCTGAGGGCGTAGAAGTTTCATTACTTTATGATGGTATGGGATGCCTTAAAACACCTTCTTCCTATTTTAAGGAACTCAAAGAAGCTGGAATTAATTTAACCTGCTTTGCACCCCCTTTTACACCTTGGCTTAATCTCCATTTTAATTATCGTAACCATCGTAAACTCTGTATTATTGATGATAAAGTTGCTTATCTTGGTGGATTTAATGTGGGTGATGAATACCTTGGAAAAAGTAAATGTATGGGGTATTGGCGTGATACCCATCTTAAAATAGTAGGAAGTGGTGCTTTACTTTGCAATCTTCAATTTCTATTAGATTGGCGTTTTGCATCCCATGAGTCCCATTGTCTAGATCATTATAAGCTTCCTAATCTATCACCTTTATGCCATGCTACAGGCGCTATTATACAGCTTGTTTCAAGTGGTCCTGATTCTAAGTACCCTACAATTAGAAATGGCTATATCAAAATGATTAATGAAGCAAAGTCTAGTATTTGGATTCAGACCCCTTACTTTATTCCTGATGAAGCACTTCTTACTGCTCTCAAGCTTGCTAGCTTATCTGGCCTTGATGTACGTATTATGATTCCTAACAAACCTGACCATATGTTTGTTTATTGGGCAACTTATTCTTATATTGGTGAACTTATAAGCTGTGGAGCTAGAGCCTATACTTATGAAAAAGGTTTTCTACATTCTAAAACCATTGTAATAGACCAAACCCTTTCTTGTGTAGGGACAGCAAACTTTGATATGAGAAGTCTAAAACTTAACTTTGAGATGAATGCTTTTATCTATGACAAAAGCTCCGCTATTCAACTTAGCGAAGCTTTTGAAAAAGATTTATTAGATTGTAAAGATCTAACTTTAGAAATTTATGATGCTAGGCCTCTATTTATCAAGTTTAAAGAATCTATTTCTAGGCTATTTTCACCTATTCTTTAATAGCCACCAATAACAATATCAGCACCTGATCGCTTAACTGTACAATATGTAACATCTTCAAAAATATACTTTACTAAGCTACCCATCGTAACTTTCACACCTGAGTGAAGTATATTTTTGACTTTAATTTGCCCTCCTGTAGCATCTTGTATGCTCTCAGAAAGTTCCTTATATCTACTTGATAATTCTCTGTGAGTACTTTGAGTTTGCTGTCTCGTAATTAATAGTTTCCTTAGAAGTTCTAGCTTATCTGGTGGTAATTCTCCTCTAGCTTGTTTGGTTGTAAGGAAATTTACACTTTGACCAATTTTACTTAGTTCTTCTGATAATGTAAAGTATTTCTTTTCAATCTGTTTAAATTCATTCATAACATGTGGTGGTATACCAATTTGTAAGTCTGTTTGTGTTGCCATTGAAGAACCCATCGTAGTAGCAGTTATATAATGACTTGCTATAATCTGCCCTCCAACTATAAGCCCTTTTCCTTTTTCTACATAAACATTGCTAGCTGCAACTTGGCTATGCATAATAGCTTCTGCTACTACATTCCCTGTAGCTTCTACTTTTGCATTTTGAATGAACTTCGCCACCAAGTTCCCATTAGTCTTTACAGTACCTTTATCAATACCTTGTATACCATACCAAACACTGATGTCACCTTCTGCTTCAAGATGTGCTGCCTCTACGCTTCCATGGATTTCTATGTTGCCCGTGGCCTTTACTTTGAAGCCATTTTTAACACTTCCATTGATAAGTATACTTCCTACAAATTCTACATTACCTGTACTACTATCCACGTCTTTTTCAATGACTAAAAGTGGAGCAATATAAATATTATGTTTATCATAGCAAAGACGACCACTTATACCTGCTACTAATGTTTTACCATCTTCTAATAAGTCTACATTTTTACCACGTGGTAACCTTATATCTTTGCCTTTGACTGCGCGTACTACTTCGCCAAAAACATTCATACCTTCTATACCCTCAGTAGCAGGTACTTTTTCATATAGAACTTGCCCTTTATTCACATTATGAACTATATTTAAGCTTTTAAAGTCTACAGTACCATCTTCATTTTCTTTAGGTTGAACTTTATTAAAGTTTTCTACATCAAAATGAAATAGGCTTTTAGCATCATCACCTTTTTGTGGCACCATTCCTCTTGCAATGATATATTTAAACTCCATTTGTCTATTTGATTCAATATCATTTAAGACATTCTCATCAAGTCCATATACTATTCCTTTATCATGGATTTGCTTTTTTATTTCATCTATCCCTAACTGTTTTCCATCTCCTAAAGATGGTTTAAAAGATACTACAGCAAGCATCTTATCTGGTGTCACTTCTAAAGTCATTGTCTCATTAACAGCTTCTCTTAATGTATCCATGCGTAGCCCCCCATTTTATCTGATGTTTGATTAGTACTCTTAATTCTTTATGCTTAATCTGTAATTTCTTCTAATAACGCTCTTACGGTATCTTCTACATCTTGTGGTAATCTTTTCTTTTCTTCTGCACTTAAACTCGCTACGTCTATTGGCTTACCTACATTAACATAAATTGTAGTTTTTTGAATTCTACCCTTTTCTTCTAACACCTTATAACTGTTTTGAATAGCTATAGGTACAATTGGTACGTTTGCTTTTGTTGCTAGTTTAAAGCTTCCTGCTTTAAAGCTTCCCATTTCTGGTCCTTTTTGGCGTGTTCCTTCTGGAAAGATTACTACTGACTGCCCTTGTTTAAGTTCATCGATCCCATCTAAAATCGCTTTTAGAGATTGTTTCATATCATCTCTTACAATATAAATACACCCCATTGCATCAAACCATGGTCCAATAACAGGCATTTTCTTTGTTTCATCTTTTCCAATAAAGATTAAAGTATCCTTTTCTACTAGCGTAGCCATAACAGGACTATCAAAAAGACCTTTATGATTTGCCATATAAACAACTGGCCCATGTTCAGGTAAATTTTCTTTACCTTTAATCACAAGTTCTGCTCCCGCTGCACGTATCATTCTACGGCTTAATTCTCTCATCATTGCATAAATTTTAGCACGATAAGCTTGCTTGGTTGCACGATCTAACTCTTTGTTATCCACTCTATATTTTTTACGATTAAATGTATTGGTTACAAAGTGAAAACCCATAGCCCACAATACCCAAATTCCTCTTAGCACATTCTCACTTCCTTCTTTTGTTTTGTCTGATAACCATTATAGAAGTTTATTTATATGCATCTAGCATACGTTCTTTGAGATAATATAAATCATCAGATAAGTCTACTGGAATATGAGCTGGATTAATTAGACGCTTTTGCTCATCCCATAGCTTTTCTAACTCTTGTTTTGCATAAGCACGAATGTCCATTGTCTTTGGTGATTCATAAACACATTCACCTTCTCTAAAGATTGGTACAAGGAGTTCACGCATAGTGTATTCCCCAGCTTTAAGATGCATTTTTCTCCATCTTGCTTTTGGATCACGTACCGTAATATCTTGAGTTAAATCAAATTCTTCCTCTTCTAGAGCGATTAAATCTACTTTAACCTTTTGTGTAGCATTGTCATAGATACGGATAACTTTTTTAATCCCTGGGTTTGTTATTTTTTCTGGATTCTCTGAGATTTTAATTTTTGGTTTGAACATTTCTTGATTTTCACGTTCTGCTGCAAGCTTATAGATTCCTCCAAAAGATGGACAATCATCTGAAGTGATAAGCTTTGTACCTACACCCCATAATGTAATAGCTGCACCTTGACGTTTAAGGTCTGCAATTAAGTATTCATCTAAATCACAAGATGCACTAATAACTGCATCTTTATAGCCTGCATCATCAAGCATCTTTCTTGCACATTTTGATAAATAAGCAAGGTCACCACTATCTAAACGAATACCATAGGATTTGGATTCAATACCTGCTGCTTTCATCTCATCAAAGACTTTGATGGCATTAGGCACACCTTGCCCTAATGTATCATAAGTATCTACAAGTAAAATACACTTATGAGGGAATAACTTTGCATAAGCACGGAAAGCCTCTAGCTCACTTTCAAAACTCATAACCCAGCTATGTGCATGAGTACCTGCAACGGGTACATCAAACATTTGCCCTGTAAGTACGTTAGATGTTGCATGGCAACCACCAATAATAGCTGCTCTTGCACCATATAGTCCTGCATCTGGTCCTTGCGCACGGCGAAGTCCAAATTCAAGTACTGTATCACCTTCTGCTGCTCTTACAACACGAGATGCCTTTGTAGCAATTAAACTTTGGTGATTGATAATATTTAATAATGTTGTTTCAATAAATTGTGCTTCAAAAATAGGTGCTTTGACACGCATAAGTGGTTCACCTGGAAGTACAACTGTCCCTTCTGGTATAGCATCAATATCTCCTGTAAATTTAAAATCACTTAAATACTCTAAGAAATCCTTACTAAAGATATTAAGGGATTCTAAGTACTGAATATCTTCATCTGCAAAATGAAGGTTTTTAATATAATCAATAGCTTGCTCCAATCCACAGCAAATCGCATAGCCATTTCCTGATGGATTTTTTCTATAAAATAAGTCAAATACTACTTCGTGGTTATTTACATCATTTTCAAAATAACCTTGCATCATAGTTAATTGATAAAGGTCTGTTAACAATGTAAGATTTCTATTACTCATACAATAGTCTCCTGTTCATTTATAAATACTTATCGCTGTCTACCTATGTTTGTTATCTATTATTATATCATATAAATAGTTATTTGTAGTCTAAATGGAATACTCTTTTCACACTATTTGTCCACATTATGCTCTATTATTTCTTATACATACGTGGATAAATCACCAATTCTTACACAACTTGTGGACTTTTCCTTTTAGTAGCTTATGTTATTTATTATAAACTACTCCTTTTAGTTTTAATTTATTTTGTTCAAAAAGATTTGCATGCAAAACAAGCCAGCCTAAGATTACAATCATTCCCCCCTTTTCTAAGTTCATCAGAAGTTGGAATACCGTAATTCTTATAAATAAAAAAGTAGTACTTTTGTTATCTCAACCAAAACACTACTTTTAACAATTAACTATTTGCTTCTTTATCATTAGAATAAATATGTATTACTATATCTCTTTATAAAGCGCATATCCACTTATTAATACACCACATCCACCTATTAAAGATAAAACTCCCCCTATAAGTTGATAGTTAAGTGTTGTTGTATCTATTACTCGATAATATGCATTTGTATCCATTGAACCACCATTATTTTTCATCGCTTTGTGTCCAGCATTTTCTCCAGCTTTAACTGAGCTAAATACAAATATTAGTCCTATAGCAAAAATAATACTCATTATAATAAGTGCTCTTTTTGCAAATATTTTCTTCATAATATAATTTCCTTTCCCAAAATTATGTTGGATTTCTATTTATAGATTATCTATTTTTCAAGTTGATCTTAGTTTACCTTCTTTCTCTAATCACCATCTCAAATCAATAAATATCTATCCTTTACGATTCTTTTTAATATAAATACTCAATGCTCTTATCCCTAATATAATAAGAATAATAGGACCTACCACTATGGGAATTAATAAGACTAAACTTAATAGCTGTACAAACCATTCCCATCCTGTGACCATACTAAACTCTATAACTTTTGTACTCATTTTTTCTCCCCCTCTTTTCCCTAACACTATTATTGAACTTATATTCTCTATAGCGTGTTAAAATAAACACTACCTGTATTTTATTTAGTATATCACTTTTTTGTACTCATCCATATATTCTACACAAGTTGTTTTATTCATTTTTTCTCCATTACTTATAGCTTAATCCATATTCTATTATTTCTTTATAACCTTCTTATCTTAGCCTTTTATCTACTCTCAGCCCTAGCTATGTACAGCCAAATGATATACAATACAGTTATCAAATCTATAGAATGAAGAGTACACAACTATGTCTACACAAATGGAACGTATGAAACAACTTATTGAAGCTAAAAAGAATAAAAATAACCAAAAAAATCAAGTTAAACGCCCTGAGAATGTTTCTATCACTACACACAAAGGTTTTAACAATAAGAAAAGTGGCGGTGCATTCGACAAATAATCTTTACAAATTTCTTATTACCTTTTATAATAGGAATAAATTCATATAATTTTGAAACACTATGAAAAGGAAAAGTAGTATTTTTAAGGCGTTAAAGCGAGTGGGGACGGTGTGAGCCCATACGATAGAAAATATGAACAATCACCTTGGAGTGGCAGACCGAACTTCTAAGTAGGCTCTGACGGAATCCTCCCGTTAACTCAAGGAAAGGTATAACGAGTGGCCTAATAGGCAAATCAGGTGGTACCGCGGAAGATGGATACTTAATGCCCTTTCGTCCTGTATATAAACGTGGACGGAAGGGCTTTTTTATATTTTTTTAGCATTTCCCCACGTCATCAAGCCTTACAGTGTTTATATCTGTTGGCGCTACTATATATTTATAAAAATCCTAAGGAGGCACAAACAATGTATAAAAAAGTTGATACCAATCTCAACTTCGTTGATCGTGAGCTTGAAGTCCTCAAGTTCTGGCAAGAAAACAACGTGTTTGAAGAATCAATCAAATCAAGAGAAGACGGCCCTGTATTTACATTCTACGATGGCCCACCAACAGCAAACGGTAAACCACATATCGGTCATATCTTAACTCGCGTTATCAAAGACCTTATCCCTCGTTACCGTACTATGAAAGGTTACAAAGTACTTCGTAAAGCTGGTTGGGACACACATGGTCTTCCAGTAGAGCTTGAAGTTGAAAAACTTCTTGGCATCAGTGGTAAACCACAAATCGAAAACTATGGTGTAGAAGACTTCATTACTAAATGTAAAGAAAGTGTTTGGAAATACCAAAGTGAATGGGAAAAAATGACTAGCCGTGTTGGTTACTGGGTAGACATGAATAATCCATATGTTACTTATCACAATAACTACATCGAATCTGTATGGTGGTCACTTCGCCAAATCTGGGACAAGGATCTTATCTACAAAGGTCACAAAATCGTTCCTTACTGCCCAAGATGTGGAACATCTCTTTCATCACACGAAGTAGCTCAAGGCTACAAAGATGTGAAAGATGCTACAGCTATTGCTAAGTTCAAAGTTGTAGGTGAAGAAAATACTTACTTCCTCGCTTGGACAACAACACCTTGGACACTTCCATCAAACGTTGCACTTTGTGTAAACCCAGATGAGAACTATGTAAAAGTAGATGCTAGTGGTACATTCTACATCTTAGCTGAAGCACTTGTTGCAAGTGTATTCTCTGATGAAGAAGCTACTGTAGTTGAAACAGTAAAAGGTACTGACCTTTGCGGCAAAGAATACGAACCACTCTTCGACTTTGCTAAACCAAACAAAAAAGCTTACTTCGTAGTTGCTGATAACTACGTTACAATGTCAGACGGTACAGGTATCGTACACATTGCACCTGCATTCGGTGAAGATGATGCGAGAATCGGTCGCGAAAATGACCTTCCATTCGTTCAACTTGTTAACGAACAAGGTTACTTCACACCAGAAGTTACTGAGTGGCAAGATATCTTCGTTAAAGACGCTGACCCAGCTATCCTTAAATGGTTAGAAGCTAATGGCAAACTCTTTAAAGCTGCACCTTATGAACATAGTTACCCACACTGCTGGAGATGTGATACACCACTTCTTTACTATGCACGTGACACATGGTTCATCTCTATGTCAAAAGTTCGTGACAAACTTGTTAAAAACAATAACACAGTTAACTGGTTACCACCATCAATCGGTGAAGGCCGTTTTGGTAACTTCCTTGAAGGCGTAATCGACTGGGGTCTTTCACGTTCACGTTACTGGGGTACTCCACTTCCAATCTGGGAATGTGAATGCGGTCACCAACACCTTATCGGTAGCATTGAAGAACTTAAAGCAATGAGTTCTGACTGTCCAGATGACATCGAACTTCATAAACCATACATCGATAATGTACACCTTAACTGTCCAAAATGTAATAAACAAATGACACGTGTATCAGACGTTATTGACTGCTGGTATGATAGTGGATCAATGCCATTCGCACAACTTCACTATCCATTTGAAAACAAAGAAGTGTTTGAAGCAAACTACCCAGCTGACTTCATCTCTGAAGCTGTTGACCAAACTCGTGGTTGGTTCTACACACTTATGGCTATCTCAACACTTATCTTCGATAAGGCTCCATACAAAAACGTTATCGTTTTAGGTCACGTATGTGATAAAGATGGTCTTAAAATGAGTAAACATAAAGGTAATGTAGTAGATCCTTGGACAGTACTTGATGGTCAAGGTGCTGACGCTGTTCGTTGGTACTTCTACTCAGCAAGTGCTCCATACCTTCCAAGCCGTTTCGGTCCAGAAAATGTAAGCGAAGCACAAAGAAAGTTCATGGGTACTTTCTGGAACACTTATGCGTTCTACATCCTTTATGCAAACATTGATAACTTCAATCCAACACAATATGAACTTAACTATGATTCATTAAACATGATGGATAAATGGGTTCTTTCAAAACTTAACACATTAGTGAAAGAAGTTGATGAAAACCTTGAAAACTACCGTATCTTCGAAGCTTCTCGTGTAATGCAAGACTTCATTGATGATGTATCTAACTGGTACGTTCGTCGTAGCCGTGAAAGATTCTGGCAAAGTGATATGCCACAAGATAAAGTAAATGCGTACATGACACTTTACACAGTTCTTACAACTTTAGCTAAAGTATCTGCACCATTCATTCCTTTCATGACAGAAGAAATGTACCAAAACTTAGTTCGTACAAACGATACTAACGCTCCAGAGAGCATTCACCTTTGTGACTTCCCAGTTGCAAACGAAGCAATGATCAACAAAGAGCTTGAAAAACACATGGATGATGTACTTCAAATCGTAGTACTTGGTCGTGCTTGCCGTAACGAATCTAACATTAAAAACCGTCAACCAATCGGTACAATGAGAATTGGTGCAACAGAAGTTCTTCCTGCTGCATACAATGAAATCATTGCAGACGAATTAAATGTTAAGAACGTTGTCTTCACAGAAGATGCAAGTGACTTCATCTCTTACACATTTAAACCACAAATGCGTACTTTAGGACCAAAATACGGCCAACTTCTCAACCCAATCAGAACTGCTCTTACAGAGCTTGATGGTACAAAAGCTATGGCTGAACTTAATGCAACAGGCGTTCTTAAACTTGATATCAACGGTCAAGAAATTGAGCTTACAAAAGATGATGTTCTTATCGCTACAGCTCAAAAAGAAGGTTTCGTAGCACAAAGTGAAGGTGGTTTCACAGTTGTACTTGATACTAACCTTTCAGAAGAACTCATTGAAGAAGGTTTCGTACGTGAAATCATTTCTAAAATCCAAACAATGAGAAAAGAAGCTGACTTCGAAGTTCAAGATCACATCTTAGTTGGTTATGCAGATAATGCTAAGATTGCTGACCTTATGACAAGAAACAATGCTGAAATTGCATCTGAAGTTCTTGCAAATGAAGTAGCAGAAGGCACTCTTGTTGATGGTTATACAAAAGAATGGAAAGTTAACGGTGAAACTGTAACACTTTCTGTTAAACGTGCTTAATTTATAAGCTCTATATAATTTCTAACTTTAAAGACCTAGCTGGTCATGGATGCACTTACTTATAGCTTCCATCACTAGCTAGGTCTTATTTATTTTTATCCTTATACAATTTCTAACTGCCTGTATGCTTCTATCTTAAGTAAATAAAAAGCTGCTACTAACTCTTCTCATTGACCAAGTTAGTAACAGCCTCTTTATCTATATGTAAAATGATACAGTTTATTATTTTCTATTACGAGATCATTTCAACGATTTCTAAATCTGTTCTACGATCTAAATCATAATAAGTCTCTGCTACTTTTATAATCGGTCTATAAATACAATGTGGATGCATGAAAACCACTTCACCTACTTCACCAGTATTTAGTGTTACTTGTACACCAATATAATAGTCCGCCATATTTTTCAAAAAGAGCAGTAAAATCTGTGTATCTAGTTTATCTATGCCCTCACTCAGCATCTTTTCCATAACTTCAAATGGGGTTTGACGTGTTTTATAGACCCTTTCAGAAATCATTGCATCATATGTATCTGCAATTGCTAAAATCCTACCATAAAGGTGGATTTCATCACCCTTTAGTTCTCTTGGATAGCCCGTTCCGTCTATGCGTTCATGGTGGCTAAGTACCCCCTCTTTTACCGCATTACTTATTCCATCCACATCTTTAATAAGATTATAACTTTCTGTTGCATGTCTCTTTACTATTAAGTACTCTAAGCTACTCAATTCACCCTTTTTATTTAATACATTTTGATTAACTTTATACTTACCTGCATCATGTAAAACACCTGCTAAAAAAAGCTCCTCTAATTGCTCATCTTTAAGTCCCATCCACTTACCAATTAATACTGAAAGCATCCCTACATTTAAACTATGTGTATAGGTATACTCATCTAAAGTTTTAACTACATTCACACATCCCATAATTGTACTATTACTATTAAGCTTTGTGAAAAAAGTAGTTTTTATTTCTTCTACTGCTTCTTTATCTATTTCTTCTCCTAGTCCTATTGCACTAAGTGTCTTTTGTAACTTTTCTTTATCTTGTTCATAAGACACTTTAGACTCGGCAGGTATATGCCATACTTTATCCCAAGTATTAGATTCTATATAAATATCTGAACACATGAATCGCTTCAGCCACTCTATACTTTGCTCAGTTAAAACGTGGCCTTCTTGACATAGTGTAATACCTGAACGGATGTCTATAACGTTTCTTGCAATAATATCCCCTGCATTGCATTCATAAATAGTTACCTTTTTATCTTTCATATTTAATATTACCCCTTGTTTTAATATTTGCCCTTACTAAAATAATATTTATATGAATATTTTATCACTTAACTTTATAGATTAAAATACGTTTTTTTACAAAATAATAAAAAAATTTACTAGAACATTTTCTTACGAAACATAATAATCACACCTATAATAATTAAAATAAAACAGCCAAATAAGATATACACAAGACCTGCTGGATCATGCATAAAAGGGAGGGGCACATTCATACCAAATAAACTGAAAATCATTGTAGGAATAGAAAGTACTATGGTTAATGATGTTAGGGTTTTCATCACAATATTTAAGTTATTAGATATAACAGAAGCAAAGGCATCTCTTGTCTCACTTAAAATACTACTATATATATTGGCCATCTCCATTGCCTGTTTATTTTCAATAATAAGGTCTTCTAATAAATCCTTATCTTCTGGGTATTGTTTGATTTTCTCCATGCGCATCATTTTTTCGAATACTATTTCATTTGCTCGTAATGATGTGGTAAAGTAAACCAAACTCTTTTCTAATTCTAAAAGTTGTATAAGTTCTTTATTTCTCATTGCTTTATTTAATTCTTGTTCTACTTTGTTACTTGCTTTATCTATATATCTTAGATATTGAAGATAATAAGAAGCATTTTTATAAAGTAGTTGCAGAATAAATCTTGTTTTTTTAAAGGTATAGAATGTCTTTACTTTTCCTGTAATAAAGTCTTGAATCATTTCTACACGTCTAAGACAAATAGTCATAATGAAATGTTCACTAATTACAATTTCCATAGGTATTGTTACATATTCGTGCACACCCTCTTCATCTTTAATAGGAACGTCTACGATAATAACTGTATAATCATCTTCCGTATTAATGTGAGCACGTTCTTCTTCGTCAAGACCCGCTTTTAAATCTTCAGGTGCAATACCAAAAGTTTTTGAGAGATAATCCATCTCTTCTAAGGTTGGATTTTCTACATTTATCCAAGTTCCAGTTTCAAAAGATTGCATGAGTTCTAGACGGTCATGTTGAGTTTTATACATACTAATCATTTTTTCACATCCTTCGTCTTTTCATTAGACAAGGGACCTAAAAAAGCGACTAGGCATCTTGTACTAACAAAAAGAAATCATTTTATTATTTGATTTTAAAACCTTGTACCTGGGACTACTCGGTCCAATATCCATTGTTCTATTCACTCTCCTTATTATCTTAATGTATGCAAAAAATAATTCTTGCCATTTCAAGTGTAGAGGATAGTATGCCGTTCGTCAAGAAATTAAATAAATAGCTTTGAAAGGGCTGCCACAAAATAACTTTCATTTTATGACAGCCCTTTAATTTTACTTTCATCTAGAATGTACTATTTAATAAATTTTTCCTGCTTTTTTATTACCTGTCTTTGCTTTACCACTAATTTCTGGAACAGGTTCTACATCATTTTTAGGAAAATGAGATTTACTATTACTTTCTAAACCATGTGGATCATTAACATCTGGTCTTCTCATACCTTTTTTAGCCATAACTATCACACCTTTCTTTGCTTTTCTATTCCCCTCTATTATTTGTCACATCTCAATGTTTTATTCTCACATAATTATTTCAATCGGACAAAGTCAAATTTACTTCTTGCTTCATATACTATATTACTCCTATTAATCACTTACTTGTTTTTCTAGTAAAAGGGGGGATATTATGAGTAAAGAATTTTTTAAATGTCTATTGGCTGTTCTATATTTTATATTAGGCACCATTTTAACTGTATATTTTGTTTTGCATTTTAATGCTGCTAGTCCAGCCTATATACTTACTATAATACTTGGATTATTTCTTATCATTACTGGATTTTGCTCTTTTATTTTACATTATAAGAATCACTTGATTATTAAAGCTATAAAGGAAGAAAAGCTCTCTCCACTGGCAAAATGGTCCTATATACCTTCTGCTTATACACTTACCAGAGATAGAGCTACTGAAGATTACCATATTGATTTATCGATTATTATGTTAATAGGTATTTTAGGTCTCATTGTATCTATTGGCTTTATCTTTTCTAATACACCAAACCATTACCTCATTGCTGCTACTTTAATTACTCTAAGCGTTATCCTTTCAAGTTTAATAAGTATTTGCATCTCTATCTACCACAACGATAAACTAGAAAAGGAAACAATGACTATTATTACTGACAAATACATTTATTATGACGGTACACTATACAGTTTATATAAATCTTGTTATGCACTAGATCAAATTGAAGTCATCTACGGAGAACAAAATTACCTTCAATTCAATTACGGTATACCTGGCACAACTTATGACACTTATCAAAAACTAATCATCCCTATTCCTAAGACAGAACTCCCACTCGCACAGAAAATACAATCACATTACCTAGAACTCATACATTAAAATTCCCATAAAGTTAAATCCCGAAAAGTTAAATCCGCTCCTTCACCGATCTATCTCCCTTGATCCATGAAGGAGCTTTTGTATTGTCTTTTCTTTGCTCCAGTGGTAGGTTTAATCATTCTACGAAAGCGGCTAGTGAGGTGAGCTATTAGATTGCCTTTTATGGTTACTCTAGGCAGTTTAGAAAGTGGAAGGCTATGCATAGCTACGCTGGAGGCTTCTTTATTAAAGGTTGTTTAGAAGGCGTTAATGAAATATGATGGCGTTTTTGTGATTATAGAATTTACGCCTTCTTAGCGTTCTTGAAGTTGAAGCTGAAAGCGTATACTATGAATAGCCTACACACTCCCCTACACAAGGAGTTATTGTATTGTCTTTTCTTAGCTGCCGGAAGGTTTCTTTACTCTAGTGGTAGGTTTGATCATTCTACGAAAGCGGCTAGTGAGGTGAGCTTAGAGGCTGTTAATGACGGTTGCATAGGGCATTTAGCCATATGTCTGAGTAAAGCGAGTTTATGGCGTTCCTATGCAAACAAATTTACAGCCTCTTTGCCACCGAACGTTGAGCTGAAGGAGAATAATCAAGCCGACCACTACTCCTCACAACCTAAAAGGAGCTATTGCATTATCCAATGCAATAGCTCCTTCTTTTTATTTATCCATTTTTCCGTGTTTAGGTAAAATACGAATGGCATTTAAAATTGCAATAATAGATACCCCTACATCGGCAAATACTGCAAGCCACATATTGGCAAAACCTAATATACCTAAAATCATTACTAAGAATTTAGTTCCTAGTGCGAAGATAATATTTTGTTTAACAATACGTTTTGTATACTTAGCAATCTCAATTCCTTTATTAATTTGCATTAAGTTATCTTGCATAAGCACAATATCACTTGCTTCTACTGCTGCATCTGAACCTATACCACCCATAGCAATCCCTACATCTGCTAATGCAAGTACAGGTGCGTCATTAATACCGTCACCTACGAAGGCTACTTTATTGCCTTCTTCAATCAGTTTTTCAACTTGATGTACTTTATCTTGTGGAAGTAACTCTGCATAGACTTGGTCTACACCAACTTCCCCACCAATATATTCAGCAACTTCTTTTTTGTCACCTGTAAGCATGATTACCTTTTGAATACCTTGTTTCTTAAGTTCTTCAATGGCTTTCATACTTTCTTCTTTTACAACGTCAGCTACAATAAGACATCCAATATATTCACCATCTACTGCAACGTGTACACTTGTTCCTAACATTTTTGGTACTTTATACTCAACATGATTCATTTCCATGAAGCGTTCATTACCAGCAATAACTTTCTTACCTTTTAATGTAGCACTTAATCCGTATCCTGCTTTTTCTGTGTAATCTGTAAGCTCTTCTGTCACTAACTCACTTCTATAATTAGCAATAGCTCTTGCTATCGGATGGTTAGAGTTTCTTTCAATTTGTACAGCATATCTTATAAGGTCTTCTTCTAACCCTTTACGTGCTGGGAAGATACCAATAACTTCAAAGCTTCCTTTTGTAATTGTTCCTGTTTTATCCATTACAACTGTATCAATTTGTGTAAGTTTTTCTAGATAGTTACTTCCTTTAATAAGCACACCACATTTAGAAGCTGCACCGATTCCTCCAAAGAACCCAAGAGGTATAGATACGACTAATGCACATGGGCAAGAGATAACTAAAAAGACAATACTTGTATAAATCCAATGGTTCCAATCACCTGTAACTAATGAAGGAATAATAGCAATAAGCGCTGCTGCTATAACAACTGCTGGTGTATATACAGCTGCAAATTTAGTAATAAATTGCTCTGTTTGTGCTTTTTTGCTTGTTGCATTTTCTATTAAGTCTAAAATTTTGGATACTGTAGAGTTTTGTAGTGTTTGTGTAACTTTAATTTCAATAAGTTGGTCAACGTTAATACTTCCGCTTAATACTTCACTACCTTCTTCCATAAATACAGGCACAGATTCGCCTGTTAATGCAGAATGGTCCAAATTACTTTTACCTTTTACAATAATACCATCAAGAGGAATTTTTTCTCCTGGTCTAACTGCTAAAGTATCACCAATTCTTACTTCACCTGGTGCTACAACGACCCAATTACCATTTCTCTTCACACGAGCAAATTCAGGTTTGATATCCATAAGCCCTTCAATAGCTTTTCTTGACTTAGCTACTGCTTTAGATTGGAAGTACTCCCCTACTTGATAGAAAAGCATAACCGCTACGGCTTCGCTATACTCACCAATAACAAATGCAGCTAATGTAGCAATCGTCATTAAGAAGTTCTCATCAAATACTTTTCCTTTAATAATATTTTTAACAGCTTTTAAGACAATGTCATAGCCAACAATAACATAAGATATAATTGTGAATACTTCTAATTTACTTACTGCCCCAAACAATAATAAACCTAAACCTACAATAATACGCATCATCATTGCATCTTCAGTTTTTAAGTACTCTTTAAACTTTTGTATAGCTGACTTAGGTGCCTGACTAACTTCATTCTTAGGTTTTTTTACTTTTTCAATTCTATTATTCTCTACTGTACCAATAGATCTAACTGTTGCTTTCCCAGCTACTGCTTTTCTAGTTGCTGTTCTCTTAGCAACTTTTTTTCTTGTTACTTGTTTATGATGATGGTCACCACATCCACATCCATTCTCATGTTGGTGATGATGATCTACACCGCATCCACATTCATCCTTATGGCTGTGATGATGTGCTTCACCACACCCACATCCGTCTCCATGCTCATGGCGATATGATGTAGTTGAGCTAGCCTGATTATCCCAAGATTCAATAATTACGCCATCTTCTACCTTGTTAGCAATCTTTTTAAGCTTTTCTTCTATAAGAGTAACGTTATTTTCCTCTGTAAGGACTTCTACCTTCTTAAGCATAAAATTAATATAGGCTTCTTTAAAGAAGTCATCTTTATTTAAAGCGCGCTCAATCTTTGCTGCACAATTGGCACAATCAATACCATCTATTTTAAATAAGTGTTTTTGAGCTACAGCTTGAGTAGCTTCTTGAGTTTGGTTATCCCAAGGTGTAATGACTACACCATCCTCTACCTTATTTGCAATTTTTCTGATCTTTTCTTCTATCATCTTAGAATCTTTTTCTTCAGTATGTACTTCAACTTTCTTAAGCATAAAGTTAATATAAGCTTCTTTAAATAACCCATCTTTATTTAAAGCTCTTTCAATTTTTGCCGCACAGTTAGCACAATCAATGCCTTCTATTCTAAATAAATATTTCATACTCCGCCTCCTTTTTTATCTGCCGATTTCCCTTTTTCATATGAATGATTGCTCATATATTATTATATTATGCATCTCATATTATTTTGTCAACACTTTTTCATAATTTAACTTTCTCTTTTCTTTCCCTGTTATTATGCGTCGCTTTTTGATAAAATAATAATATTAAATCGATTATTATCGCATTATACAAAGGAGAATTATTATGTCTAATCTATTGGTTAATGGACTTCTATCTTTTTTAGATAAAAGTACTTCTATGTTTCATGCTGCAGATTCTGTTATTCAAAAATTAGAATCTGAGGGCTTTTCTTTCTTAGATTCTGTTTCTAACTGGGAGCTTCAAGAAGGTGGCAAATACTATGTAACTTCTAATCATTCAGCAGTTATTGCTTTCACTGTAAATAGTACATCTATTGAAAATGAAGGTTTTAAAATAGTAGGTGCTCATACTGATATACCAGGATTTAAAATCAAACCAAACCCTCAAATGAGTACAGAGTCTTACGTTAAACTTAATACTGAAATCTACGGTGGACCTATCGTTAATACTTGGTTAGACCGTCCTTTATCTGCTGCTGGCCGTGTAGCACTTAAAGGTAGTCATCCTCTTCATCCTACTATCCAATTAGTAGACCTTGAAAAACCTATTCTTATCATTCCAAACTTAGCCATTCATATGAATCGTGAAGTCAATAATGGTGTTAAACTTAATCCACAAAAAGAAACCCTTCCAATCCTTACTTATATGAAAGAAAAAATTGAAGGCAATCTTATATTAGAAGAAGTTGCTAAAAAACTTGGTGTAGCATCTTCTGATATTTTAGAAATGGACTTATTCCTTTATCCAGTTGAAAAAAGCTGCTTAGTAGGCTTAAATGAAGAGTTCATCTCAGCTGCTAGACTTGATGACTTATCTATGGTTTACAGTGGACTTGATGCTCTAATCAACAGTACATCTACTTGTGGTATCAATGTTTTAGCTTGCTTTGATAACGAAGAAGTGGGAAGCACTTCAAAACAAGGTGCAAATTCTCCACTCCTTAACCACACACTTGAGCGTATTGCTATGGCTCTTGGTAAGTCTCGTGATGAATACTTAAGATCTCTTGCTATGTCTTTCATTATCTCTGCCGACGTAGCTCATCTTCTTCATCCAAACTACCCAGAAAAATCTGATCCAACAAATAAAGTACTTCCTGGTAATGGACCAGCTATCAAATTAACTGCTGGTTGTAGCTACACAACAGATAGTGACTCTTTTGGTGTATTTGCTAACCTTTGTGCAAGCAATAATATTCCTTACCAAGTATTTGTAAATCGTTCAGATGAACGTGGTGGGTCTACTATTGGGCCTGTAACAGCTTCTCACTTAGGCGTACGTTCAATTGATATCGGTACACCAATGCTTAGTATGCACTCTGCACGTGAGCTCATGGCGACTTCTGACTTTATTCATACAACTTCTGCTATGGCTGCTTTCTTTAACCTATAATCTATATCCACAATTAACCAACTCTAAGAAACCTTGTTATTTCAAGGTTTCTTATTCTCTTCATGAATTGTTAACAAATACATATATACAGTTTCATAATTTGATTGTATGATAGAGAAGGTGCATTTTTAATCCACAAATTAGGAGGGTAAGCACATGAATAAAGTACTTGTATGTATCACTATTCAAGAAAATAGTAAACGACTTATTAGAAAAGGTTATGATCTTGCCACTGAAAAAAATGGTGAACTTCATATTATACATATCCGCAAAGGTGAAACCATATTTGAATCTCCAGACAGCAGCTTATTATTCGAAGAATTATTTGTTTATGGTAGTGAATTAGGAGGACAAGTTCACTTCCTCTGTAGCACGGATATACCAAAAACTATTCATGAATTTATCATAAAAAATAATATCACCCAGCTTATTATTGGGAAACCGCCTGTATCATCACATGCTCCATCTATATCTACTGTATATGAACAACTCATTCAATTACCTGAAACTGTAGAAGTATGTGTATTAGATAGAGAAGAAAATTGATTCCATTACGAAAGGATTTGTTCTAGATGTATTCACATTTTGTAGACGTTGGCCGCTTAGAAATGATCTGTGGCCCTATGTTCTCAGGTAAATCTGAAGAACTTATTAGAAGACTTAAACGTACCATATTAGCTGGTATGCCAACTATCATTTTCACACCTAATATTGATAACCGTTATGCAGAAGACCATATCTGCTCACATGACGGCAAAAAATTAGAAGCTATTTCTATTTCTCACATTGAAGAAATTTTAGATTATGTGAAAGATGATACAACAGTTATTGGTATTGATGAAGTTCAATTCCTTGATGGAGAAATTGTAAGTGTTATCATGAAACTTGTTAACTCTGGCAAACGTGTTGTTTGTGCTGGACTTGATAAAGATTTCAAAGCAGAAAGCTTTGGTCAAATGCCTGAACTTTTAGCACTTGCCGATGATGTAACAAAGCTTACAGCCATTTGTATGTGTTGTGGACGTCCTGCTAACTTTACACAACGTCTTATTGCAGGCAAACCTGCTTCTTATAACGATCCTCTTATTTTAATAGGTGCTTCTGAAAGCTATGAGGCAAGATGTCGCTTATGCTATCAAATAGATCGTAATGATATATAAAAAATTAGACGAGCTTCTACAAAGCTCGTCTAATTTTTTTATATTGTACTATTATTTTATTGGATTTTTGTGGTATACTATATAGGATAAATTTCTAAAAGCGAAATTATAGGAGTATTGTCATGAACACATTAATGATTGATGAGCAAGAAAAACTTCACATTGCTGCTGATATTCTAAAAAATGGAGGCCTTGTTGCAGTACCTACTGAGACCGTTTACGGTTTGGCTGCAAATGCTTTAGACGAGCATGCTGTATCTAATATTTATAAAGCTAAAGGACGTCCAAGTGATAATCCTCTTATCTTACATATTGCTGATTTAGAGATGCTTAAACCACTCGTCGCGCATATCCCTGACTCAGCTACACTTCTTATGAAGCATTTTTGGCCTGGTCCATTAACGCTTATTTTTGAGTCTTCTTCTTTAGTACCACTTAGTGTACGTGGCGGGTTATCTACTGTTGCTATTCGTTTTCCTTCTCATCCTACTATACAATCTTTAATCAAAATGACTGGTCTACCACTTGCTGCACCTAGTGCAAATCTTTCTGGTAAACCTAGTCCAACAAATGCAAAGCGTGTATTTGAAGATTTAAATGGTAAAATAGATGCGATTGTAGATGGAGGCTTATCAACTGTAGGGGTTGAATCTACTATTGTAGACTTAACAAGTGAAGTGCCTACTATCTTAAGACCTGGCGGCATTACAGAGGCTATGCTACATGAAGTTCTAGGAGATATTATTATGGATCCTGCTCTTCTAAGCGTTGAAAGTAATGTAAAACCTAAAGCTCCAGGTATGAAGTATACGCATTATTCACCTAATGCAGATGTTATCATCTATAAAGGTGAAGATGATAACGTTGTCCTTGCTATCAATGAACAATTAAGCGAAGACAACCTTCATAATATTTGTTCTGGTGTACTTTGTGATGATGAGACAAAGGCACTTTTTAATGCAGAGTATATCATTAGTTTAGGTAGTCGTAATCATCCTGATGATATTGCTATGAACCTCTTTGAAGCATTAAGAAGCTTTGATGACTTACATGTTCAAAAAGTTTATTCTTTAAGTTTCTCTACTGAAGGGGTAGGCAGTGCTATTATGAACAGACTTGAAAAATCTGCAGGACATCATATTAATTACGTATAATGCCCATATATATACATAAATGAATTCTTTCATTTATGTATATACTATAAAATAAAACACTTTTAAATTAGCGGAGGACTTTTTATGCTAGCAATTGCTTGTGACCATGGTGGTTATGGATTAAAACAAGAAATCTTAGGTTATTTAGACGCTCATAATATCGCTTACAAAGATTTTGGTTGCGATTCTACTGAGGCAGTTGATTATCCTGAGTATGGAAGACGTGCAGCTATGGCTGTAGCAAATGGAGAATGTGATAAAGGTATTATCATTTGTGGAACAGGTATTGGTATTTCTATTACTGCTAATAAAGTACCAGGTATTCGTTGTGCACTTTGTCATGATTGTTTCTCTGCTGCTGCAACACGCGAACACAATGATGCTAATATGCTTGCATTAGGTGCACGTGTTATTGGTGCAGGACATGCCCTTAAAGTAGTTGAGACTTTCTTAAATACACCATTTTCAAATGATGAGCGTCACATTAGACGTATTGAGCTAATCGAAAAATAATATAATCTTAGGAGGACTTATTTATGAGTAAAGTATTTATTATGGATCACCCATTAATTCAACACAAGGTATCACGTCTTAGATGCACAGATACAGGTTCAAAAGAATTCCGTGAACTTGTTCGTGAAATCTCACAACTTATGTGCTATGAAGCAACAAGAGAACTTCCTCTTGAAGATTATGAACTTGAAACACCAATCGGTACAGCAGTTGGTAAACGTATTGCTGGTAAAAACTTAAGTATTGTACCTATCCTTCGTGCTGGTCTTGGTATGGTTGATGGTATGCTTGATCTTGTTCCAACAGCAAAAGTTGGTCACATTGGTCTTTACCGTGACCCTGAAACATTACAACCTGTAGAATACTACTGCAAACTTCCACAAGATATTCAAGAAAGAGATCTTTTCGTACTTGATCCAATGCTTGCTACAGGTGGTTCTGCTGTTGCTGCTGTACAATTTATTAAAGACAAAGGTGCAAAAAATATCAACTTCCTTTGCCTAATCGCTGCTCCAGAAGGTCTTAAAACACTTCAAGATGCACATCCAGATGTAAATATCTATGTAGCTTGTCTTGATGAAAAACTTAATGACCATGGTTATATTGTTCCAGGGCTTGGCGATGCAGGAGACCGTTTATTTGGCACAAAATAAATAATGGAAGTTTTCTTGATAAGTGAGCTCAAGAGACTTACATAATTTAAGGAGATGAACAGCATGAATTTTGCTAGTCTATACATTATGGCTTTTGTGCTCTCTTTTCTCATCGCTTTTGCAACAACACCTATTGCGAAGAAGATTGCTTTCAAAGTAGGTGCTATTGCAAAACCGAGAAAACGTGATATGCATAGTAAGCCAATTCCTAGAATGGGTGGTATTGCTATTGTAGCTGGCTTTATGATTACATTATTAATATGTATTCAATTCATTACCGTATTAGATTGGAAACAACTTTTTGGTATTACTACCGGAGCACTTATTATATTCTTATTAGGTTTCTTTGATGATATTTATGAATTAGGTGCTAAGCTAAAATTCCTGATTCAAATTTTAGCAGCTACAATTGTTGCCTTATGTGGCGTTACAATACCATTTATATCTATACCATTTATCGAAGGATCTACCATGTTCCTAGATATGCTCTCTATTCCTATTACTGTTGTATGGATTGTTGGTATTACCAACGCCGTTAACTTCATTGATGGTTTAGACGGACTTGCTGCTGGTGTATCCTCTATTGCATCACTCTGCTTAATGGTTCTTTCTATCTATAGCGGTTATCCTATTGCTATTTTACTTACAACTATTTTAGCTGGGTCTTGTTTAGGATTTTTACCTTATAACTTTAATCCTGCTTCCATCTTTATGGGAGATACAGGTTCAACATTTTTAGGCTTTATTTTATCTGTTACTTCTATTCTTGGTCTACTTAAAAGTTATACCATCGTAACAATTGTTGTCGCTATTTTAGTATTAGGCTTACCTGTATTTGATACAGCCTTTGCAATCATTAGAAGACTACTTGCTGGTAAACCTATTACTGCACCAGATAGAGGTCATTTACATCATCGTTTAGTTGATAAAGGCTATAGTCAAAAACAAGCTGTTATTACACTCTATGCTATTAGTGGTGTATTCGGGCTTTCTGCAATAGCCTTAGCAAGTCATGATTATAAAATTATTATTGCAATATTTGTTCTCATGGGATTAATGCTTTATTTAAACATGAAAGTTATGGCTACCCATACAGATGAAGATAAGAAAGATTGACAAAAAGCACCACTAATTGTGGTGTTTTTTTTATATTAAAAAGGCTATCTCCCCGGTCCTTAAGGTGCTATAATTACCTTAATATTGCAATATTGAAGGAGTTTAAAAAGTATGCCAGATACGATTACCCATTACCTTTTTGGTTTAGATCAAGCTAAAAATTTATCAGATTCTCCTGTTTATAAAATTATAAAAGATAATAGAAACCTTTATTTCATAGGACTCCAAGGACCGGACCCTATGTATTATCATGCACCCCATAAAAAACAAAACTTTTTTAGCGTAGCTTCTCTTATGCATCAAAGTCATACAGGATACTTCTTATCTTCTTCTCTTTGCTTTGCAAAAAAACACGTTAATAGTCCTGAACTTTTTGAACCTTGTATGGCTTATATTTGTGGTCTACTCTGCCACTATGCTTTAGATGTGACTTGTCATCCTTACATTTTTTACTTAGGTGGCCGTTATAATAGTGAAGACCCTAATACGCTTAAATATCAAGGTATGCATAAACGTATAGAAGTCGCAATTGATTCCCTTCTCCTCCAAGAGAAATTCAATCGTAATGCAAAAAGCTTTAAGGTCCATAAGCATATTTTAAAAGACATCGAACTGCCTCCTATTATCTTAGATATGTACGAAGAACTTCTTTTCTCAATCTATGCTATCCCTAATGGCAGTCGTGTGATTAAAGATTCCTATCATGATTTTAGAAACTATTTTGCTTGGACTTATGACCGTCTTGGCCTCAAAAAAAATCTAGCTACAGCTGCTACACCTTTGCTTCCAAAGAGTATAGCTAGTTTAGCTAATACATTTTCTTATCATGATTGTGTAGATGAATTTACAGATTATTTGAATACTAAAAAAGCTGTATGGTTACATCCTGTGACTGGAAATGTTTATACTTTCAGTTTCTACGATTTACTTAGAAATGCACATAAGCTTGCTACTCATTTAATCGATGGTGCCTATGCTTTTATTCAATCTGAAATTACTTTAGAAGAACTAGAAGCATTACTTCCAAACGTCTCATACCTTACTGGATTACGTACTAGCGATAATCGTCCTATGCAATACTATAAATATTAATGAGGCTTATTAGCGCCAACGAATAAAGCCCCTATATAGCTAGAGATTTTAATCTAGTTATATAGGGGTCTTTTATATAAAAAGACTTGTATTATATTAAGCTTTTAAAGTTTCCTGATAACAAACTACTTGGTTTTTCCCTTGTTGTTTAGCTTGATATAATGCTTCATCTGCCCTTTTAATACCTTCATCTAAATTCATTTCACTTCCATCAAATTCATATACACCTAAGCTGGCACTAATTCTAAATGGTGGCTTGTTAGGTACTTTCTTCTTATAGTTATGAATCCCTTCACATATTTTATTAGCTCTTATAAGTGCCTCTTCTAATGTGGTCTGAGGTAAAAAGATAATGAACTCTTCTCCACCATAACGTCCTATCAAGTCTGTCTTTTTAATCTGCTCCTTGCTAATTGCTGCTACTCTGACTAATACCTTATCCCCTACAAGATGTCCGTATTCATCATTAATATGTTTGAAATAGTCAATATCTAGCATAATCACACAAAGCTTATCTTTTAAGTTTTTGACTTTCTTAAAAGCCCTTTCTGCTAGTTTAAATACTTCCCTTCTATTCCACACATCAGTAAGCCCATCAAAATTTGCTAAGTAGTTTACTTGCTTAAATAATTGCCCATTATAAATAGCTATTGCCGCATACGTTGCAAATAACTTTAAGGTGCTAATATCTCTTTCGTTATAAGCATTTTTATTACGGCTTTGTGCTGTCACAACACCAATTTTTTTATTTTCTACAGTTAGTGGGCAATATATAATCGATTGTGCTTTATATCCTATTCTTTCACCTATCAATCTATGATGCTTTACATACTTTGCACTTTCTTTATCAGTATCATTAATATGTACAATAACATCATGGGTAAGCGCATAGCCCCCTAAGCTTGTCTCATCATACATATAGACAGCCCCTAAATTATAATTATTGTTTTCTACCCTAAAGAACTCATAGTTTAAATTATTCTCTTCATCATCAATTAAAGCTAATCCAAAGGCATCTGCATCTACCAAGGTAGTTAATTCTCTATAAATACTTTCAAATGTTTCTTTAATATCTAAGTTAGATGTTAAGCGCTGACCTACCCTAAATACCCCTTCAATCTTATTATAGAGCTGTTCATATAGTGTTGCTTTAACTTGTAATGTTCTTATATTAAGTTGATTAAATGCTAAAGAACTATTTAAGTTAAAGAATTCCTTTTCATAATTTCTGCAAACGTTACTCGCTTCATAAGCTTCTTTATAATCTTCTTGTTCTGCATAGCACTTGCTTAATAGCTTATACCCCTTTATAAGTGCATAAGGTAATCCTAATGTCTTACCTATTTCAATGGCTCCTATTATGTATTCTTTAGCCTGCTCATATTTCTTGCGTTCATACAAAAACTCTGCATAGGAATAGTAGGTAGTAAATATCACATTATTATAGGCTTCTCCCTTACCATATACTAAAGCTTTTTTAAAATGTTCTTCACTGACATCATACTTCTGCATTCTCCAAGTGACAAGCCCTCTTAAATTTTCTGCTTCAATGTAATAATTACTAAATCCCCTTATATGTGCTATTTCTATAATCTTATCAGTATATTCATAGGCTTCTGCAAGTTCATTCTCATGTAGCTTAATTTGGCTCATGATACAATATAAACTTACTTTACTGTCTAAACTTAAATGATCTTCATATATACGTACACGCTTAACTAACTGAGCCGCTTCTTCATACTTTTCACAGCTTACGTAGGCGAAACCTGTATTCAGTAATATGGTATTGGTAAAAGTCTCCTCATCTAGTTCTTCTGCTATATCTAGTGACTTGATTCCGTTTTCTATGGCTAAATCAAACATGCTTAGCTCTACATAATTGGGTACAAGGGCATTATAGCTTTTGCTCATTCCCCTCTTATGTCCCATTTCAATAAATAAGTTATTAGCTTCTAGAAGCAAACGTACTGATTTTCTATAATCACTTTTGTCACAGTAATACCATCCTAAATAGTAAAGACATTCTGCCATTGGTATTTTATAATTTTGTCCCCTACATACCTCTAATGCTTGCTCTAAAATAGACCTTACATATTCCGGATCTTGCCTTAAGTTCTGGTATGCCAATTCAATAAAAAAATCTATGATTTTCGGATCATTTTTTAACCTTTGAAGTTGTAATTCTACTTCCTTTAGGCTCTTATTCATTTTCTCACCTTCTTCCTTTGTACAAAGTTATCCTACTATTTAGTATACTATTTCATTTCATAAAAATCTATAAAGGGGCTGTAACAAAACTACTAATTCTATAAATTAGTTATTCTATCACACCCCCTCTATTATTAAATTATAATTTATCAATGTACTTAACAATACTCTTATGAATATCAATATTAGAATCACTTTTTCTTACATCTTCAAGAAAATCTAATACCTTTGTAGCTTCCACATCAATATCTAATATAGATGATAAACGTAGTTCCAATAATTGCATGTAAATTTCTTTCTCATTAGTCCAATCATCGTATGTAAAGATATTACGGCTAATGGTATCTACAATATTACTAAGTAGACTAATAACTTGTTCAATCACATTATCATACAATAACTCAACTGTATTTACGCGTATGAATAAATCTGCAAAATGCTCTAGTAATTCATCCATAATCCATAGGGCTTCTTCTTTGCTAACCTTTTTTTCTAAACTTCTAAGATTGACACCACTATAGAATCTTGATTTATAAAATGCTACAAAGTTTTCTAAATCTCCTGCATTACATTCGGGCTCGACCTCAAATAAAATCCTAAAGAAAATATTCCATTGGAATTCATCATTAATAATGGTTCTTATAAAGTTCACCAATTTATAACTAAACGCATCTTCAACCTGACACTCTCGCTTAAATAAGATTTGAGATGTAAAATCTACTTCTTTGTTCTCTATCTCATTTAATCTAGAAAATACGCTAGTCATTGTTGTATTATAAAGAACTTCATCATCACTTAGTGCATCTCTAAATACATATTTTACAATAGTATCACAAGACTTTCTAAAGTCTACTAAAATCCCTATGCTTTCTTTAATCTTATGGGCAAATAAATCATATAATGCCTTAGATAAAAGTTGCTCAATTTGTATTTTTCTTCCTGATTTACTTTTTGATTGTCTTCTATCAAATTGATTAGAAATAAGTAGAAGTTGCTGATCGATCGTTGTTAAACTATTTTTAATAGAACTCATAATATCCTTATAGAAACGATCTGCAATAATATAGTTATAATTTTTATAAATAACTTTATGTTCAATTTCACTCCAGAATATATTTACTAATGATTTAATCTGTACCTCAAAGTTATAACATTTATCATCAAATATATATTTACCATCTATACGATACATTTTCATACCATTTTTTTGGCTTTTAGGCTGTTTGCTTGCCAGTTCTAAAAAGATATGCTTATTACTTTCTGGACTATAGAAGCCATGATATTCTTCTGAAGGAATTGTAAATTGCTTACGTAAAAGTTTATATATAACTGCTTCATCTCCAACGAAACGACACTCTAGACGAATACCTATTAAATCAGAAAGACGGTTAAACATTACCTCTGGTGTTTTATACTCTGTATAATAATCATAACGTAGCATTTTTTCTTTTAAGCTTTGTTTCGATTTTACACGTGAATTAATGTTAAGATACCCTTCATTATTATTCTCTAGCATTTCTTCAAAAAAATGTTCTAATTCACGACTTGCTATATCTAAATTTATTTTCATACCATCTAATTGGTTTAAGACTTCTTCAATGAAGCTAAACATTTCAAGTTCCATAAGTTCATTCCCTCCGCCTTTTGTTAGTATTAGTCTACTAGCTAAAATCTAATGGCTTATGACTAAGTTGTTAAATTTCATTAAAGAAACATATTCCTACACCGCTTAATCCTAGATGAGCGCTTAATACACTCCCAATACCTGTTTCTATAAACTCAACATCGCCAAGTCTTTCTCTTAATAATACTTTGATCTTTTCTAAGAGTTCCTTATCTTCTGCATGTACAAGACCTATTTTTTGATTAGTGTACTTGCCAATACGTTGCTCTACTACATCAACTAATTTATTTAGAAGTTTCTTCTCACCTCTAACTTTATCAAATACTTCTATAAATCCATCATTTACTTCTATGAGTGGCATAATATGAAGCATATTCCCAAGGACACCTTCAAATTTATTAATACGTCCACCTTTTACAATCCACTTTAAGTCTGACAGAGTAAAGATATGTTCTGCATGTTCACTCAAGAATTTTAAACGTTCTACAATTTCTTCGTATGTCTTACCCTCTTCTATCATTTTATTTGCTTCTATTACCATGAATCCTATACAGATAGAGCCTGATTTTGAATCAATAGCGGTAAACTTGCTCTTAGGATATCTTTGTTTTATCTCTTCCATTGCTAAATACACGGTTTGGTAGGTACCTGACATTTTAGATGAAAAACTTAAATAAATGACATCATCTTCATTTTGGCCATATTGCTCTAGTTGAGTAAAAATTTCTATAGGTGTAGGCTGAGAAGTTTGTGGCATAATGCCTTCTTTCATTGCTTTGTAAACTTCTTCAACTGCAATTTCTTTTTTGTCTAAGTACTCTTTATCTTGGATACGAATACGAAGAGGCAAGAAGTCCACATCTTGTCCCATCTTAAATTCTTTAGGCATGTCACATGTACTATCAACAAGTAACTTAATCATTACTGCACCTCTCTAATTCTTTTTAAACACTATATCACTATGATATAAAGATTCTATTAACCCTATACATGTACTTATATATGTAATATTGTAGAATATTTCACATTTTTATATTATAATAAGGACGGGCGTTCAATATAAAAATTTAATTATAACTTTTTAATAATAGGGGAGCTTATGAAAAAAATATTGTCTTTTAGTATGTCTAAAATTATTTATGCTTTTTGTATTTTTAATATTACATATCTATTTTTCTTCGTTGATTTAAAACAAGCCTATACTATGTATCTCGCTTGTGTTTTACTTTTAAGTTGTTTAATCGTTGCTACTAGCTTGTTTAGTTTAGATGCTCATAATTCAGCATTACTATGTACTATTGGTTGCATGAATGGAGGAAGCTTCTTATTCTTAACCCTTAATTTACTCTTATTAAACTTTCGATTCAGCTGGCCACTTACTGATGAAGTTTACACCGAATTCTTTAATTGCTTTATAATATTTATTATGCTCTTTTGCATAGCTACTATATTAGTGTTTAAATACTTTAATCATCCTCACAAACGCAAATTTATTTGCAATATTTATTTACTAGGAACACTTATAGTTTTTACAATACATCAAACAATTACACCTTTTAATATTACAAATAACTTATTTGCTTTACCTATTTTGTACTATATTATCTTATGTATTATCCTATGTTTTCTTATGCTTTGCATGGCATATCATATAGGAGATACTAAAAACCTCTTTGTACAAAAAGCAAATAGAAAGATATTCTTTTATCTTCTTACTTTAAGTATGCTTATTATCATTGGTTTTGTATTAAGTTTATATACAGGAATTAAATATGCCTACTTATACATGATTTATCAGCTTACATTAATGGTTGCGTTCTTTAAGTTGGTCTCTCAAGACTCTATTATTCAGTATTCAAAAGATCTTACACAAAAACTAGAGCTCTACAACGAAAGTACAACTTTAATGAATCATTATCTCCAGCATATGTCTGAGGAAAATGAATCTATTCAAAAACAGTTTCAATATGTAGATACTTTGTACTCACAAATGATGTTCTTCTACCCCAATGCTCTTTTTGTTATTGTAGATCATAATATTTATCACTCAAATGAACACGGACGCATACTCTTAAAGGCTTCTGATACGCAAGACATACTGTATACACCTTTCATGAACTATATAGCCATTGAAGACAGAGATTTGGTTGAACAAATCATACAAAGCCTTTATAAACATGCTCAAGAACATGCAACAATAGAAGTTAAGATGAATACTTCAACATCTGAGCAAGTAGATGTTGAACTTTATCTAACACTTTCTCATGCTAATGAACCACGTGCAATTATTGCTTCTGCTAAGGATATTTCCTACAAGAAACACCAAGATAAACTTCAACAAGATATTGCATTAGAAAAACTAAAACTAGAATTCTTCTGCACCATCTCTCATGAGCTAAAAACGCCAGTCAACATTATTTACAGTGCTACACAACTTCAAAATAATCTCATTACACAGGGTGAATATGATAAAATTTCTACCTACAATACAATGATTAATCAAAACTGTATGCGTCTATTACGTCTACTCAATAATTTCTTAGATATTAATCGTATTGAAAGTCATTTCTTCAACGTATCTAAACGCACCATTAACATTGTAGACCTAACAGAAAATATATTAGGTTCAACTTTATCCTATATGGAGCGTAAAAATATCTCTGCATTATTTGATACAGAGGAGGAAGAAATCTTTTGCACCATTGATACAGACCTTCTTGAACGTTCACTTTTAAATCTCTTATCAAATGCTATTAAGTATACACCTGAAGGTGGGCACATTGATGTCTTTATCACTGCAGAGAATAACCAGGCTTGTATTCATATTAAAGATACGGGAGTAGGTATTCCACCTGAGAGTCAAAAAGTCATATTTGAACGTTTTACCCGCATCGAAAATGGATTAATTCGAAAAGCCGAAGGGGCCGGCATCGGGCTCTCTCTAGTTAAGTCCTTTGTTGAATTAAATAATGGGATTATTGAAGTAAGTAGCGTAGTTAATGAAGGAACTGAATTTATCATACGCCTACCTATTGAAATAAACTTTGCACATCTTATGGATTCTAATTATATCCATACTTTACATAGTGAAAAAGTTGATATCGAATTCTCTGATGTCTATCTAAATTAATAACACAAAAAAGGAGGTTGTTTTCACAACCTCCTTTTATTTATTCTACTACTTGGATCCCCGCCATTTTTGCTAATTCATATATTGTGCTTTTTGCAACCTTTTTACCCTTGTAATCAATAAGGTCTTCCATTGACCCGTTGAAGATATCTGCTGGTTCATATTTTTTGAGGATAATTCTTTCATCATCTACAAAAATTTCTAATGAATCTTTTTCTTGGATATTAAGATTTCTTCTTAATTCGATTGGTAACACAACTCGTCCTAGCTCATCAACTTTTCTTACAATTCCTGTTGATTTCACTTAAATCCTCTCCCTTTATAACATATTTTCCTTAACCTAAGTACATTTTTCTAATTTATGTACTATTAAAGTACCATAATTAGCAATAAAAGTCAATTCCCGTTTTGTAAATTTTTATCGTTTTTTTTGATTTTTTTATCAATTTAATAATATAATATTTGTCGAATCCAATATTTGTACCTGTTTTGATGAATTTTTTTTATTTTTTTGTCGAATAATCTGTTTCACCTGCTTTTATGACCTTTTTTCATTTACCAATAATACATTTTTCTGCCAATAGCTTTTCTCTCTCTTGATGGCAAGTTTCTCTACTTACGTGCATATATATTAGGACAAGATATTTTATTAGAAGTTAGGAGAGAATGAAATGCTTAATTACTTATGGGGATTTATGGTTATCTTTTCTTTGCTTATGGCCCTCTTTGGCGGCAATATGCAAGCCCTTACAACTTCCATGTTAGAGTCTAGTCAATCTGCAGTAGAACTTTGCTTTAAAACCTGTGGTGCACTTGCTATGTGGATGGGTATTATGCGTATTGCAGAAAACGCTCATCTTATTGACGCTCTAGCCAAAAAGATGACACCTATATTGAATTTCCTTTTTCCTGATGTCCCTAAGGATCATCCCGCAAGGAAATACATTGCCACAAATATTATTGCTAATTTTTTAGGTCTAGGTTGGGCTGCTACACCTCCTGGTCTTAAGGCTATGGTAGAATTACAAAAGCTTAATAAAACACATCCTAAAACGGCTACACATGCTATGTGTATGTTCCTAATTGTAAACATCTCTACAATTCAACTTGTATCTATTAATATGGTTGCCTATAGAAGTGCATATGGCTCTGCCAATCCGACAGAAGTTATTGGACCTTCTATACTTGCTACTGCTGTTGCTTCTATTGTTGCAATTACTTTTGCAAAACTTATGTATAGGAGGAACGATTAATGAAAGCGTTTATGTACATATCTGATTTACTTATTCCTCTTGTTATGTGCTCTATTGTTATTTATGGTTTATTACATAAGGTAGATATCTTTCAATCTTTTATTGATGGTGCCAAAGAAGGCCTTTGTGTTGTTGTTTCTATTTTACCTACACTCGTTGCCTTAATGTTAGGTGTAGGCATGCTCAAAAGCTCTGGCGGTCTAGATGGTCTAGTACGCCTATTAAGTCCTTTAGTTGCTTCAACTAATTTCCCAAAAGAAGTCCTACCTATCGCGCTCATGCGTACCGTATCTTCTTCTGCTTCTACTGGCCTTATTCTGGATATTTTCCAAACTTACGGCCCCGATTCTTTCATTGGTCGTCTTGTTTCTATTATGTTTGGCTGTACTGAAACCATCTTTTATACCATGTCTGTATACTTTATGACTATCAAAGTTAAAAACACACGTTATACCGTTGTAGGTGGCTTGATTGCATCATTTGTTGGTATACTCTGTGCTTACTTTTTAACTTGTTATCTTTTCGGCTGATAAGCTGTTTTTTTCCTTTAAAAACTGATATAATAAAGCTATAAAATATACAAAGGAAGGATCCAAAAATGTTTGAAAAACTTAAATCATTATTTTCAAAACACGATGATGTATACGAAGACGAAGTCTTATACCATAAAAACGGAAATGTAATGTATGAAGGTGCGATGAAGGGTCCTATGTTTCATGGGATGGGTAAGCTTTATAACGAAGATGGAAAGCTAATCTACGAAGGGGAATTTAAAAATGGAGAACCTCATGGCCGTGGGAAAGCCTATTTAGATGACGAAGAAACCTATGAAGGAGACTTCTACAAAGGTGAACAAACTGGACAAGGGGTTTATCATTGGAGCGATGGTTCCTTCCATGAAGGTGCTTTTCTTAATGGTGTACGTGAAGGTAAAGGGACTTTCCATACTGCAGAAGGCCTAGTCTTCGAAGGTACTTTTATGAATAACAAAATCCAAGCTCATGGAATTTGCCGCTTTGCTAATGGTGATTGCTATGAAGGTGAATTTAGAGATGGTATTGCTACAGGTCGTGGCAAATTAACACTTAGTGAAATTGGTACATATGAAGGGGATGTAGAGGAAGGTATTCCTCATGGTAAAGGTACTTATACCTATTTAGATGGTTCGTCTTATCGCGGTGATGTTGTCCATGGCAAACTTACTGGTAAAGGGATGAGAACTTTCAATAATGGCCACAAGTATATTGGTCAATTCTTAGATGGTTATATGCATGGTGAAGGCACTTATGAAGATGAAACAGGTGCTAAATATCAAGGTATCTTTGAAGATGACTATATGGTTACATCAACACATGGTCAATTATATCTACCTAACATCGGTACTTATGAAGGGGACTTAGTAGATGGTGTAGCTACAGGTAAAGGTAAGGTCTCATTATTAAATGGAAGTATCTATATTGGTGATGTAGTAGATGGTCATATTACTGGTAAAGGTACTATGCGTTTTCCTAATGGACATAGCTATACCGGTGACTTTGTAGATGGTAGAATGCATGGCAAAGGCACTTATGAAGATGAAGAAGGTAGTAGATATGTAGGTCTTTTTGAAGACGATTATATGGTGGAACGTTTGGCCTAAATATCTATCACCATTTAGACAAATAGCACGTATACTATTATTGAATCATCGCTCTCATTGTTAGAGTAGGAGGTAAGTTTATGAACAATAATAGTAGATGGCGCAACTATGGTCTCTGGGTTTCTATTGCTGCAGTTATTCCTCTTCTTCTTTCTGCTTTTGGGATTAAAGTTGTCCCAAGCGAATATCAAGAAATTGTAAATGCTGTCTTAGCAATCTTAGTTACTGCTGGTATTATTAGCAACCCAACAACAACCAGTCGCTGGTTTACTGATGATCCTAACCAAACCTCTGATAAAACTACAGACAAGACTGATGAAAAATAGCAAATTATAAAAAGGGTAAGGCGACCACTTGGTATCACCTTACCCTTTTGCTTTATTCTTCGGTAGCAACAACCCCACTTTGTGCTATTGCTACATTATCATTAAAATGTGCTGCTACAAATTCATCTACTTCATCATAGTCTACCATGTAGTACCACTTTTCTTCTCTAATAAATTCACCAGGAAGTGTTTCAAAGTTCAACTTAGCTGTATTAAACTTATTAATATATCCTAAGTATGTAGGTATATCTTTTAAAGCAACATCTGTTTGCACATCTGAGTATAAGATATTAACCATTTGTGGTACTGCTTTTAAAATTTGTGGACTCATGACCTTTTTAGCAAAGGCTGTTAAGAAAATTTGTTGTGTTTCTATACGCCCTGTATCCCCTTCTGCATATTGCTCACTGTAGTCATTATTATGTCTCCATCTCACTAAACCCTCTGCTTGTTCTCCGTTTAGAGTTTGTAAGCCTGGTTCAAGATCTATATAAAGGCCTTGGCTATTATCTGTGTACTCCATACGTCTTGGTACATCAACAGTTACGCCACCTATACCATCTACAATCTTTCTAAATGCATCAATATTTACAACAACATAATGGTCTATTTTAATCCCTAAAATATCTTCTAGTGCATTTACAGTGAAATATCTAATATTCTCTATACCACCAAAAGAACTCATTTCTGTAATTTTACATGGATTTTGTATATATCTATCAAGTTCTTTTGCTTTCTCAATCTGATAATCCGTCCAAGTTACTTTTGTATCTCTTGGTACTGAAATCACTTCTGTCTTCCCTGTTTCACTATTAAAGTGTACGACAAAGATAACATCTGTCCTTGATTCATCTTTATCTACCCCAAATACTGCTACATTTAAATGTAATGCTTCCTGATCTGTATCTTCATTACGATTATATTGTGGGAGGTTTGGATCTAATTCATCTCTACTTGCAACTTTTATCTTACTAAAAGTATTTCCTACAGTGCAAGCTACAACGCCTCCTATAAGTACTACTGCGATAAAGCTTAGCAGCATCATTCTTAAAAAGAACTTGGTAAGCTGCTTCCTCTGAGTCTCACTTATCTTCTTCATTTCTGGCTATGCTCCTTTTGGCTTAGATACCTTTATTATTACCTAGCCTATTATATCATACTCTAAAAATTTTACAATTTAGTATTTTTGGTATATAAATAGGTCTCTAATTTCAGATAGCATTTTAACGCTTCCATATAAATTTATTATAAATTCATTGAGTATAAATAAAGATATTCCCTATCGCAACTGTAGCATTTTCCTCTATACTTTTAGCTTTAATATAAATATATCTACCTTTGACTGACTCAAAGTGAGTATAATGCTCTTTTCCATAATTTAAGATACGGCCTTTTTCCTTATGAATAGCTTCTCCATCCTGTTCTAATCTTATCTCATACTCATAACAATCCAGTAGCTTTGCAAGTGCCTCTTTATCTTCATAATGAATATAATTTTTACGATAGCCTATCCCTACTATATTTTTGATCTCTCCCAAATCCAATAGAAGCTCTCCCATTGGGCCTTCAGCTTCCCACCAAGTTTTAGTATCTAGATTAAGTACTTCCTTTGCTTGATGTGCTACTTTCTCTGAAGAGACTTCACATATACTCATTTTATCCATTGGTATACGAATACCCTTTTGCACCGGTTCCCATATCTTAGCCTTTCTTCCTGTCCATATAGGTGCTGTCCATATTTTCTCTCCTAGTTGGTTGACTACTCTTACAAAATAGTAATGTGCTGTTGTACTCGCCACTCCAAATTGCCATAGGTCATAGAAACTGTCTAATAACTTTTCAGCTACTACCTCTCCATTATCTGATATTAATTGTATACATTTAAAGGCTTCTCCTTCCTTTGGAGATCTATTTTCTACCTCTATCTTTATCTCATAATCTATGCATGACGGTTCTAACACACTCCCCATGACCTGACCATTCACTTCAAACTCTATTTGAAAACTCGGATTCTGTACAGCATAGAAACGTCGTTGTCTAAATGCTTCTAATAAATCCTTGGCTGTAAGTGCTTCTGCCAGCACAACTGTACGGTCATCAAATCCACTTAACCACTTACCACTGTGTGTATCTGAGTTGGCAAAAGGTGCAAATCGCCATCCTTTATCTAAAGCTATACTATATACTAACTCATGCAAATCATTATAAGCACTTGTTTCATTAGATACCTCTACACCTACAATTTGTAAATTTTCTTCTGGATTTAACACTTCAAAATCTTTATAGGCATTCCATATTTTATCTGTTGGCCAACTGGCTTCTTGAGGATGATTAAAAAAGGCTATGGCTTCTTCTTGTTTTTTGAGAAGCTCTCCAAAGTGCTCACCATTTGTTGGATAGCCACTTTCTACTATAAGCTCACTTACACCTAATAGATTAAGTTCTCCTCCATTAACTACAGCCACACCGTCTTCATCTATATACTCCTCACTATAACCCGATTCAACAGAAGCCAATGCTACAAACGTCTCATCCGTTGCTTCCTGCGCTGCCTTCAAAGTTGCTTCCCACTTTCTTTGGTCAATACGATCCGCATGGTCTGACACAGCTAAAAAATCTCCTCTTCTACTTTCCTTTGCCCATTTAAAAGCTTCTTTAGGTGTACCTTGCCCATCTGAAAAACCTGTGTGTGTATGTAAATCTCCATAGAAATGTTTATATTTCTTGCTTGTATGTGAACTCATATGCTCCTCCTAAATTAATCAATCTATAACAAAATGCATCTGTTCTCCTATAGTAGGATCTCAGATGCATTGTTTCTTTATCTCTATCGTTATATAAGGATATAATATCCACAATACACTTACCTTAAAACATAGCGCATATTACGAATCCTATTTATCCTTTTAATATCATGTAGACTCCCTAGCAGCTTCCTTGTTGTAAAAGTACATTTCCCATAGCTGACGCTTCTGTTGTACCTTTAATCACAGTTTTCCCTGTCATTTCACTTACAACTTGGCATAGGTGCTGATCTTTTGTCCCACCACCTACCATATGAATAGTGGTAATAGGTTCACCAATGAGTGCTTCGAACTGGATAACTGTCTCTTTATACAGCTTTCCTAATCCGTTATATACTGCTGTAGCAATATCACCGATTCTAGTAAGTTTTACACCATATACCTCTTCACATGCCTTAATAATTTCTTGTTCCATATTTATAGGTGCCATAAATCTTTCATCTGCAATATCAATAGCATAAGTATGGTTAGATTCTTTAGCCTCTGCAATAATATCAGGGAAATCTACAGGAAGTCCTCTATCATTTAAACACTTTTTAAGTTGTTGTAAAATCCAAAGACCATTAATATTTTTAAGTAATCTTATCTTGCCCTTTGCACTACCTTCATTGGTAAAACCAGCTTCTTGTGCTTCTTTTGTTAAATAAGGTGTACCTACTTCTAATCCCATTAGGCACCAAGTACCACATACTAAGTAAAGCTCATTTTCCTTCTCTATTTTCGCTCCTGCTACTGCAGAAGCTGTATCATGACTTGCTACTGCTATAACTGGAAGGCCCCCCAGCCCTGTTTCCTCTTGTATAGCTTGTGAAAGTGTACCAATCTTAGTACCTGGCATAACAAGTTCGTTCATCCATTCACGCTTAAAACCTAATTTATTAAAAATTTCTTCACTATAGGTTCTTGTGTGTGCATCTAGTAATCCACTTGTTGAAGCAACTGTTGCTTCATTATAAAGATTCCCTGTAAAGAAATAACCTAATAAATCTGGCATAAAAAGCCACTTATAGCCATGCTCTTTGATGACTTTGTTATACTTCTTGTCATAATACATTTGATAAATCGTATTGAAGTTCGCTTTTTGTATACCTGTTAAAGTATAAAGCATTTCCTCATCAATGAGGCCTTCTACTTCCTCAATGACTTTTCCCGTTCTACCATCTCTATAATGAATAGGCAAATTAATCATTTGTCCATCCTCATCAATCCATGCGCCATCTACCCCCCAGGTGTCAATTCCCATAGATTGAATATCTACATCAGTTCTTCTTGCTACCTTCTTAAGACCTTGTTTCATCTCATGGAAAAGCCTTGGAATGTCCCAGTACATCGTTCCACCTATAGTTACTGGATCATTAGGGAAACGGTGAACTTCTTCTAGTTCTACCGTCTCGCCCTTCTCAATTCCTAACATTAATCTTCCACTTGATGCACCTAAGTCAAAGGCAATATATGCTTTATTCATAAGGACCTCCTATGCGTTTTTGTAAAGTGGTCCGTAGTTGTTACAAGCTCTGAAGTCAGCACCTTCTTGATCTTTTGTACCAAATGCGCTCCATACTTTAGGTCTAAAGATTCTTTCTTCTGGTACATTGTGCATTGCTACTGGAATACGAAGCATAGAAGCAAGAGTAATAAGATCTCCCCCAATATGCCCATAGCTGATTGCGCCATGGTTAGCAGCCCATTCATTCATAACACTATATACATCTTTGAATGCACCTTCACCTGTTAAGTTTGGTACAAACCATGTAGTAGGCCATGTTTGATCTGTACGTTTATTAAGTGTATCATGTACATCACTTGGAAGCTCTACTGTGTAACCTTCTGCAATTTGAAGGATTGGTCCAAGACCTTTCACCATAGAGATACGACTCATTGTTACAGGCATACCACCTTCTGTAAGGAAGCATGATGAGTAACCGCCCCCTCTGAAGTATTCACGGTTTGCTGATGGCCATGTTGTGGCATCAAGGCAAGCTTTAACTTCTTCTTCTGTAATATCCCAGAATGGTTTCATAGCTGGTTCGCCAGCTGCATTTCTTTGTTTACCCGTTCCATCAAGTGTTGTAGAACCTGAGTTAATAAGATGGATAATACCATTTGCTGCAAGACCTTCTAACTTATGTCCTGTTACACGTTCTACAGCTTCAGGACTCCAGTATGTACGTACATCTGAGAAAATTTGAGATGTACCTGTAAGAAGATGACCAAATAACATTGGCACACCATTAAGTGCATCATTTTCTGTAGCTACAACAAAAGCTTCACGTGTACCATTCCAGTCAAATGATGAATTAAGGATAGCTTCTGTAAAGTCACCATTTGGTTTGTAATCTGTCCAATGACGTTGACCTTGGAAACCTGCTGCAATGGCATTGTGTCCATTTGCTTCTTCAACAAAACCTTTTTCTGCTAACTTCTCATTACCTACCATAAGGTCACGACAAATAAGTGTCATCTTCACAATGAATTCCCAATCTGCTTCTTTAGCTGCTTGGTCTTTGATAAGATGTGGTTTGTTAAGTTCTGCACCTTCTTTGCAATTAGCTTTTACCCAAGCAAGTGCTTTTTCATATTCATCTTTATCGTAGATTTCATTTTCAATACGTCTCATGATTTCAATCATATCTACGTATTCTGTTCTCATACCTAAGTAGTCACTAAAGAAGTGTGGATCTACAATAGAACCTGAGATACCCATTGATACACTACCAATTGATAAATAAGATTTGTTTCTCATTTGTGCTACAGCAAGACCTGCTTTTGCAAAAGTAATAAGTTTAGTTTCTACATCTGCTGGAATTGTTTGATCTCCTGAATCTTGAACATCTTTGCCATAGATTGAGAACACTGGAAGCCCTGCTTGTGCATGAGCTGCAGCTGCTGATGCAAGATATACAGCACCTGGTCTTTCTGTACCGTTGAATCCCCAGATTGCTTTCACACGGTGTGGGTTAAGATCAAGTGTTTCTGCACCATAGCACCAACATGGTGTAACTGTAATAGAAACTTCTACATTTTCTTTTTCAAATTTTGCTTCACATGCACTTGCTTCTGCTACACCGCCGATTGTAGTATCTGCAATGACACATTCAACTTTATCACCATTTGGATGACGAAGTGTGCCTTCAATAAGTGTAGCTACTGCTTTAGCCATGCTCATTGTTTGTTCTTCTAATGATTCTCTAACGCCTTCTCTTCTGCCATCAATAGTTGGTCTAATTCCGACTTTAGGAAGTGCACCTTTTAAACGATATGTATTTTCCATTTTCTTTCCCCCTTAATGTGTTTAATTAATCCTTCTCTCATTATGCGCTTGTTCTTTATACTCAATATTATTTCATTTCTATGTATTAAAGTTTTGGATGTCTACCTGGTAAATTCATCCCTCTTCTAAGTTCAACTAAACGATCTACCTCATTTTGTGGAAGTTCTTTAGCGCCTCCCATGCTTTCTGTTAAATAAAGAAGTTGTGCGTAGAACTCTAAACCTTCCATCTTGTGGTAAGCTGCTTCAATATCTACTCCCCATGCAAGTGCACCGTGATTTGCAAGAAGTACTGCATCATGTGTATCTAAGAATGGTTCAATAGCATCTGGTACTTCTACTGTAGAAGGCATACCATAACCTGCTAATGGTACATCACCAAGGAAGATTGTAGACTCTGGCATAATTTGCTTATCAAGTGGCTTACCACAAATTGCAAATGCAGTCGCATACATTGGATGCGCATGAACAACAGCATTAACATCTTTTCTAAGTTGGTAAATTCTAAGATGCATTTTCACTTCTGAAGATGGCTTATAAGGTGCTGTTGCTTCTAATACATTACCTTCTAAATCTACTTTACAAATCATCTCTGGTGTCATAAATCCTTTGCTTGTGCCTGTTGGTGTACAAAGAATTTCTGTATCACTAATCTTTACAGAGAAGTTACCATCATTAGATGCAACCATTCCTCTTCCGTAAACACGTTTTCCGATTTCACACATTTTCACTTTGATTTCATACTCTTGTAAGTTGTTCATCCCTTTGCTCCTTTATTAAATGTTTGATTTTTTATCTCATACACAAACATATTCTTTGTTTATGTGGTTTTATGTGGTTTTATCTATGATGTTATACTATCACCTAATTCTAAAACACGCAATATATTTTTCAGTATTTTTAACTTTTATTCATATTATTAATTAATTTATTTAGTCATTTTTAATCATTAAACCTAGTATTTACTTAGGTTTTCGTTAGTTATTTGTATATTTTACCACACAAACTCTATTTTACTGATATTTACTAATTTATTTACCAAGATGCTTTTTACTGATTTTATCTATAAACTAATAAAAGGAGTGGCTTCATCATCTAAGTGAAGTCACTCCTTTTATTAGTTATAAAAATGATTAAGTATTTCTGCTAATACTTGCGGCGTATCAGTATTCACTTCATGTTTTGCATCTTTTATAAATTGGAGCTGTGCCCCATTTATATACTCAGCTAATTCTCTTGCAGCCTTTTTATTAGCCGGATCTTTTTCTCCACATACTATAAGTACTGGACAAGCTATCCCTTGTAGATGACTGCCAAAATCAAGCTCTACCATTGAACCAGTTAATTCAATAAAATCCTTCTTCCCCATGCCTATATCCCCAAAAGCCCTCTCTGGAATCAAGCGGAAAATCATACTTTGTAGCTTCAGTAATGTTTTAGGCATTTTATATTGTCCTGCAATTAATGTTAATGACTGCACTTTAGTAGGGTAATCTATAGCATAGTTTAATGCCATCACTGCTCCTAATGAAAGCCCACATAAATTAATCGGCTCATGAAGACTATTTAAATATCTGGCGAAATTTTGATACAAATTCTTATAGGTAACCTCTTCACCTTCTATAAACGAAGATACCTCTGGGCAAATAACATGTTCACGTTCTGTTAAATAGCCAATAGTATCATCCCAACTTGATGCACTTTGTCCCAATCCATGAATGAAAATATATTGCATTATCTCTTTTCCTTCCTAACAAAATTTTATCTGACAAAAGTCTAATAGTTCATCTTAGTATATCATGCAAAATTGTATCCTCATACTTATACAAAACTTCTACATAGAATACCATCATTCTAGACAATACTAGTTCTTAAATGGTATAACTTTAGATGACATCAATGGAGGATACTAAATGAATATTATACTTACAGAAGCATTAAAAAGTCATATGATTTGTCATGATAAAGAATTTTTACACGGTTGGGAGAAAACTTTAGACCTTCTCCAAGAAAAGGGCACCTTCAAGCAACTAACAGAAGATGTAGAGCGCATTGTTACCACCTTCGAAGAACCTATAGGCTATAGCATGCTACTTGAGACAACTGACCAAGATGAAATTGTCTACGCTAAACGACTTGAAAGAGAACTCTATACACGCTTTGTCAAAGGCAAAGCACCTGGATATAGTTATCAAGTCATGTGCATTCTTAGAAAATCTAAAGAAGTTGAAGATGCTTATGAGCTCATCACCATGTATCCAGGAGGTAACTCTGAAAAGGAACCTGAAGATACTAACATTCAAACTAAAGAAGAGATGATTCGCAGTTTGCTCTTTTGGAAAGATAGAGCACTTATCTACACTTCAAGCAATATTGAACCTGGAAGTGAGAAAAACTACTGTCCATACAAAAATTTATTTTTCTTACTAGAAGACTAATTGCAATGTTTAAACTATAAATATCTAAGGGGCTGCCGCACTAAGAATAAACACTACAACCTATTGTATGTATATTTTTAGTACGACAGCCCCTTTTCAACAAATACGTTCTGCTATCATTAACTTTATTTATTCCCCTATTTAGCTATAATAAGTTTGATATTATATTTACGGCATACCTCTAACCATTCTTCATCTAGTGGCTCATCTGTTACGATATAATGAATTTTCTCTAGCCCTATCAAGCGATGTATTGCACTTTTATCTATCTTTTGATGATCTACTGCTAAAATAGTTTCTTTTGCAGATTCTATAAAACTTTGTTTAATCTCCGCTTCAAACTCACTAGACTCCATAACACCACGCTCTTTGGTTATCCCTTTACAGGATATAATGGCCTTATCTGCATAATAACTCTTAATATTATTCTTTGCAGTTGGACCTACAAAAGAGATAGATTTCTCTCTATAAGTTCCCCCAGTGCCTATTAAAGTCAAATGGCTCAGCTTACTTGCTAGTGTCATAGTACTTAGTCCATTTGTAATAACTGTAACTTTCTTTTGTTCTTCTATATGACTTAAGACTTCTAAACATGTTGTACTACAATCTACCATTAGGATTTCTCCATCTTGGATGAGATCAGCAATAGCCCTACCTATCTTGTCCTTACTCTCCGAATTTTGCTTGATACGATATTCAAAAGGATGCTCTTCTACTTCTTTCTCATCATTTTCTAAAGAAACCGCTCCCCCATATGTCTTCTTAAGCAAATTTTGTTTCTCTAGTTTATCCAAATCACGTCTTACCGTTTCTTCTGTCACATCAAATAGCTTACTCAAATCAACTACACGTACTGCGCCATCTTCACGTAACTTATCTAGTATGATCCTTTGTCTCTCTATTGCTAGCATATTCGTTTTCAGCCCCTCTCTCAAATTGTGGTTTCATGTGGTTTTTTGTGTACTATTATATCAAACATTAATTATTATCTCTATAACTAATTTATTTTTTCTCTGCTCTTCTTCTCTATTTCATACTATATGCACTAATTCTAATCCCTTCAACTAGCTATAATTCACTACTGTAATGTGAAATATTTTATGTTTTATATTAATTTATAAAATATATTTTATCTATTTCACACCCATTTTTACACTTTTAATAAAAATACTTTATTTTATTTGATTTTATTGTATAATGTATATACATTAACTGAAGTTTAAGTTTTTTCTAGGGGGAATCAACATGAACAACACTACAGATTATACACTTGGTATAGGACTTGCTTTTTTACCTCTTTTAGGGTACTTCTTCTACCAAACACAAACACCTTTATATACACTGCTTGCACTAGGCTGTTTAGCTGTAAGTACCGTAGGTTATACTTTTTACCTGCGCAAAACCAAATCTATTCATATGGTTAGCTTGCTTATTATGCCTTTTATACTTTGGCTTGTAACACTTAAGCATTATTTCATTACACTTGCATCCACTCTTTCTATTATCACTGGCATCATAGCACTTATTCTAATGGCTATAGCAATGGCACGTGGGATGTATACCTATCATAAACTTAATCTACAATAAAATATGATAAAGGTAGATTTAATAATTAGATATTTGCTTAATTGATTTAAAATGATAAATTAGTTATAGCATTTTAACTATAGAAAGGGAATACATATGATTTATTATAATGAAGATAAGCTTTTGATTCGTTCACTAAAAGAAAAAGATGCTATAGAATTATCCAAGGGCTTCGAAGAGCAAGGCTGGGATAAGCCAGTATCTCAATTTGAAAAATACTTTAGAGAGCAAAATAATCAAGAAAGACAAGTATTTATCGCAGAATTAGAAGGAAGTATAGCAGGGTATGTAACTTTATTACCAAAAGCTATATCAGGGCCCTTTAAAAATTTACCAGAAGTATGTGACTTTAATGTACTAATTAAATATCAAGGACGTGGAATAGGCAATAAATTATTGGATACATTAGAACATGAAGTCCAAAAATCTAGTGATATTATAACTTTAGGTGTAGGAATGCATTATGGGTATGGTCCAGCTCAAAGAATGTATGTAAAAAGAGGCTATATTCCAGATGGCTCAGGCTTATGGTATAAGAATAAAAGATTAGAACTTCATTCAGCATGTAGTAACATCGATGATTTAGTTTTATATTTAAGCAAGAAATTAAAATAATATCTTAATAAAACAAATAGTTAATCATTTAATCGAGATAACACCTTTTAGTGTTATCTCTTTCTTTTTTCCAAACAATTCACTGAATGAGATAACTTCATCTTATGAATAGAACAGGGCGGTGATGCACGGGTCCTCTCTTTATAAAATATTTAATCATTAGCCTCTAACTATGCTAATTAAACCTCTTAAATTGCCCTTTGTGCATATTGCTAGCCCAATATTTTTCAACTATACATTTTGTACAATCCCCTCTATTTTATACCCTCTCCCTTCGAAATTCACTTTCATGATTTCTAGGAAAAAAATCACCAAAGAGAAGTTTATTTTGCTCTCTTAATTATTTTAAATTTTATGAATTTTTAACTCTATACAGAGGTGCACATTTCCTGTATAACTATAGTATCAATAAACACTCAACTTACACATCATTTCAATTACAAGCTTTCTAATATAAAAGTATAGAAAGAAAGTTATCCTAGGCCCCTTTCCTTCTATACCACTAAAAATAATTTGTGAAGTTCTAGTCTCCCTCTGCTGGTATGGATCCATTTATTTTTAGGCACTTATCTAAGAGATGGTGGCAATCTCCTAGATAAGTTACTATAAGAAGTCTACATATTCCTTAAACCACATTCAATAGGCTATCAACTTTAATCATGTAGTCTGCTACGAAGCTCCTTAATGCGGCCAGCCGACTTGGCAACCGACAGTGATAACTTATCAGAAGCTCTTTCACCTACGGAACCCCAACACAGGCGCACCTACTTAAGCCTAGTCAACGCATCCTACTACATTAAATTCTATACCTTAAGAATGTGCATTCCTTATATGGAGTCTTCATACTTTGCCACAATACACAAGCCACTCTAAATCTACCTATGTTTTTTCAGAGGGAAGGTAGATTTAGAGTGGCTTGTTGTGCATTTAAGCATTTTGTGTATTTAGCGGTGTGTAGATTCTCTTTGCAAGTTCATCATCTAATAAATATAAAGCTGCTGGATTACTTTCACATCTTTTTACTTTTTTTAGAAGTGTATTGAAGTTATTTTCTTCCTCTACTTGCTCATCAATAAACCATTTAAGTAAACTGATTGTAGCATGTTCTTTTGTCTCATAAGCAACATCTGTTAATTCATAAATTTTCTTTGTTACTAATTGCTCATGCTCGTATCCTTTTTGGAAGACATCACTTGCTCCATTATACGTAACTTGTGGTTTATCTATTTGTTCTAATTCTACTGATCCATTTTTTTGATAAACAAACTCATAAAATTTCATAGCATGATCTAATTCTTCTTTTGCTTGAACCCTAAAAAAGTTAGCAAATCCCACTAAATCTATAGATTCACAATATCCCGCCATAGCAAGATAAGTATATGAAGAGTAAAACTCAAAATTCACTTGATCATTTAATGCTTTTAATAAGGTTTCATTTAACATACCTTTCATTCCTCCTAAGTATTTAAATATATCTTTCTAGCTTAATATTACTTCTTTATATATTTTCTCATATTTTTTTCTTTTTATCAAACTCTCTAGATCTTCTCTTTACATATTTACTGTAATTAATTTTTTAGTTTTAAAGTTCATCCACTTTTTTACGTACTCTTCTAAGTAATTTAAAACCTAATCGATTGGTATACTCTTCATTCCTTATTAATATTTCATAAGCTTCTTGTACTGAAATAATGCGAATTAATATATAAGCTCCCACAGCAATAAAGAATACACAACCTGGATAATAATTTGATATAACTGTTGCCTCTATAAGTTGTTTTTTGCTCAACAAGAACGGTAACCCTCCTGCTACAAGCGAACATGCACCTACTATAGCAAGCACCATGTATTTCTTACGTAAGTTATTATATCCTTCTTGTATCCCTTTAAGATAATGTTGGTCAAAGATTAACTGCTCATTTTTAAGTACTTTATACTTTTTATCCTCCATCATACCACCTGTGACAATCGCACCAATTCCTAACATTGCAATAATAATTGTAAATAAAATATATATTGTAGGTGATTCCTTAAAAATTAAATAAGGTATTGTTGATAAAATCAATAGACCAATCCCTGCTGAAATATATTTAGCCTGCTTATGTTCATGAGCTAAATAACCTTCCACCATTTCTTGACTAACATAATACCCTTTCTCCTCTTGATACGTTGCTTCTGTAGTATGCTTAAGTAAATAATCAATAGATACTTCAAAGATATTTCCTATCATTAATAATTTTTCTGTTTCTGGAAAGCCCTGATTATTTTCCCACTTACTAACAGCTTGTCTTGATGTATTTAGTTTCTCTGCTAAAGCTTCTTGAGATAACCCTTTTTCTTTTCTTAACTTAAATAATTTTTCTCCAAATGTCATATGTTGATCTCCTATTTATTTTTGTCCTCTATATTTTAGCAAGCCAACATAGCATTCTCTATCATCTGATCCATGCACTTTGTCAACTTAAGGTTGCACTCTGTCAAACCCTTGTAATTCCTTATGTTATTAGACTTTTAATAACATCTATAAATATAATATAATCTTATTCTAGGAGCAATTCAAATCTTACTTGTACCGTTCTTTCTAGATCTTTAATCCTATTTCATTAATTGTTTCAATCTTGATAACTCCATATTAAAATACTAATAGACTTCAATATAAAAAGGACTCACCAAATGGTAGTCCTTTTTATCAACCTATGATTTATCTTTTATTATACTCCTGGATTGGTTCTTTCCTTACTTGCACCATCTATATTTTCACAGCTATATACATTACCTGAAAGGCTACTTAAAGGTATAGGTGTGACAGCTACAAGTATATCTTCTAAGTAGCCTGGACAATCTACTTCATGCATACGTCTATGATCATCAAAAAATGTTTTGGCTTCTAAAATAAGTTCTGTTTCTACAGCTTCCTCTGCCATTGCTTTTATAACTTCTTTTGTTTCATATACTCTACAACCTGCATGCTCTGCTCCTATTGTTGTATAGGCATAACCAATCTCAACAGGTGTCATATTTTGATACTCTAATTGTTGATCCTTACAGTAACGATCTAGGTAATCATTGTCTTTTTCCATACAATACTCTGCAACTTGCTCTGCATACTCATAACACATACATTTATTTTTTGGGGAAATTACTATATACTTCATCTAAAATCTCCTTTGTGCTTTTTCCCCTTTATTATTCTTCATATGTATGTTCTTTATGCGTTTTGAAAATTCTATAGTTCATTTAAAAGCATTTGTTTAAGGCATGTACTTACTTGTGATATAGTTCATTGTATTAATACCTAGCATCGTCTAATTACTCTACTTCATCAAGCTCTTCTTCTACTTCTTCCATTTTAGATACTAGCTCGTCCATATTCTCTTCCAATTCCTCTAAGCGCTCTTCTAACTCTTCAATACAATCTTCTGCTTCATCAACATCACAGTTAATGGCTGTTCCGATTGAGCACTCTTTTACATCTATGTCGCAATTTCTTCCTATTTGGATATCACCAATTGAACAATTCCCTAACTTTATATCACACTCGTGTCTCGTATCTAGATTATGAATAGAACATTGGGTCATAGTAATATTCCCATTAACTCCAACCCCAATATTATTAAGCTTCTCCTCTAAAGCAGTGATTCTCTCTTCTAATTGTTTGATATATTCCTTCTCATCCATCTCTTATTTCCCCCTAAAACCTTAGTCTTTAGTATTAACAACAGTATATTCTATTTCAAATATACTGTAAATATCTTCTTTTAACATAAAAAGGACCCACCATTTGGTGAGCCCTTCTTTATAAAATCCTATAATTCAATTAATACAGTCTTAACTTCGTATGGTCCAAATTCAAGTGTGATGGCTTCATTTGTATGAAGTTCACCTTCTGGACGTTCCATTAAGTCTGATTCTTGCCATGACTTAACTGGCATACCTAGTGTGAATGTTGCACGTTGTTTACCACCTGTGTATTCATGTGCACGCACTACTAAGTGTTTACCATCTTCTGAACGTTTGATTGCATCGACTTCGATGAAGTTGTTGTCTACATTTAAGAAGCTATAGCTATCTGTCTTAGCAGCACCTTCAACAACTTGAAGTGGATTGTTTAAGAAGTAAGCACGTTTTTCTGTATCTGCATCTACCCAGCTATTTGCATGTGGAAGAAGTGAGTATGTGAATTCGTGTTCACCTTGATCTTGTTCAGTATCTGGATGTGTTGCTGACTTAAGAAGTGTAAGTCTAATCACATTGTCTTTAATGTCATGGCCGTATTTACAGTCATTCATTAAGCTGACACCGTAGTTACGTTCTGATAAGTCAACCCATTTATGTGCAACTGTTTCGAATCTTGCCCAATCCCAGCTTGTATTCCAGTGTGTTGGGCGTTGTACGTTACCGTATTGTACATCGTAAGTTGCGTATGTTGCACGGATATCTACAGGGAATGCAACTTTCATAAGTTGTTTACGTTCTCTAAAGTCTACCCATGTTTTAAAGTCGATACGTTTGTCTTCTTTGTAGAAGATCATATCTTGTTTGATTGTTGTGTTCATGTATTTCCATTCAAGACGGATAACCATTTGAAGTGGACCTACTTCTGTTACTTCCATACGTGTAAGATCTGTTACTTCACGCATTTTTTCTTGGTAGAAGATATCTACATCCCATGCTTCATGAGCAAGTGGTTTATCTTCAAACATTTGGATCACGTTAGCACGTGCGCCAGCAGCAAGTACTTCACGATTTACTTCTTTATCTACTAAAGATGTAATGTGACCTGCTTCATTCATTACTACTGTATAGAATGGTGTTTCTACACATTTATCATTAAAGCTAAATGCTTCTACGTTTGCATTTACTGCTTCTTTTTCCACAAGTGTGATTGTTTTCCAACCTAAAGCAGGTACTTTATCCACATAAACCACAGAACCGTTGTGTGTTTTTTGAGATGTAAGTACATTACCCTCAGCATCTACAAAGTGGCCTTCACCTTCGTGTGCAATGAAAGCTTCATCACTACGTTCCCAGTTTGTGCTGTTAACGATAGTCCATTTCTTAGCTTCTTTTGCTACGATGTGGTTAAGTGCTTTTGTTTCTACTTCTTTAGCAATGTTTTCTGCTTTTTCGTAATTTACATGGCTATCTTCGTATACTTCACGAATTGAAGAACCTGGAATAATATCATGGAATTGGTGTGTTAAGATAATTTTCCATCCTTCTGTTAATGTATCTTGAGCCGCATCAGCAATATTGCCTTTTTCAAGTGCTTCAAGTACTGTTAACCATTCTACTTTACGGTAGTAGTTTTCTAAGAATCTGTTCATTTTTTTGTTGTAAGCTTGGCTTGTGTAAGTACCACGGTGGTATTCTAAGTAAAGCTCACCATCCCATGTATGAACGTATTCATCAGTATTTGCTACTTTTTCTTGTAAACCTTCGAAGTAATCGCTAGCTTTACCTGTTTCAAGTGTTGGAAGCCCAGGCATTTTATCGATACGTCTACGAAGTTCTAACATATCACGGTTAACACCACCACCGCCATCGCCATAACCATATGAAATAAGCATTTCATCTGTAAGCTCTTTGTTGCGGTATGCATCGTATACACCTTTTACGATTTTTGGAGTTAAGTGACCGTTGTATGTGTAGAACCATGAACCTTTTTGACTCCAAGGTTCTGGAGCTGTGATGAAGTGAGTAAGTACTTCACTACCATCAATACCACGCCATTTGAATGTATCATGTGGCATACGGTTGTACTGGTTCCAACTGATCTTAGTTGTCATGAACATTGGAATACCAGATTTTTTGAGAATTTGAGGAAGTGCCCAAGAGTATCCAAATACGTCTGGAAGCCATAAGTATTTGATTTCTTGACCTAATTCTTCTCTGAAGAATTTACCACCTACTAAAATTTGACGAGTGAGAGATTCACCAGATGTTAAGTTACAGTCTGCTTCTACCCACATACCGCCATCTGCTTCCCATTTGCCTTCTTGTACTTTTGCTTTAATCTTTTCAAACATCTCTGGGTAATCTTCTTTGATGTATTCATAAAGCTGTGGTTGTGTTTGAAGGAATGTATACTCTGGATATTGTTCCATAAGTCTAAGTACTGTTGAGAATGAACGTGCACATTTCTCTTTAGTATTTTTAAGTCTCCAAAGCCATGCAACGTCAATATGTGTATGTCCGATACATTTAACTTTTACAAGACTGTTTTTATCCATTCCATCAATAAGCTCGTTTAATAAATCATCGGCTGCATGTACTGATGCATAGAATTCTTCACTTCCTGGATATGACCAATCAATTAACTTATAAGCACGGTCGAGAGCAGATCTTAAGTGAGGAATCATTGGATCAAATTCATTAAGTTCTTTAAGTGTTTCTAAAATAACTCGGCTCATATAGAAAAGGTCATCTACTTTTTCATCTAACCATGCAAGGTCTGCACGATTAATACGATGTTCTTGAGGTCTTGGTGTACCTCCACCTTCTAAGCCTGACCATAATCTAAATGTAAAGTCTACATCTGTACCAGCAACACCTTCTGGTAAGAATGCTTCTTTATGGTTAGAGTCTACACCTTGGTATGGTTTCCCATCCATATATAAAAGTGACTCAAATCCTGAGTTACTTCCAGCACCAGTTTCACCAAAGTCAAAAATACCTAATACTTTCTTGCCTTCCCATTCCTTTGGAACACTGATTGTTTTGTGTAGCCATAAGTATAAATCACGACCACTCCATCTTTCTCCAACTGCCATTAAATCCCAACAAGCAAAGCTTGTTGGGACTTCTGGATTAGTGATACCTGAGGTATCCTCTTTTGACAGTAAGGATTCAAATGGAATAATGTCTCTGTAACGATAACCTGCGAGTTCATATAGTCTTGCTTCTAGTTTTCTGTCTGTAAGAAACATTATTTCTTCCCCCTGTTAGTCTTATAGTGAGTTGTTTTTGATGTATTCTACTAATTCGTCAACTTGTGCGAATGCAAGACCTGTTACAGTATCTGCACATCCGTAGTAAATTGCGATTCTTCCTGTTTCAGCATCTGTAAGAGCTGCACATGGGAATGCTACGTTTGGAACGTCACCAACACATTCGTATAACTCTTGTGGTGAAAGAAGGTATGGTTTAGTTCTGTATTTAACGATCCATGGTTGATCAATATCAAGGATAGCAGCACCGAAGCTGTATACGAAACCATTACAGCTGTTAAGAACACCGTGGTAGATCATTAACCAGCCTTCTGAAGTTTCGATAGGGATTGGGCCTGCACCGATTTTTGTTGATTGCCATGCAGAATCGTCACCTTTTACTGTTGACATTACATGTCTATGTTTGCCCCAGAATTCCATATCTGGTGTTTGGCTGTAGAAGATATCTCCGAATGGAGTATGTCCTGTATCTGATGGTCTACTTACCATACCGTAAAGACCATTGATTTTTCTTGGGAACATAACACCATTTCTGTTGTATGGTAAGAAAGCATTTTCTAATTGGTGGAATGTTTTGAAGTCGAATGTATAAGCAACACCGATTGTTGGTCCGTGGTATCCATTACACCATGTGATGTAGTATCTATCTTCGATGAAGCATACACGTGGGTCATAACGGTATTCTCTGTTAAGGATTTCTGCATCATCACCTTCGAATGTAATTGGTTCGTGGTTGATGTTCCAGTTGATACCATCTTCACTGAAACCAGCAAAGATATCCATGCTTCTTGATTTGCTATCACATCTGAATACACCAGCAAATTTACCTTCGAATGGTACTACTGCACTGTTGAAGATACTGTTTGATGATGGAATTGCATTTCTTTTAATAACAGGGTTGTTTGAGTATCTCCAAACAACATCTGTACAACCTTCTGGTTTATCTTGCCATGGAATATTTGGTAATGCTTGTCCAATAATTTTAGTCATGATCTTTCTCCTTCATAATGTTTATATGTTAATTGATATTGCTCACTGAGTCACGGTAAACGGTATCACCTGTTACGAAGATACGACTTAATTTATCTCGTTCACCATTTTGTATTTTGTCTATAATAAGATTAGTTGCTTTTTCTGTCATTACTTCAACATTTACTGCTACTGTAGTGAGTTTAGGATGTGAAATCTCTGCATAAATGTCATTATCAAATCCTACAACAGATACATCTTCAGGCACTCTATAACCATGTTCGTTAAGGTGCTTTACAAATTTATACGCTGTATCATCACAGTTACATACAAATGCTGTTGGCATTTCTCGTGGTAGAACAAATTCAATTTCTTCATTCGAATCATCTCTATCTGGGATAATACTTTCAAACTTAATAGGTAATCCTGATCCCATAAGAGATCTGCAATACCCTAAAAAGCGATCCTGAATACTACTTGTTGCATTGACATTACCTACAAAGCCTATGCGTGAATGTCCGCATTTCTTTAAGTAGTTTGTAATTTCAAATGTACTATAGTAGTTATCTGTAACAATACAATCTACACTCACATCTGCATTGTAGCAATCTAAAAAGAGCATTGAAATCTGTAAATCTTTAATAATCTCAATATGTTTTTTCTTAACATCCCCAAGAACAATAACGCCTCCCACATTACTGTCATTAAACCATTTGTTTAACTCTAGTGCACTCGGTGTGTTATCACCTAGAGGAAATAGGTTACACATAAATCCTCTTTGAGTTAAGCTAGATGCTAACTTTTGATAGAATCTAAGATAAAATGTAGTATACTCTTTGGCATCTACATATTTTTCTTGTACCATAATGACAATGTTTTTAGCTGTTATTGTAGCTTGGTCTGAACCTGGAAGTTTATATCCCAGTTCACGTGCCACATCTTTAATCTTTTGTCTTAATTCATCACTTACTCCGTCTTGATCCTTCAAGGCTTTTGAAACTGTAACTTTGCTAATCTGAAGTTGATCAGCAATATATTGCATTGTAACTTCTTTTTTTCTTCTCATCAGTATTACCCCCACTTAACACGAGTCTCTCTTCTATTATCTAATTCTCAACCCTACTTAGTCAAGCATTTGTTAGGTATTTTTTCTAATTTTTTAACCTAAATATTTAAGTAACAATTCCCCAATACCTACATTGTAGCCTGCCCAAGCATATTGTGCCTTCATTGGCGCATTCATATCGTATGCTAATGGGTATTTTTTATCATGAATTTCAAATGCTTCGTATAAAGCATCTAATACAACTTCATCTTTTTTCACATAAAGTTCAATGTGAGGAAGTACTTTAAGTACTTTTTGAAGTGTTGGATCATTGATGTCTTTTGCATCTTTTAAGATAAATAGAATATGAGGCATAGCCTGTCTATATTTCTCTACACCTTCAAGCATTTCATTTAATAAATGCTCTGTAGGCTCTCCGCTTACTTCTAAATAAGCAACGATTGCTGGTACATTATCTGCTACAAGTTCTGAGACTCTTCTTGTTTCACCTTCTAATGTCATAACCTCTTCATCGCTTATCTCTACTACTTTTTTCGTATCTTCTTCGTGACGAACTTCAATTGTAAGTGACACTTCTTCCCCTAATGTCACGTCTGTATAATACATACGTGCATGAAGTGTACCATCTGCTTGTCTATTTGTTGTTAAGATACGATAATGTCCACATTCTAGACTTAATGTAACACTCTCACCTTCTATACTTACATTATCTAATTCAAGTGTTGTATAAACACCATCTGTAAGTTTAGCAATAGTGAAGTTTCTATAGTAATCGAAAGCTTGATCTACATCACCTTTAACAAGTTTAAGTGTGCCTGTTTGTACTTCGGCTGCTACTTCGCCTGTTAAGTTGATCCATCTGCCTTCTTTGTAATACGCTACTGTATTATTTTCTCTTACGTATTTTGCTGGAACACCAAGTGTTCTACAAATTGCTACGAAAAGAACTTTGCGTGATGCATCGTTACCAATACCAAGGTCAAGTAATCCTACTGGACGTGTATAAACTAATGAGTAGTTTGTTTCTTCACCATGTTTGACATTTGCCATCACATAATTGTAAGCCGCTTCTGGGTTTTGTTTAAATGCTACTTTTTGTGTTTCATCTAAACGAGCTAAAAGTTCCGGTCTATAACTTTCAATCATCTCAGATGCAATTCTTGGTGCAAGAATATAGTTTACAAAAGTTACATTATCAAAATCTTCTTTATACTCTACTGCAGCTTGAAGGTGTGCTTTGAGGATTTCACATGTAATATCTGTAAAATCTTTCTTATTAAGTGTACCAAGTAAACTTACTTTTTCTTCCAATAACTCTTTAGTTTCTGAATCTTGGAAGAAGTTAATGATTTCTTGGTAGTTACCTAAAGCTTTTTCTATAATCTCTGCTACTTCTTTTTCAAATGGTGCATAGTGACTTGCAAACTCTGCTGCTTTTTCACCTGCATAGAAAGTAGCTTTGAAACCACCACGAATTTCTAAAGCACGTGCATGTTTTTGTTCATGCATTGCTTTAACTTCTTCTGGAAGTTCTGTTTCAGTTGGCACTTTGCCTTCTGCTGGAATCATTGTTAAATCTGCTTCATCGCCTTCTACTACAAATGTATCTGGCACAGCGATTTCTAATGTATCCATTGTTCTTACATCCATCTTAGCGTAAGCATGTGCACCGTCTTTGTAAGCACAGATCATGAGATCACCAAGACCTGTAATAAAGCTTACTTCACCTTGTGCATTTGTCTTAAGGTCCGCTAATGGATAAAGTTCTGAGTAGTTAATCAGTTCAAAACGTACTTTAGCATCTGTTAAAGGATTGCCTTTAGCATCTGTTACTTTAACTGTGATTGTTTTCACTTGCGCATAGTGATCAAGTACATTCACTTCTGCAATTCTTTCTGTTTGGTAAACACATGGTTCGTCACCTGGGAATGTAGAGAATGCTCTTGTATGGATAAGCATCCCTTTAGATGCAGGAAGTAAGAACCAACCTGTATCTAATTGCATTTCTGGTTCACATGCCCCTAAGAAGTGCCATTCACCATCAATCCAAGCTTCTGTCCATGCATGGTTATCATCACAGTGAGCCCATCTTGGTGCATAGACTTGTCTTGCAGGAATCCCTACTGAACGAAGTGCTGCTGTACAAAGTGTAGACTCTTCACCACATCTACCGTATGTGTTGCGTAATACTGTAAATGGAGATGCTGTACGAATATCTGTTGATTGGTAAGTTGCCTTTTCAAAACACCAGTAGTTTGTTTCAATGACTGCGTCATGCATATTAAGGTCTTTTACACGTGGTAAAAGTTCATCTGCAAAGGCATCTTTATAAAACTCAACATTTTCGTTATTGATACGGTATTGAAGGACATAGTTAAGGAAAAGTTCTCCCGTAAGCTTGTCACCCCAAGGTACCATTTTTCTTACTGCTAAAGCTTGTTTTACAAATTGAAGGAATAAAGCTCCATCATAGTTTGCAAGGTCATGCTCTGGCATGTAAGCATATAAATATTTTAAGCAAATTGCTTCTTCTTCTGTACAAGTATCGAGCACGCTAAAAAGTGCTTCACTTCTACCTTTAGCAATTTCACGTACTTCTTCAAAGCGCGCTTCTATAGCTTTTTGGTGTTCTAAGGATACTAACATAGCTACCTCCTTATTTCACTTCTTGAATCATTGTACGGCTATCAGAGAAGATTGTAATTTCTTTCTTACCATCTGTTGATAACGCACGCATTTCAAAAGCGTTTTTTGTAACTTCGATTTCTGGTGTAATTGTGAAATTCCAATCACCTTTAAGTGCTTCAAAGTCCGTTGTAAAATGACCATGTAAGTCATAATGTTCGTGTTGTTTGTAGTAAAGTCTTCTAAGTTCCCATTTTGTATATTCATCTGCTGGGATTTCGTATGTTTCATCCCCTTCAGCAAAGAATACAAAGCCCCAAAGCTCTGGGTAGTGAATATTAATAAGACCTGTTGGTGCCCATACCCAGTTATCTTCTGGATAGCTTCTACCTGTTTCAGGATTAATTTGTTTTGTGAAACCAGCTTCTGTTTCATCTACTCTCCAGTGTACACGAGAGAAGTTAACTCTGTAGTATTCACCTGCTTTAGGATTACGGTTGTAATCATCTTGACCTTGGCGTAATACTGCAAATGGCATAACAACCTCTACCATCCAACGTTTGTTGTCTGCTTTTGGATTGTTAAGTTCCCCGTCAATGTGAACTGCAGTTTGAAGTCCTTGAATGTCAAATGCATTGATTGGTTTACCACCATCACGGTAAGGTTTTGTTAACATTAAATCCCATACAGTGTTTAGTGCATTCATTTCGAATTCAAAGTAAGCATGTGTATCTGAGTTTGAATCTACGAAGATTTCAAAGTCATTATCTTGGAAAATAACACAGTCACGCTCTGTAAGTGTCGCCCAGATTTCTGGCCCTTCAAGCACTGCCCCAAAGTAAAGGTTTTCATTATCCCAAGTCATTTTTGCACGTGTTTTAAAACGTGGCTCTGGTCTAACATCACCTTCAATGTCTACAAAGTAATCTGTAAACGGAATATCTTCCCAGAAAGGTTTATCAATGTTTCCATCTAGTGTAAAAGGTTTTGTTGCTTTCTTACACATATACACTGGAGGATTAAATTCAATATTAGTTTTTGGAACTCTAAAGTTTACGCTCATTTCCTTCTCCTCATATTCCATATAAATTTATATTGCACATCAATAAAATTTTATATCACAAATTAATTCGTTTCACAATCACACCTTCCCAAATGTAATTGCCTCATCCGTTATTCTTCCCACTCTTTTAATCCCTAAATTATTTTCCCTGTTTTCTCGCAGTTAACTCATAAATCAAGAATTTTCATAGAAGTTCCCCTTCCCACAAGGGTAACTTCTACAAAACTTTTACTATAAATCGGGCCGGGCCGTCCCACCCTGAATGTTTAGCTAGGGCTGGGCGTGGAAGGTTTCTCTGAAAACTTCCTTGAGAGGTTGTTTAGAATGTGTTAGTGAAGATGCAAGTAGAGAGAGCTCTTAGCGAAATGTTTGAGCAACGCGAGTTTTGAGCGTTCCTACTAATATCGAATTTACACATTCTTAGCGTTCCTGAGAAGAAGTTGGAAGAGCAAACTCACATTGCCACTCCGCCCCTAAACATTCTTAGTTATGAGTTACTACAGCTCCAGATCCACCGTACATATCGATTTCGTCTTCAAGTTCTACTTTAACTACTGTGATATGTTCATGTGCATCTTCTGGAGAAATGTTGATCCATGTTGTACCTGGAATGTTGAACCAAGGCACACCACCGTGTACAACGTGTGTTAATTCTTTACCTGAGTGAAGGACACTAATACGTTTAATTGGTGTTGATAAACCTTTTAAGCATAAGCTTTCTTGTGGTGTATCATGTACAAATAAGTAAAGTGTTTTCTTATCTTTTGAAAGTGTGCTACCACCAGCCCAGTAACGTTGCATAATACCGTCTTCTGTTCCGAAGATTGCTTCTTCATGTTCACCGATCCATTTACCAAGACCAAGAAGTGTATCCACTTGTTGTTGTGGAATTGTTCCATCTTCCATTGGTCCGATATCTAGAAGCATGTTACCGCCCATGCTGATACAGTCAACAAACATTCTAAGAATTTGTTTTAATGATTTGTAATCATTATCTTTATGTTGGTAACCCCAAGATGAGTTAATTGTTGTACAGAATTCCCAAGCGCCTTCTGGACGAGTAATTGGAATACCTTGTTCTGGCGTTTTATAATCACCATGTCCTGCTAAACGAGAGTTGATGATAATATCTTCATTAAAGCTTTGAAGGTATTCTTTGAATTTAGGAAGACCCCATTGGTCTGCACTTCTTTCCCAGTCACCATCAAACCAAAGAAGGTCTACTTTACCATAGTTAGTAAGAAGTTCACCTAATTGGTTGTTGTTGAACTCTAAGAATCTGTTCCATTTCTCTAAATCTTGAACACCATCTGTTGGGTTAGAGAATTTGTTCACTGTACTTAAATCTTCTGGCACTCTGCCACCTTCATATACACTTGCATAATCTGGGTGTGACCAGTCAATAAGTGAGTAGTATACACCTTTTCTGATACCACGTTTTTCTATTGCTTCGTAAAACTCTTTTACGATATCTCTTTTTGCTGGTGTTTTCTTTACAACGTTTAAATCGCTGTATTTTGTATCAAATAGTGCTACACCATCATGATGTTTTGTTGTAAGTACTGCATATTTTGCACCTGATTTTTGAATTAAATCAGCCCAGTACTCTGCATCGAAGTTAGCCGCTGTGAATCCATCTAATTGTTTCATATAGTCTTCATGAGAAATTCTACCATTGTAGAATGACCATGACTCTGCAATACCATTTACTGCATAAATTCCATAGTGAATGAAAATACCAAGTTTGGCATCTGTAAACCATTGTTGCATAATAAACCCCTCCGCTACTTTGTTATAAGTTCATATAGTGTTCTAATTGCTACACCTGTACCGCCTCTATATTCATAGTCGCGTACAGCTGGATCAACGCAAGCAGTTGCTGCAATATCAAGGTGAATCCAAGGAAGTTCTTCAACAAATTCTTGTAAGAACATAGCTGCTGTAATGGTACCACCACCTGCAGCCCCTGTATTTTTAATATCTGCTACATCACTGTTAATCCATTCTCTATAACGTGCATCTGTTGGAAGTCTCCAGAATTTTTCTTCTGCTACTTTCGCTGCATCTAAGAATGTATTATAGAAATGATCATGATTTGAGATAGCTGCTGTATAGACATTACCAAAAGTAACCCCTGCAACACCTGTTAATGTAGCTAAATCAATCACTTTATTTACTTTTTCTTGTTGTATAATATATGTTAACGCATCTGCTAAGGCTAAGCGACCTTCAGCATCTGTATTTAATACCTGTACAGTTTTACCTGCCATTGTTGTTACTACGTCACCTACTTTGTAGCTGCAACCTGAAACAACGTTTTCACAAGCTGGAATAACTCCAATAACATTTTTCTTAACATCATTTTGACTAAGTGCAATCATAGTACCAAGAACACTTGCTGCACCACTCATATCTGTTTTTTGGTAGTACATAGAATCACTTGATTTTAAAGAGTACCCACCTGTATCACAAGTAAGCCCTTTACCAACTAAGCCTAATGTTTCCATGTCTCCACCATTTTTATGACGCATTACGATAAGACGTGGTTTATGTACTGAGCCGTTCCCTACAGTAAGCATAGCATGCATACCTAATGTTTCAAGCTGCGTACCTTCTAGTACTTCTACTTCAAATCCATACTGCTTACCACAGTTTTGTACAATCTCAGCAAGTGTTTCTGGATATAATACATTAGAAGGTTCATTTATGATATCACGTGCTGTGTTGATCCCGGCTGCAATGTGCTTTCTTTCTTCTACACATCTGTTAGCTGCTTCTACATCAGTTACTTCTTCAAAGGAAAACTCTAAGTTCTTATCTTCTTTTTTGTCTGTTTTATACTTATCAAAAGCATATAGACCTAATTCTATAGCATCTGTCATCGCTTCGATGATACTCATTTCACTTAATACCGAAGACTTACAAACTTTAATGCTTGCACCTTCTAAGTTAAGTTCTTTTACTTTTCTTGCTACTTTTGCCACTGCATTTCTTACAACTTCTTGTGTTAAATCTTTTTCTTTTCCAAGACCTACAAGAAGTTTATATTCTACAGTTTCTCCATTTGTAACAAGTACATAAAGTTCTTTCGCTTTTGCTTCAAACATGCCTTTTAAATACTTTAGGTTTTCTGGCAAGAAGTCTTCGTAGAACATCTCAACTGCTACATTAGTAACTTTTGCCCCATTGATTGTAATATTCATAAACTCACCTTCTCTTATGTGTCTATAATCTTATAATTTTTCGATTTCTTGTCTCATATGTCCTGTTAAAGTACGTGTTTCATCTGTACCGTACTCCCAGTACATTGCTCCAAGTAAACCTTTTTCGTTCATAAACTTGATTTTGTGTGAAATAGATTCTTCATCATCGTAGCTAATGAATGTATCACCATTGAATAAGTATGGTGCTTTACATACATCATCCCAATGTCTTGTGAAGCCATTTTTGTTGATGTAATCTGCTACAAGCTCATGGTAGCTTGGACCATATGTCCCAACTGTTTCAGCCATTTGAAGGTATCCATTATCTACATTTGGTACACCTTTCCACATTCTGCTGTAGAATGCAATACCAATAACAAGTTTTTCTGCTGGTACACCAGCTGCCATGAAGTCACGAACAGCTTCTTCTGTACTTGCTGCAAATAAATCTAAGTGTGGTGCATAAAGGTTAGTGTGGTGACCTGTAAGTGTTTGGAATCCACCACGAAGGTCGTATGTCATAAGCTGAACATAGTCTAAGTACTCTGCTGCTTTATCCATTTCTACACCTTTTAAGTAGTAAGCGCCGCCACCTGCTGCGATTGTTAATAAGTAATTTTTGTTAACTTCATTTAAATCTTCACGAATTTGTTTAAGTAATAATGTGAAGTTTTGTTTATCTTCGATACAACCGCCAATGCCAGCAACTGTATAACTTGGATATTCCCAGTCGAGGTCTAAACCGTCTAAGCCGTACTCTAATACGATATCAATACCTGTTTTTGAGAATCTTTTTCTTCCTTCTTCTGTGTAAGCTGCTTCTGAGAAACCACCTGCACCCCATCCACCAACAGATAAAACAAATTTAATCTCTGGGTTAATTGCTTTAATTCTTGCTAAGTCTTCTTTAGCTGTTTCGTTTTTCCATACTACGTCGCCATCAATTACGTGACCGAATGCAATGTTGATAATATCAAGATTTTTTGCATCTGCTTCTGTAACATTAGCTAGATCTCTTGTACCAACATAACCAATAAGTTTGTGTGTCATCTCGCTGAACTCCTTTTGGTATAATTAACTAAAAACTTTACTTTAATTTACTTTTAATATTTGTTAAGTTACTTTATCTGTATTTTATCATCTAAATGACTTTTATTCAACAAATTTTTGTGCATAAAATACAATCTAAATCATACTTTTGAATCCATTTCCTATAACTTCACTAGCATCCGTAATGATTACAAACGCATTAGGGTCTACTGTATGAATCATTTTTTTCACTGTCGCATATTCATTTTTTCCAATAGCACAGAAAATGACTTGCTTCTCATTTTCAGAGTATCCACCTACACCATTTAAAATTGTAAATCCCTTACGTGTTGTATCACTAATGTAAGCTTTAACTTCTTCATTATGATCTGAAATAATAACAACAAATTTGTTGTTGTTAAGCCCACAAATAATACCATCCATACACATACTAGAAATATAGATAGCTATAATTCCATAAAGTGCTGATTCAATATTTCCAAATACTACAGCTGATACTGCTACTACTGTAAAGTTAAGGAGAAAGATTAGCTTACCTACTTCAAATTGAGGATATCTTTTTTGTAAAATAACGCCTAATATTGTTAATCCACCTGTTGTAGATTCTGCCATATGTACAAGGGCTAGACCTACCCCCATAAATGCACCACCAAAAATACATGCAAGCAATGAATCACCAGCATAAACAGGGAATAGTACAACTACATAGTCTGTTATAAAAGAAAACAATGTAATTGAAAAAAGAGCATGATAGAAAAACTTCTTTGTTACACATCTATAGGCCAAAATTAACAATGGAATATTGAACAAGAAAGTAAAAAGTCCTATCGGAAAACCTGATACGTAATTCACCAGGATCCCTATACCACTTGCGCCCCCAGGTGCAATTTGTTGTGGTGCTGTAAAACTATGTATTCCTACCCCATAAAGAATGGATCCTATAACATTTAAAAACAAAAACTTTGTCATTTTTTTTGAGTCCATCATAATATCTTCCTTTTCTTAGCCGAAAAGCTCCCTTCATAGTCGAAGAGAGCTTTTCTTTTGTAAAGTTATTAATTTATAATTATTGATTTAAACTTCTTTCATAAGCTGTTCTGTAGATTTCCATGTATCTCTCTAAGCCCATTTTGTTAAGTGTATCAACGTAGCTATTCCATTCAGCATCGATATCTGCTTGGTTTGTTGTCCATTTAGCTTTTTTCTCAGCAGCAAAGTTTCTGATGTCTGTTGCCATAGCTGAAAGTTCTTTTGATTCTTCTGGAGTTAAGTTGAAGAGTGGAAGAGCATCTGCTAAGAATGGTTCGTACATAGCATATCTTTCTTGTTGAGCTAATTGGCTTTCTGTTTGAACTAAGAATTCGTTAATTCTTTCTGGTGTTTCAAGAGTTGGTACGTATGCACCTGGAGCTTCTGATTGTACACCTGGTTCTAATGAAATAACTTCGTATTTACCGCCATCTCTTGTTTCAAGAGATTTACCGTATCTTAAGTTAAGTGAGTTTTCTACTTCGAAGAATGAGTCAATAAGTCTCATAGTTGCTTCTGGGTATTTGTTTGTAGCTGAGATGATTGCACGGTTTTTATCAATACCATGTTCAAAGTTTGACCATAATTTATCACCATTTGGTCCTTCAAGTGGTTCAATACAGATCCACTCTACATCTGTTCCTTCAGCTGGACCATGTGTTAAGTAAGCACCAAGGTAATCAGAGTTTCTTTTCGCCATATATTGGTTATGGTCTTGTGTAAAGATCTCTGCATCAATTAATTTGTTTACATATAAATCTCTTGTCCATTTGATGTAATCTTTGTAGCCATCTGATGTTGGTACGAAAAGAAGTTCGCCATCTTTAAGCATTAAGTTTGAACCACTATCTGTTACACCGAAAGCACCACTTAAACCTGTATCACCATTCCAGATATTGTATGGTGGTGTTGGTTCGTATGATAAACCAATTTCGTCCGCTTTACCATTTCCGTTTGGATCTTGTGAAACGAATGCTGCAAGTACAGCTTGGAATTCTTCTGTTGTTTTTGGTACTTCTAAACCAAGTTTATCTAACCAAGTTTTGTTGATAAATAATTTAGTTGGTACATTACCATCTAAGTTTCCGTTGATTGAAGGAATAGCGTAGATGTGACCATCTGGCATTGTAATCGCTTGTCTTACTTCTGGTCTTTCTTCAAGTAAAGCTTGAATGTTTGGTGCATATTCTGCAATTAAATCTTCAAGAGGCATGAAAAGGCCCATTTTAGCATACTTGTTAATCATAGTATCGCTAAGACCTGAGAAGAATACATCTGGTAAGTTATTTGATGCTAATGTAAGGTTTAACTTTTCTTCAGCACCATCACCACTTACTGTTTGGAAATCAACAGTAATACCTGTTTTTTCTTCTAAAGCTTTAAATACTGGGTAATCTTCCCAATCTCCACCACCTGGCTCACCGAAAGCAAACGCTGCAAGTGTAATTGGTTGGTCTACTAATGGATAACCTGTAAGGTTAATGTTGATGTCAGCTGCTGCTGTATCATTACCAGCCGCTGTTTTATTTGATGAACATCCTACGAAGCTTGTTACTGCGATTGCAGTAGCTGTAGCTAAAGTAAGTACTCTTTTAAATTTTGTCATACTAACTACCTCTTTTCTCTGCTTAAATATTCTAGCTAAGTTTAAAACTAACATTGTATTTTGTTAAAGGAACTCCCCCTAAGAGGAGCTCATATCAACCTTTAACAGAACCGATCATCATACCTTTAACAAAGTGTTTTTGTACGAATGGATAGATACAAAGTACTGGTAATGATGAAACGATGATAACACCGTATTTAATCATTTCAGAAAGTTTTCTTTGCATTTCTACTGCTTCAGCATTTGCTAAGCTACCACCAGCAACAGATTGTTGTTGGATAAGGATTTCTCTTAAGATAACTTGAAGAGGATACATATCTCTATCTGTTAAGTAGATTAATGCGCTGAAGTATGAGTTCCAGTGACCTACTGCGTAGATAAGGAACATAACTGCGATAATTGGTTTTGAAACTGGTAATACAACTTTAAAGAAGTATTGCATATAAGTACAACCATCAACGATTGATGCTTCATATAATTCTTCTGGAATACTTTGAGCGAAGAATGATCTTGCAACGATAAGGTTGTATACACTTACCGCACCTGGAAGAACAAGTGCCCAAATTGTATTCATCATACCTAAGTTGTTGATAAGTAAGTAAGTTGGTACAAGACCACCACCAAAGAACATAGTGAATGTGAAAAGTGCCATGATTACATTTTTACCAACTAATTCTTTTCTTGATACTGCGAATGCCGCTGGAATAGTAAGAAGTAAGTTAACACCTGTACCTACTATTGTGTATTTAAGAGAGTTACCGTATCCTGTCCAAATTTCTTTGTATTCAAAGATACGTTTGTACCCTTCTGTACTAAATTCTACTGGCCATAGCCAAACTTCACCTCTTGATACAGCATCAGGTGAACTAAATGATGCGATTACGATAAAGTAAAGTGGATAAAGTACAAGTAACAGAATCAGTGCTAAACCGATGTAATTAATAACGTCAAATACCTTATCTGATTTTGCTTGTTTATGGAAGCCTTCTCCAAATATTTTTTCTAACATTTACTTTTCCTCCTTTCTTACCACAATCCGTCTTGTCCGATTTTTTTAGAAATCTTATTAACTGAAATAAGTAAAATACAGTTAATTACTGAGTTAAATAAACCAACTGCTGTTGAGAATCCATACTCAGCATTGATAAGACCCATTTTGTAAACATATGTTGCAATGATTTCTGAATGCTCTGTATTTAATGGGTTTTGCATTAAGAATGCTTTTTCAAATCCCATACTCATTACAGAACCACAGTTAAGAATAAGTAATGTAACGATTGTTGGAAGAATTGTTGGAAGGTCAATGTGCCAAATTCTTTTAAGCTTTGTAGCACCATCTACTGTTGCTGCTTCATGAAGCTCTGGACTAACACCTGATAATGCTGCTAAATAAATAACCGCACTCCATCCCATGCTTTGCCAGATTCCTGACCAAACATACATATGTCTGAAGTATTTAACTTCACCCATGAATAATTTTGGTTCTCCACCAAATAATTGTACTACTTGGTTTACTAAACCACCGTTTACTGAGAAGAAAATCCCAAGCATACCTACAAGTACTACGACTGAGATAAAGTGTGGTGCATAAGTAACTGTTTGTACAAATTTCTTGAACTTACTGTTTTTAACTTGGTTTAATGCTAAAGCTAAGATAATAGGGATAGGGAATCCTACTATTAAAGAGTATAAGCTTAAGATTAATGTGTTACTAATAAGTTGTTTAAATTGGTATGAGTTAAAGAAACGAATAAAGTGTTCGAATCCAACCCATGGGCTACCTGTAATCCCCATAATTGGGTTGTAGTCTCTAAATGCTAATTGTACTCCGTACATTGGCACATAAGAGAAAAGTAAAAGACAAATTATCGCTGGTAATACGAATAAGTATAACTGCCAGCAGTCAAAGATACGCTTTGACAGGTTCTTAGATTTTGGCTTAGCTATTGCTGCCGCATCTGTAGAAGTTTTTTTCATAGGTCTGCCTCCTCATGTAGTGTTGTGCTGTGTTTCGATTGGCTACTAGTTGTATCCTATAAGATACTCTAAGTACTTAACAAAGCTTTAAAGTTTGTTTAATAAAAATATTTTAAGTAAGTTTTTGTTAACTAAATTATAAATTATTAACTTACTATTGTCAATCCGCTTTTATACTAATTATACATTTTTATTTTTTAATTTACATTCATTTATCATCACTTTGCCTATAACCCTATTTTTGTTTTAGTGAATAAGTGCCTTACCTATCACTTTCTATTGTAAAGTATTACTTCACAGCTTTTTAAATTTAGCTTACAGTATTATTACCAGGAATATTTTTACAATATATATAGTCCTTTATCCAATTACAAAAAGTAACTCTTCCTTTACTTTTTATAATTTTCTTTTTCTTTATTTATTTCACATCCATTATCTTCTCTTGTTAACAAATACTTTATACTTCTATTTAATACACAAATTAATACACAAAAAAAGAAGGCACATCTTCCCTTTCGAAAAGAGTACCTTCTTTGAAACGCATTTTATAACACACCTATGTTATATCTTATGCCTACTAATCACTTTTTGCTTACTTTTTTTTAATGAATTAATACTTATGTGTTCTTTCACATAAAAAATAATACAGCACATTACAAATGCCAAGCTTAATACCCCATATAAAGGATAAAGAATATCTACTAATTTGCTAAAACCAATAAAAGAAAATGGTGTTGCAATAGCCAGAACAATAATAACGCCTTTTTTATACGGAATCTTTGCTTTACTTTCTAAGCTTCTTGTTAAACTATATATATTAGAAATTTGGGATGAAAACATCTCCATCCATATAACAACAAGTAAGCCTACTCGTAGAATTCTTCCCCCTTGCATTGCTACTGCTAAAATAGGAATTTCATAAAGTTGTGGGTAAGTGTAATTAACCATCATCAAAAACACAATAAAAAAACTTACCAACGTAAGTACCCAAGAACCTATTTGTATTCCTTTATTAAGTGCTTTAGGATCTCTTAATTCATAAGTAAGTGGTACCAGTATACCTACTATAGAAATAATATTAAAACCTGAATACACTAAACTTGATGTAACCCAATTCTGCTTTGTATAAGGAAGTGCTTGAATATACTCTACAGAAAATGTCTCTGGTCTTCTTATTATAAAGCTAATAAAAATAGCACTCATAATAATAACTAATAAAGGTACTGTAGCAATATTAACTTCAAAAAGACCTTCTGTGTTTCTAAGTAAAATAATCAAACTCAAAATCACCATAAGTAAAAATCCTATCCATCTAGGTACACCAAAGTATTGATGAATAACTGCGGAGCTTCCTGCAAGGATAATGACTGTACTACTTAAAAGAAACAGTGTAAGGATAATGTTTGTAAAGGCCCCTACCCCCTTAGGACAAACAAGATCAATAAATTCATTATATGATTTCACATTATGTTTCATCGTAATATCTACAATCATACGCCCCACTAATATGTAAGAAATTGCACAGATAAAAAGTCCTATAAAACTTTTATATCCATATGTAGAAAAAAATTGGCTCAACTCTCTGCCTGATGATAACCCTGCCCCCACTATGCTGCCCACAAATATTGTTGCTAATTGAATGCTGAGAAAATTCTTTTTCATAACCTCCTCCTTGTATAGCTTGTCAATATATATATATTCAAGAATTTCAAAAATATGTTTTTTAAATTTATATATATAATGTCAATTTATGTCGTTGCTGCATAATATATCTAGTGAAGTAACCCTTTAAAGTTCTTAAGGAGGAATATTATGTCTTGTAATTGTAATTGTTGTAAATGCTGTTGTTGTAATTCTAATGTAAATTCAAATTGTAAATCATGTGAGCCTAATAATGACATTCGTATAGAAACATGTGCTGGATATGGTTATACTGTAAATCGTTGCAACTGTGCATGCCCTCCAAAACCTGTAAAAAGACCATCTTATGATTGTGGATCTAACTGCGGATGTTGCTGTGGATGCGGTTGTGGCTGTGGTTGTGGCGAACATGATCACGCTCCTGGTATCCAACCTCGTCGTCGTCCTGGTTCTGAAGACGGATGCGGTTGTGGATGTACTAAACCTGATCGTGACTGTGATTGCGGATGTGGCTGTGGCGAACATGATCATAATCCTGGTATCCAACCTCGTCGTCGTCCTGGTTCTGAAGACGGATGCGGCTGCGGATGCAACTGTGGTTGTGGATGCGATTGTGGCTGTGGTTGTGGCGAACATGATCATAACCCTGGTATCCAACCTCGCCGTCGTCATCATCATCATCATGAATGCTGCAATTGCCCTTGCAGTAACTTTGGATCACCATGTAAAAATACTACAACATGGGGTCGTTGTGAATAATACAACATCCAAACAAAAAGAGGTTGCTTCTAGCAACCTCTTTTTGTGCTTTTAATAACTTCTAAGCAATTACTGGGCACAAAAATCATATAATATATTATATAATCAAATGGATTATACTATAAAAGCTACTATGCTCGAGAAAGGAGTTTTCCTATGGCTAATAATCATATCAAAATCACCAATATTTCAGATACAATGCTCAACAACGTCACGTTATATTTACCTGATTTCAAAACACAATTAGATAGTTTAATGATCGTACGTGAACGTGGTTCTTTAAATGTTACACCTAACACAGAAAAAATATGTTTAGGTAATCTTTATCCCGAAGAAACCGCCTATTTATACTATACAGTAAATACACCTACTACTTCTTCTAACTTGTTCAAAAAGCCTCCTAAGATTGTTTTCTTACCTGAAGGAACAGAACAATCTTCTGACAATATAAGCACTTTTCTACATCTTGAACAAATTGACGAGTAATTCTTAGATATTTTATATTATTCTTTTTAAAAATGGTATATTTTTTATATAAAAATATCAAAATCTATTTATATTATAGTTATATTTAATAAGCTATTGTTTTGTGGTATAATCATTTTATACAATAGCAAAGGAGGTATTTTTATGACAACTACTATACTCTTACCTATTACACACACACTGGATACAGACCTTATTTGCTTTACTAAAGCTCTCGCAAAAGAGCATGGGGCTAAACTTATCTGCCTCTATATTACAAGTCCACTTTCACTTACAAATTGCTATACCTATCCAAGCTTACTTTATTCTATAGCAAACTTAAATGTGGATTTAGTCCAAATGGCACAAGAGGATATGGCAAAGAAAATCAACGCACTCCTTAGTGATTGTGAACATGAAACCATTTGCCTTATCGGACCAACTACAGACACAATTATTAGTGTAGCAAAACAAAAAAATGTAGACCTCATTGTTATTCCAAAGCAAAAAGAACACTCTAATAGTAAATTTGTTATCTCTCCAAAAGATAAATTAGAGAAGAAATGTCAAATTCATGTTCTTGAGTACACTAAGTAAACTTGTTATAATAAGGCTTAAATGATTATTTATCGAGGTGAAATAGTGGAAATCAAGCCTTTATCTGAAATTGAACGTAGTATTCAAAAAAACTATAGAAAATATATATGGTCTCCTTTTATCAAAGCAATTAAGGACTATAAACTTATTGAAGAAGGAGATGTGATTGCAGTAGCTATTTCAGGTGGTAAAGATAGTCTCTTATTGGCGAAGCTTTTTCAAATGCTCAGTCGTCATACAGATACTCCCTTTACCCCTGTTTTTATTTCTATGGATCCAGGTTTTAACGAAGAGAACAAAACAAATCTTATTGCTAACTGCAAACATTTAGATATTCCTGTACATTTCTATGACTCAGATATCTTTGAAGTAGTTGAACGTATCTCTTCTGAATACCCTTGCTATATGTGTGCACGCATGCGTCGTGGCTTCTTATATGCAAGAGCTAAAGAATTAGGTTGTAATAAGTTAGCATTAGGCCATCACTTTGATGACGTTATAGAAACAACTCTTCTGAATGTACTCTATGCTGGTAACTTTAAAACTATGCTTCCTAAATTACACTCAACCAACTCCCCAGAATTAGAGCTTATACGACCTCTCTACTACGTCCATGAAGAGTCTATCAAAAGCTTTATCCGCGCCAATGGTATCAAAGCTATGAATTGTGGATGTGCTGTTGCTGCCGGCGAAACTTCTAGCAAACGTGCAGAGATTAAAGACCTTATTGCTACATTAAAAAAGACTCATCCACAAGTGGACAAGTCTATTTTTAAATCTGCTGAAAACGTTAATATGAATGCCATCCTCGGATATCAAAAAGATGGCATTGATTATGACTTTATGGACTTTTATGACGGGAAACCTGTAGAAGAGTAATTTCTACAGGTTTCTTTTTTCATTCCATAAATAATAATGATCATAAGCCCCGCTATAAGGAATAAGTCTCCTATACTTAAGATAAATCCTCTATTCATAATTCGAATAGGCAAAATATCTGCTAGTATTTTAAAATGCATCTGGTCATGCATCACAAGATACATGCCTTGTAAAGTTGCCCCTTCTGGAATACCTAATCGTTCCATTGCCCATGTCCCTACTGGCATAATGCCATTATTAGAGAAAATAACTAGAGCATTTAACAATGTCCCTATCCCAATAAGTTTAATAGAGCCTTTTTCCCAGTTTTTAGCAATCATTACTCCTAGTAAAATATAAGTGAAAAGGTGCAAGCTCCACGAAACATTCCCTAACTCAATCATATTTTGATTTAAAAGTATCTTTGCTATCCATTCTACAATGAAACTAGCAAAGATAAAGGCAATCCCTTTTATTTGTACAAATCTCAAGTTACTCAGTTGTCCTTTACATAAATAGCCTATAATTATTGCACCAACTATTGATAGAACAAACATATTTTACTCCCAAATTTTCTGTATTTCCGCATTGGATTGTAATAAATCAAGGTAAGCATCCACAACATGTGGATGGAACTGTGTACCTCTCCCTTTTCTTATTTCACTTTCTATAACATCAGCTGGTAAGCCTTTACGATAAGGTCTGTCACTCGCCATAGCATCTATAGCATCTGCAAGTTGGATGATATAAACATCTACACTTAATTCATCACCCTTTTTACCGTCTGGATAACCTTTACCATCATAACGTTCATGATGATTTCTAATAATACTTCTTGTATATTTTAGATTGGATACATCTTTAATAATTCCTTCTCCAATCTCTGGATGACTTTTTATAGTAGCAAACTCTTCATCAGTTAGCTTACCTGGTTTATGTAGAATATTATCACTAATTCCTATCTTTCCTATATCATGCAACATAGCAGCAATACGAAGCTTTTCTATTTGTCCATTCCTATAACCTAGCTTCTTCGCAATAAGAGAAGCCACTTCAGCTACTCTTTTTGAATGTCCATTAGTATAGCAATCTCTTGCCTCTACAGCATTCATCAATGTTTCTACCGTTTGAACATATTGCTCTTTTGCCTCTGCATAGTATGTAAATGTATACTTAATTAACAACACAGGGAACAACGGAATAATAATCCCCCAATAACTATAGTGCTCATAAAGAACTGCAAACATCCAGCCAAAAGGAATCATAATTAAGTAACTAATCATTCCCAAGAAAAATTCATTCTTAAAGTATTTAAAAATAGTTTCTTTTGAATAAACACCTTGAAGTATTGCAAGTAGCATTGCAAGTAGTCCTTTATTAACTAAAAAGTAACTCATTGAAAATATAAGAATTCCTATGAATTGATTTTCTATCCCTATATTTATAATAGCACTTCTATATAATATATGGCTTATTATAAAGCTAATAGTAAACATGCTACAATTAAAGGCAGTTCCATATAACGGAGTATTACAAACATGTTTATATGTATTTTCATCTACCTTCAGTACACGTATAAGAAATCCACCTAGTAAACAGATTAGGCTTGGTAACGCTCCTAATGTTAAATATGTTGCCAATGTTAATGCAAATGTTGTACTAAATGACATCTTTCTAAAGCATAAAGTTATACTTTCACTTAAACCAATTGCAAATATAAAAAATATAATTTCTCTTACTTGTTGACTTTTCATTTCAAAATGTCCATACATACTGCTATATATGATTAAGCCAATTGCAATTGCATAAATACTTAAAAAGAAGGTTTTTTGTTTTAATGTCAAACGATTTATTTCCATCTCCCCCTAATCTATATATAAAAGCCAATTATAAATAAAATTAATACAATCTTAGAATATGTAACTAATTTCTGCACCAGCTGCGATTGCAAGTGCTAATAAAGCAAATGCTACTGGTAATAATTTTACGAATGTATTTTTCATTGTTTCATTCTCCTCTCACGTGAATTAACAGACGCCCGCTATTGGTCTGTCATAATTCCGCTCCGCTTAGAGGTTATGTATTTATAATTGGCTCCTATACCTAAGTTAAAATTCTACGGTTAATCGCATCTAATGTTGCTTTTACAACCGCTTCATAGCTATCATCTTTAATAATAGCCGTTCCAATCAATGTATCATCTTGCTTATTACCAATCATCTGAATAACGATACAGACAAACTCTATCCCTTTACTCTGATGTAATTGAACATCAATGATGTCCAAAAAGTATTTGCCTTGAACCGCTTTCTCTATACATCCAACGGCTCCTTTAGCAATGGTAATATATCTATTTAATGGTGTCCTTATACCCCTTTCGGTATGTGTAAAGACTTGTCCGTTATGGCTAAGTTGCACGTCGCATTCTATATAAGGGTCATCCATCTTCACATTAATCCCCTCATATTTAATACGCATGATCGTCTGAACTTCTTCTAATTCAAGCTGTGCCACGCTTATTATTCTGTGATCTACCTGGTAGTCAAACATGGCTAACAAAACTGCCTCCACATCTCTAACAATTTGTTTAGGAGACTTTATTCCATTTATTACGATGTGTATTGCTTCAATATGTTCAATGTCACCCTTAATCTTGACATATTTTACACCACTTATCTTTTTTATACTGTCACTCCATAACTCTATGGTATCCATCCAAATCTCCCCCTATATGTTAGCATAAGTCTATAATATAACATTTTTATCACTTTTAAAATATTTTTGTTTCTTTTATATTTTTATTTAACACCATTTATTTCATTTTGTGTCTCTCTATAAAAAAACTAAAAAGAACCTATTTAAAATGCTACAGATACATGCTCTTTAAATAGGTTCAAAATCTTAATAACTACTATGAAAACATTAATAACAAAATAGATAGCACCGTTAATACACCATACCATCCTTTATTCCAAAGATAAACGCGTCTTCCTCCAAAGGATTCAAATGGATAGAAAATAAGTATACGAAAAATCAGAAATACACCACCTATTTGAGCCATATACCTAAAGTACAAAGGTTCTAACAAAAGAGCTATAAATGTTACTCCTAATACAAATAACCATTCCCATAGTGCACTTATTCCCATATCTTTTTTGAAGGCCTGGGTATTCTCATATTTTTCGGGATACCAACTACCTATCATAGGAAAAGCACCACTGAGATTAATAAACGCAGCAAGGGCTGCACCTCCACTATTCATCCTAAAATACCATTGTCTTTTAGAGAACAAAGTACCTATATAGCTAAACAATACGCCTCCTATTAGAAGAACCATATAGGCACTTATAAATAATCCAAAGTTTGATCTTCCCATAAATAAGGTGGGTAGTATTAATAAAAAATTCACAAGAAGATATAAGCCAATTTGACTACCTGTCTTACACACTTTAGATTGTACACTTTGCTCTTTGACTGCAAGATAAAACTCCATTCCATTAGCTATAAAAAATGGCGTTGTAAAATAAGTTTTTAACATGGTTCCAAGACCTAACTGATGTATGCCTTCTTTTATACTTGTTTGACTAAAACCATTATTCAAAAACAATTTCCAAGATCCAACATTATCATCTTTTACAAGAGCACAAAGCGCATCACACCCTTGCTCCCATAAATATTTCGTTGTCTCTGCATACAACTTATTACCTATCCCCAGACCTTGGTAATCCGAGTCAATAAAAGCCCCATCGTAGTATCCTATCTTTTTTCTATCACTTACTATGTATTTAATAATAATGCCCCCAACAATCTTATCATCCAATAAAGCGATCATCGCTTCCTTTGGTTTAGTCACAAATAAACTTTCAACTATACCAAAAGCCCTCTGCCCTACCTTCTTGACAGCAGAAGCCTCACTAGGCTCCATCTTCCTTACAACGATCATATTATCTCCCCTAACAATACTTTTATTTTCATCCTCATTAGTATATTTTATGAAGTAAAAACTTTTAGTATATGATGTAGTCTAGCTAGCCCTCTACCGGTGGGGCTATGATGTGATAGGCTGTAAGGCAAGTTATTGTATGGAAACTTTCTACGCAAACTTTTTAGAGAGGCTTAGTAAATGCAATCAAACTGGTTTTAGGGAAATGTTTGAAGAAAAGTGAACTTCTTTTCTGAGTTTTGACCGCTAGTTTGATGAAATGAGCTTAGTCTGTCTTAAAAGTTGAGGACTAGAAGTTGGAATACAATAAGCTTACCTACATGCCCTCACTCCATCAAATATTTAAACTTGCTTTATAAATATGATAAATCTCCTCATACCCTATTTCTTCAGGGTGATTTTGAAGTTTTGCTTGATTTGCACTCATTTCTTGTGCGTATTGTTGTAGTTCTTCATCTGTTACTTTGATATCTGTCAGACAAAGGGCTGTTAAAATCTTTTCCAGTTCATCATGATTTTTTACACCAATGAGCTTATGAAGTCTTTGAACTTTTGCTTGGTCTTTAAAGCATCTTAAATAATGTACATAAAGTACACCATTTGCTAAGCCATGTGGCACACCTTTGTGATAAGTAAGTGCATAACCCATACCATGTGGTAAACTTGTGCCTGTTTGAGCTATAGCCATACCACCTAGCATAGAAGCTAACATCAAGTCTTTGCGACACTCGTAAGTAAAGAATCCACCTAAGAGGTTATCAACACAGTTCCCCCAGTACTCTAAACCTCTTTCAACTAAAGCTTCACTAATCTCATTGCTTTTTACATTCAAGTAGCTCTCTACTAAGTGGCTTAATGCATCAACTGCAGTATGCACAGTAATATTCTTTGGCATATCTAACATATATTTTGCATCTAAGTACGCAATCCTTGGAAATACAGTATGTCCAATGTTTTTCTTTGTTTGTGCCTTATGATCTGTAAGGATAGAGTATTGTGTCACTTCTGTTCCTGTACCTGCTGTTGTTGGCACAGCTACTACTGGTGATGCCTCTAAGCTTTTACCACCAATAAGTGTATCACCTGTTAAATCAGTATTTTTAAGTAGTACAGCTATCGCTTTTGCTGCATCAATAGGGGATCCTCCACCTATTCCAATAACAAAGTCTGCACCTTCTTTTAATCCAAAATTTCTTGCTTTTTCTACTGTTTCTAAAGAAGGATTTTCTTCTATTTGATCAAAAAGAACAAAGGGAATATTCTCTTTTCTTAACGCATCTTCAACATCTTTTCCTGATCCGTTTAATTTAGCTGAACGTTTCCCTGTTACAATAAGTGCTTTACTTCCTAAACCTTTTAATAAGTGGCTATTAGCATCTATACAATTTTCACCTATTATTACTTTCGTTGGCATAAAAAAAGAACTCATCATCTTCCATTCCCTCTTTTCTTTTAATATAATCTGATCCCTACTAGTGCACAGCCTTCTAGGACAATCACTCCATTTTCTTTTAAATAGGAAATAATCTTTTCACTCCCTGCACCTGGTTGAATCAGCACGTGCTTAATTCCTAATGTTACAATTTCCTTAATATAATCTAGACCATCTATAGGATTAATACATAAATCTACGATGTCTATATCACCTTTTATATCTTTTAAGCTTTTATAAGTGAAACCTGTTCCTGTAGGATGTACACCATATACTTTATATCCTTTTTCTTTCAATTCATTTCTGATTTGATTAGCATATTTAAGTGGATTATCTACATCCCCTACTACAGCCCAGCTTTTTAGCTTCATAAAGTCTCTTAAATGCATGGCCTACTCCTTCTGTCTGCTTTTTACTTATTTGTATTTCATAACAAGACCTAATATGATGATTTGCAAAACAAAAATGGCTGGCATTCCCCATTTAAAATACCAATGCTTTGTCTTGTGTCTGAAAGTCTCCATGCCTAATGTTGTCCCCAAACTTCCACCAACTAATGCAACAAGGAAAAGTGTTTTCTCTGGAATGCGGTATTTTTTCTTAATTGCACGTTTTTTATCGCTATACATCATTCCAAATCCTATAAGATTAATGACTAAAAAATAAATGAATAAGTATTCCACGTTTTCCTCCTAAAATTAATAGTGTTATTGTTATTGTAGTGAATTTTTCAACTTTAATCAATACTACTGGAAGATATATCCGTTTATATGCCTCAATCTTTATATTTTATGTTGTATAAGTATTAAAAAAATTGATATAATTATACTATAAATACAGGGGAGATTGAGCCATGATCTTAGATACTATTATTCAATATAAAAACATTGTTATTCAATGCCATAACAACCCAGATGCTGATACCATTGCTTCAGGTTTTGCACTTTATTCTTATTTAAGAAGTATTGGCAAAACTGCTCGTCTCATCTATAGTGGAATCCAGATACAAAAGCCTAACCTCAAAATCATGATTAAGCAACTTGCTATTCCACTAGAATTTGTTACTAAGCTAGAGCCCCCCGACTTATTAGTGACCGTAGATTGTCATTACAATAATAATAACCTTACACGTTTCAGCGCCCATGCTGTATGCATTATTGATCATCACATTATTCAAGGCACTGAATTTGAGCTTCAAGATATTAGGCCTTACCTTGGTAGCTGTGCAACTTTACTTTGGGATTTACTTACTCAAGCTAACTTTGATTTCAATGCTCACCCAAATGTTGCAACTGCTCTATACTACGGGCTTCTAACTGATACAAATTATTTATCTGAAACTCGTCATCCCCTTGACCGAGATATGGCAGATTCTATTTCATATGACTCAGCGCTTATTCACAACCTTAAACACTCTAATCTATCCTTTAATGACCTTGAAACTGCTGGTAACGCTCTAATCAATTGTTCATTAGATACTATAGGGAAAGTTGCTATATTTGAATCAAGACCTTGTGATCCAAACATCTTAGGATTTATTAGTGACTTAGCCATTCAAGTAGAAAATATCTCCCTATGCATTGTTTACTTTCAAAACGAAGAAGGTATTAAATTCTCTTTACGTAGTTGTACTAAAGAAGTCAAAGCCAATGAATTCGCCAATTACCTTACTAGTCATGTAGGTTCTGGTGGTGGTCACCTAGATAAAGCTGGTGGCTTCATTGACCAAGAAGCTTTTGTAAAAACTTATAGTACACTATCTCCTAATGCTTATTTTCATAATGTCATCAAAACTTACTTTCATAGTTTTGATATTATTCATACTGGATAACACATAATTCAACTAAAAAAGGTATGCCTTTAAATGGCATACCCCTTTTTATATTCCTCAAATTCCTCTTGCGTTAAACTTTCTCTGAAGCTCTGTTTAATCTCTAAGAAATGTTCAATATCATTTAGAAACTGATAAAGCATTGCTCGGTTCTCAAATTCTTCACGGGTCTTTGGCAAATCAGATTTTCTAAAGTCTTCTCTTAATTTTTCTAGTTGTACTAAAAGGTCTTTCGCTGACTTTTCACCATGAACACTTTCTGCAACTTCCGCCGTAAAACGTGCAACAACATCAGCTTGAGCTGTTGTCATAAAGAACTTAGTAAAATGTTCTTTCATATAAGCCATCACTTGAAACTGTTGCTTACGCATATCAAAGTACTGGATAAAAGGTGGATGCTTACTAAATAAATAATTATTTGTATAACGATAAGCATTTGATTTGCCTTCCTCTATTTGTTGTCCTAGTAGCGCATAGAATCGATCATCTACCTGTGCACATTCTGACTTTAATGCACAAGCCATATTTTCAAAAATACTATACATCGTTTTCTCTAACTCGTGTCTACATTTCATAATCTCATTTTCTACACTTGGCATATATAAGTTGATAATCAGCGCAACAATAACTCCAACTACAACCAGTGCCAGTTCATTCAAAAATAAGTTGAGCGTAATACCGCCTTCTCCTAAAAAATGAGTTACTAATACAGATGCTGGTACAATCCCTTCAACCATATTACCTTTTGAAGCTATAGGGATAAAAATAATTAAGAAAACTCCAAAACTTAAAGCATAAAATCCCAGTCCATTAAAAACGAGTGTTGCAAGTAAAAGAGCAATCACCGTTGCAACTAACCTTTTGATTGCCATTTCTACCGATTGTTTCTTTGTACTTTGAATACTTAATATAGTAATAACAGAAGCTGCCGTTGCATACTTAAGTCCAAGTGCAGTGGCAATAAGAAGTGTAATGGTCGCTCCTATTCCTGTCTTCAAAGTACGTATTCCTATCATCCTTTTTATATTCGTTCCTCCTTACAAGCCTAAAATAATGCCCACTCCTGCGCCTAGTGCAATATAAAGAATGGGATGTTTTTTCCATTTACTCATAATAACTAAGAAAGCACCACAGACTAAAATTGTTTTCAAATCCACAATCGCCATCTTCGCTACATTAAATCCCGCCGCACCTATAAGTCCTGCTACAACGGGACGAATACCGTAAAAACAATCTTGTACCATTTTTTGCTTTTTAAATTTTTCAAAGAAATGAGCCACAATAATAATGATAATAATAGAAGGTGTGACAAGCCCTAGTACCGTTGTAATACTTCCAGGGATTCCTGCTACATTAAATCCTACATAAGTTGCTGCATTCACCCCTATTGGTCCTGGTGTAGATTCAGCAATGGCAATTAAATCTAATAAATCCGCTGATGTAATCCACCCATACTTATCAATCAATTGCTCTAAAAAAGGTACTGTCGCCAACCCACCACCTAGTGCAAACAATCCTATTCTAAAGAACTCGCAAAAAAGTTGAATATAAATCAGCATTTTATTCTACCCCCTTTTTGCGACTTGCTACTAATCCAATAAAAGCTGAGCAAACAATAATCCATACAGGTGAAATAGGTGTCACAATAAGCAATATAAATCCTACTACAAAAAGGGCAATTGTAAGCTTATCATGAATGGTCTTTTTTGCCATTGTATAAACCGTTTGTATAATGAGTGCTATAACCACTAAACGAATACCTCCAAAGGCATGCTGTACAACAGGATAATGAGCAAAGTTCTTAAAGAATGCTGCAATAATTGTAATGATTACAAGTGAAGGTGTAACCATACCCAGTGTTGCCACAATCCCTCCTATAATTCCTTTTAACTTATATCCAATGAAAGTTGCTGTATTCACCGCAATAATCCCTGGTGTCATTTGTCCAATAGCATAATAATCCATGATCTCTTCATTGGTAGCCCAGTTCCTCTTTTCTACAATCTCCTTTTGAATAATCGGAAGCATGGCATACCCTCCTCCAAAAGTAAAGGCGCCCATTCTCATAAACACAACAAACAGCTCCCATAATTCCTTCATATTATATGCCTCACATTCTCTTTAGTCTGTTTAAATCTATCTTATTTATCTTTAGTATCTTTCACAAATCATATTTTACACCAAATCCTTCAAAAAACGCCACCCATAAATAAAGCATAACGAAGAAGCTTAATAAGTGCTATAAAATTTAAAGTTAATTAATTTCTTCTACTTTGTCCCTCTACTAAATATGCTATAATATAAGCCAATATTTAATTAAGGAGTTCTCATCTATGTTAAAAATAATTGCCATGATTTTGATGCTTATAGACCACATAGCACTTGCATTTTTACCTTCATACTCTACACCCTATCTAATCTGCAGGTTACTCGGTAGACTTTCTATGCCTATTTTTGCTTATAAGATTGCTTGTGGCTTTTCTTATACTAGCAACCTGAAACAGTATACAAAAAATATTGCACTTATGACATTAGCTGCTCAGATTCCATTTATGTTTCTTAGCTATGGTAGTGCTTTTAAGGACGTCCTATATAGTACCTCTGGCCTCATTCTACTCTCTCACTGGAATATTGGCTTTACCTTTTTATGTGCACTTGCTCTTTTATATTTTATCAACTCAACCCATCATCTACCTTTAATATTACGCATCCTACCTTCAATAGTTATCTTAATACTAAGTACCGTTGCAGACTATGGTATATACGGCGTCTTAACAGTATTACTTATGTACTACTTCCTTCACTCTACTAAACGTTATAAAACGAGAGGCTTAATGAAATATACATTAATCTTTACACTCCTTACTATATTTTATTATTTAACCTTCTTTACTGATGTGGCACTCTTTATGATTAGTATGCAATTACCTGCTATTTTGGCATTACCTGTAATCTATTTCGTACCTGATAAATCTATTCCCTTACATAAATCTTTCTTTTACATCTTCTATCCTTTACATATGCTCATTATTGCTCTTGTTGCCTACTTTATATAAACAAAATCTTTTTAGCATATTTTCCTCCTATAGCTCGTACATATAAGATATAGGTATTTTTACAAAGGGGGAAAATTTGTCATGTCACAAAAAGTTTTTAAAATTATGCCACGTGATTCAAAACACAGTTTAGTTAGTTTAAGAGGAAAAGGGTTTATTCCTGGTATTATGTATGGGCAATCCTTAAAAGAATCTATTGCCATTCAAATACCTCTTACCTCTCTTCAAGCTATTATCAACGACTCTACAAATATGATGTTTCCATTAGAACTTGAAGGACAAGTTTATAACTGTGTCTTAAGAGAATTTCAACCAGACCATCTACACTCTCAAATTCTTCATGTAGATTTTCAGTTTGTTAAACCTGGTGAATATATTAAAATGAATGTCCCTATGAATTATGAAGGTGTAGAACTCTTAAGTAGCAAAAAATACATATTGGAAAAAGCTTTATCACGTATTCTAGTTAAAGGATCTGTAGATGTACTTCCTGAATCCTTTATGCTTAATGTAGGTAGCTTAGATCGTGGTGCTAAAATCTTTGTACGCGACATTGAATTACCTCAAGGTGTTGAACTCTTAACAAATCCAGAGACAATTATTGCTACAGTTCAGTAGCTTTAAATCAATAAACCACGAAGAGGCACTCCCTTAAATTCCTAGGGAAGTGCCTCTTTTATTTATACTTATTATGAAATCTAAAATTTTTTCAAAATAACTCAACAAAATCCTATCTTCAGTTGTATTACTAGTGAAACCACTTAAATGGGAATAAAAAATTAAAAATAGATTACAACTTCGGAAGGTAGGAATTAAAAATGAAAAATCAATTAACAAAACGTTTAGCAACTTTAGGAATTGCTTCAATCTGTGCAGTAGGTGCATTAACAGGATGTGCAACAACCAAAGCTTCTGTACCAACTCCACCACAAGTATCAACTAACTCAGAAGCCATAACTGCTCCACAGCAAACTTCTCCTATGGGCATGAGACCTATGATGACAATTGATGGTAATCGTTATGTATTCCTCAACAATGGAGAAGCCTTCAAGTTAGAAGAAAGTCAATTAGGAAAAGAAATTAGCAAGCAAAATGATGGTACACTCTTTGAGCTTACAAACTACGATCCTGCATTTAGAATGGCTTTTGAATCTAACGGCGAATTCTATATTTGTGAAAATGTAGGTAAAGCAGATGATACACCTATTGATATAAAAGAGTATCTTCAAGCTGCTAACTTACAACAACATATTATGTTTACAGATATCTTTGACCACATGGGTGGCTCTATCTTAAACATGTTAGAAAAAGAAGATAGTATAAAACTCTTAGATGCACTCACTCATGCCAAAGTTGCTACATTAGAAACAAGTGACTATGAGGCTATTGCAAAAGCACAGACTGAAGGCCTCTCATACCGCGTTGAATTCTCTCTAGATGACCATACAACATTTACAAGCTATATTATTCCAAGCATGAACTACATAACTATTGGAGATTACACTTGTGTCCTCGAAGATTTAGATGACCAAATTGGTAGCTACTTTGAAGGTCTTGAAGCCTCTGAAAGTATTACTTACAACTAACAATAAAAAGTTCTGCCACCCATTCCTATAAATTAGGCATTGGGTGGCAGAACTTTTTAGTTCTAACTTAGCGTTTTGCCATAAACGCTTCAATATCTTCCGCTGTTTTAATAATATCTTTAGAAAGATTTTCACATCCTGTTGCTGTAACAAGAATATCATCTTCAATACGAATACCAATGGCTTCTTCTTCAATGTAAAGACCTGGTTCTACAGTGAGTACCATTCCTTCTTGAAGTTCTACTTTACGGCTACCTACATCATGTGTATCAAGACCTAAGAAGTGGCTTACACCATGGTAGTAGTATTTGCTCACATCTTCCATAGTTTCTACTAACCCAAGTGGCTCAAGTTCTTCAAAGTAAATTTCTTTAACACGTTCATTAAGTGCTGTAAATGGTATACCTGGTTTAATCATTTTGATTACTTCTTCGTTTGCACGTAGTACGATATTATAGAAGAGTTTTTGTCTTTGGGTAAACTTACCTTCTACAGGGAATGTTCTTGTAATATCTGCATTGTAATATTCATATTGAGCACCTAAGTCAAAGAGTATTAAGCTATCTTGTGGAATCACACTATTATTGCTTGAGTAGTGAAGCACTGTAGCATTTACCCCTGATGCTGCAATTGTTTTAAATGCGTAGTCTTCTATTCCATGCGTCTTAAGTACAAAGTCAAAATGAGCTTCAAGTGCATACTCCATAATGCCACTCTTTGCATTTTGCATAAGGGCTCTAATTCCTTCATCTGTTACTTGAATAGCTTCTCTTAACTTGTCAATTTCATGTTCGGATTTAATCATACGTAACGCTGAAATATGATTATGTACATTGCCAAACTGTACAAAAGGATAACGTTCTTTGCAGTCATTTGCAAAGCGTTGCTCCTTAGTTAAATCATTTTTAAAGCCATCTACTTCAAAGTCTAAATAAATCTTATGAACATCACCAGACATAATAGCATGGTGAAGTGTACTTTCAAAGGCATCTAAATAATGAATTTCACTAATGCCTGAAATTGCTTCTGCCTCTTCTTTAGAAATAGTCTTACCTACCCATTTTTCCATTACAGGATCTGCCTTTTTGATAAATAAAATAGATTTAACTTCATCTTTAACCTTCATAAGTCCAAGAATAATACCCTCTTCTTTAATACCACATAAGTAGTAAAAATGACGATTGGTTGTAAAAGGATAACATTCATCTGCACTTTTTTTAGGTGCGTTTCCTGAAAATAGTAATGTTAAGCTCCCTTCTTCAAGTTGCTCAGCTAAACGTTTTCTTGTTTCTGTATAAAATAGTCTACTCATCTTACTCCATCCCCTCTATTTTTAATCCAAGCATTTTTGCAAAATTCAATGCTTGAGTTGGTGTAACCTTAAGGCCTACTAATTCTTGTAGCTTTACTTTTAATCCTTCAATTTGACAGGTTGTGAAATCTAGTCCTTTAAGCTTTGTACCTGCCATTTCAGCTCCAGTTAAATCACATAACTTAAATTGTACTTTTTGAAACTTGCATTCTCCAAGATAGCTCATTTTCAAGCTACATTCTTCAAAATCTACTTCTTTAAGTGTTGAAAATCCTAATCCTAAGTAATCTCCAATACATGTTTTAAAAGTTGTATACTGCACACAGCTTTCTGGAATATTAAGACCCGTTAATTTGCAATCTTCAAATTGGCATATATGAAAAATAGCATCTTCTAAGCTCATATTAGATAAGTCACAGCGCTTAAAAATAACATTATTAAACTCTATTTTCTTAAAGCAATTATCACTAAAAGTAACATTTTCTAAAATACATCCTTTAAAAAGTACATTCTTACAGCTTTGCTCTTCTATATAAATACTTTTAAGATGTTTTTCTTCTATAACCATCTCATCTTCTAAGTTGGTTAAATCCTCATCTATTAATTCAAGTTGTGGTACAATATATGGCTTCATCTGTTGACTCCTTTGTCCTATTTCTAATGTCTATCTTAACATTTTCCTATCAATAAGACATCATTTTTCATAAAACTTTAGTTTTTATTATCAACTTATACTATAATATCTTTAAATATATGCTTTAAAGGAGATATTACTCATGACAAAAATTCTACGGACAATCAGAAATGCTTTTAGCTTAGAATCCGATCGTGCTTCTAACGATGAAATTCGTACTACTATTATAAAAGCCTCCAATGTGAAAGGTACAAACCTATTTATTTTAATGCTAGCAATCTTCATTGCTTCCATTGGTCTTAATATGAACTCAACAGCTGTTATTATAGGTGCTATGCTTATTTCTCCATTGATGGGCGGTATTATGGCTATTGGCTACGGTATGGCTACAAACGATTTAAAATTAGTACGAAAAGCTTTTATTGGACTTCTATTCCAAATCATTATTTGCATGACAACCTCTGCAATTTACTTTACTATTTCCCCCATTTCTGCTGCTCGCTCAGAACTTTTAGCCCGAACTACACCTACTATCTGGGATGTTATGATTGCTCTATTCGGTGGATTAGCAGGTATTATAGGCGTAACACGCAAAGAAAAAAGTAATGTTATCCCTGGTGTAGCCATCGCTACAGCGTTGATGCCTCCTTTATGTACAGCTGGTTATGGCCTTGCTGTTGGCAATCTAACTTATTTCTTTGGTGCTTTATATCTATTTTTTATTAATAGCTTTTTTATATGTATTAGTACATACATCATTATCCGCCTTATGCGTATTCCAACGAAAAGTTTTCTAGACCCTATTGCAGAAAAACGTGTTAAAACACTTGTCTATCTTATTGGTTTTATTACTGTACTCCCAAGTATCTATTTAGGTTACCAAATCGTTAAAGATAGTGTAGAAGATAGTAATATTGAAGCTTTCATCCAAACAGAATTTGTTGCAAATACAAGTATCTCTAATGATACACAAGTTATTAGTAAATACGTAGATAAGAGTACTAATGAAATACGTTTAGCCCTTCTAGGCAAACGTGTCTCTGATGATGTACTTAATCTTCTTGCAAATAAACTCCCTCAATATAACTTGTCCTATATGAATCTAAAAGTAACTCAGAACGAAACTGTTGAATCCCTTAAGTTTGAAGATGTAGAAGCCTTAATTCAAAGAGAAATAGATGAATCTACTACACAAATTGCCATGGGAGACCGAGATAAAGAAATTGAAATGCTTAAATCTGAACTTATTAAATATAAAGCTCAAGTCTTAGACTACCAAGCTCAGGATATCGATGTGACAACACTTGCCAATGAACTCTATGCCCTATTCCCTTCTATCAAAAACTTTTCAATTGGTAGGCTAAAGAGTGTGGACCCTGCCTCTCAAGAAATCCATTATACTATTGTCGCTACACTTGATAGTAATCAGCTCATTTCTACTACAGATAAGGCACGCATTATAGACTGGCTCCATGTTAAAACCAATACAGAGGATATTGAGCTGTATATCAATATTCATACACCACCAACTGATACTTTCTTAGTCCCTCAAAACTAAATCAATCCCCTTAACCCCAAAGCACTCTATAACTAGTCTAGCCTTGCCTAGTTATAGAGTGCTTTTATTGTGTAAACTACTATAGAAATTTAAAGGAGTTAAGTATATTTTCAAGATTTGCTTTATCGGTCCATATAATTGTGTAGTCATACCTCTCTTGACCTTCAACAACAGGCTTTTTATTTTTGACAATGATTGCTACTTCTCTATCAAAAACTTTATTTTGATCTGCTGATGGTATAATTACTCTAGCTGGTTGACCATCTAAATCTACATCCATAACTTTTGGATTCATCCCAAAAGGTTTAATAGGTGTATTAATTTCTTGCTGTACAACCACATTTATTGGCCTATTATAAGCTTCAATTTCTGCAACTTCTACAAAGCCCCCTGGGCCATCATAACGTTCTTCATAGTTAGGGTTTTTAGTCCAGTCTGCAGGATACTTAAAACTAATGTCATAGAGTTCGCTCTTGAATTGTTTATAGCCTTCTCCACTTTCTCCTCGATAGTCAAATCCGTGTTCTTGGCTTAGAAGCAAATAGCTTATTCCTAAAATAGCAATTAAACCTAATTGATTATTCATCCCTCATCGCCTCTTTCCACATTCTAATTACTACCATATTATTCCAGTTTTATAAAATGGTTACACTTAATTTTTCTTGTATCTAAGTTCAGACTTTTTTATAATAGAAGCGTATTGAATACTATAACAAGCGCAACTTATACATTTATAAGTGTGCATTGTACAAGGAGGCAATTTATGAAAAAATTTTTAAGCTTAGTACTTTCTTGCTCTATGCTATTAGCAGTAGGATGTACAAACAACACTGGAGGAGACCTTAAGGCATCTACTAATGTCACGGCTCTAACTAGTGAAATACAAGTAGGTGGAATTGTACGCACAACTATGCCATCAGAACCTGATCACCTAGATCCTCACCTAAGCGCTGCTGCTGACACAAAAGCTGTCATGAACAATGTCTTTGAGGGACTTATTCGCTTTGATGAAAAAGGTGCATTCTTACCTCAACTTGCAACAGACTATACCGTAAGTGCTGATGGCCTACAGTATACTTTTGACATCAGAACTGATGTAACCTTCCATAACGGAGAGCCTATGACAATGGATGATGTATTATACTCTTATAAACGTTTATCCGGTCTTAATGGTGAAACTCCTCTTTCATCAAAATTCCAATCTGTAACTTCTATTGAAGCAATAGATGAAGATACTTTAACCTTTACTTTAAGTAACCAAGATGCTTCTTTCTTAAGCACCTTGATTGAACCCGTTATTCCTAAAAATTATACAGAGCAATCCAGCAAACCTATAGGCACAGGTCCTTTTAGTTTTGTAAGCTATTCACCAGCTAAAAGTATTGTTCTTAAACGCAATGATGCCTATTACGATACAACACGTATGGCATCTATAGATGAAATTGAATTCCGTATTATGACAGATGAAAGTAGTATTTTAATGGCGCTTAAATCAGGTGACTTAGATATGGCTCAAGTGCTTTCTATGAGTGTGCCTGCTTTAGAAAAAGACTTTACTATGACTTCTTTCCCACAAAATATGGTTCAGATCTTTGCACTCAATCATGATATCGAGCCTTTTAACGACTTAAGAGTCCGTCAAGCAATCAACTATGCTATCGATAAAGATCTAATTATCAATGGTGTTGTAGGTGGTTATGGTAGCAAACTTTATACCAATGCCAGCCCTGTAATGGGCTTCTGGTTCAATGATCTTAGTGAAAAGGAACCTTATCCTTATAACCTTGAAAAAGCAAAAACCCTTTTAGAAGAAGCCGGATTCCCTAATGGTTTTACTACAACAATCAAAGTACCTTCTAACTACCAAACCCATATTGATACAGCCCAAGTACTTGCTGATATGTTAAAACAAGTTGGCATTACCCTTAATATTGAACTTATTGAATGGGGTACATGGCTAGATACAGTCTATAGTGGTGGTAACTATGAAACAACTATTATCGGCTTAGCAGGTAAGCTTGACCCACACGAAACCTTTGTACGCTATCAAAGTGAATACGCTAAAAATTTCTACCACTTAAAGAATGATACATATGACCAGCTTATAGCTGATGGTATCCATGAAACAGATCTTGATAAACGTGCAATGATCTATCAGCAAGCTCAACAGTTACTTGCTGATGAGGCTGTTGCAGTCTATATTATGGACCCACACTTAATCATGGCATCTAAGCCAAACCTTAAAGGTTATACCCCTTATCCTGCCCCTTATTTTGATGCAACAAAGCTTTACTACGTAGGAGAATAAAAGGTGATCTTATGGGATTCTATATTAAAAAATTCACTTCATTAATCACTACTTTACTTCTGATATCTATTGTGACATTTGGGGTATTTCAAATACTGCCAGGGGATCCAGCTTCTATTATACTGGGTCCCGATGCAGACCCCTTACAACTTGAGGCGATGAGACAATCCTTGAATTTAGATGCACCAGTTCTCACACGTTATATAGATTGGATAGGTAATGCATTTAGAGGAAACTTAGGTGACTCTATTCGCTTCCGTATACCCGTTAGTGAACTCCTTCTTGCACGTATTCCTGTCACAGCATCTCTAGCACTTGTTTCACTTACCTTAACAGTGCTCATTGGACTGCCTATAGGACTGTTCATTGTACGTCATGACCATGCTAGCGGCAAGTTTGTCTGTATCCTTTCACAACTGAGTATCGCCATTCCTTCTTTTTGGATGGGTATTGTATTGGTACTACTTTTTTCTGTCACGCTCAACATTTTTCCAAGTGGTGGCTATATACCTTTTGTTACTCATCCTTTGAAGTGGCTTCAAAGTCTTTTTCTCCCTGGTCTTTCCATAGCACTCGGAGCTGCTGCTGTACTCATTCGTTACTTAAGCACAACTATGCTCGAAGAACTTCCCAAGCACTATGTCCAAACAGCTAGAAGCAAAGGATTATCCGAAGGCAAAGTCCTCACCAAACACGTCTTCAAAAATGCACTTATTCCTACTATTACTATTTTAGGTATGCTTGTTATTGATATATTAGGTGGGAGTATTATTACAGAAAATGTCTTTAACCTTCCAGGACTCGGGAATCTTATTGTTACAGCAATTAATAGTCGTGACCTTCCCCTTATCCAAGGGCTCGTCCTCTACTTAGGGGGGATTGTTGTTATAATCAACTTTATTGTAGATATCCTCTACAGCATAATAGACCCACGTATCCGTGTAATAGGAGGGCGCTAATATGAAGGCATTCAAATGGAATACTGAACTTATTATTGGAACATTTTTAATTGGATTTATTAGTTTATTAGCGCTTACTAGCTTTTTCTATACCCCTTATGACCCAGAGGCTATGGATATTGTAAACAAACTTCAATCCCCATCTTTCATACATTTGATGGGTACAGATCAATTTGGCCGAGATGTACTAAGCCGGATTATGGTAGGCGCTAGATTAATCTTTTTCATTGGAATAAGTACAGTATGCTTTTCTCTCTTAGTAGGAGGCTTACTAGGGATTGCTTCAGGGTACTTGGGAGGTTTTGTTGACACGCTCATTATGAAGCTTATTGAAGTAAAGATGGCATTTCCAGGCACACTACTTGCACTTATGCTTATCTCCCTTTGGGGATCTAATATGCCAATGATTATTATGGCACTAAGCATTATGAACATCCCACGCTTTACCAGGATTGTACGCAGTGGTTACTTACAATATAGGAATACTACCTTTGTAGAAGCTGCCATAACTGGAGGCATCAATCCTTTTCGCATTATGTTTGTACACATTTTGCCCAACTTAGCCTCTAGTATTTATATAACCGCTACACTCTCCTTCGCTTCAGCTATACTCTCAGAAGCAGGGCTAAGCTACTTAGGGCTAGGCCTACAACCTCCACTTGCAAGTTGGGGTAAGATGCTTGGCGAAGCACAACCCTATATGCTACAGGCACCTTACCTTGCAATCTTCCCTGGTATCATGATTACCCTAGTCGTACTAGGTTTTAACCTCCTAGCCGACGGCGTACGCCGCCTATAAAGTCTTTTTTAAAGACCAAATCTAAAAGGGATAGTGCACACGTAGTCCTAACCCTTCCTCCATAAAAATACCCCCTTATAGAAAGTCAATTCACAAGACTTCCTATAAGGGGGTATTTTATTCTATTCTATTCTATTAGGTACAGACTCTCGTTCTACAACATTGAATCCTAACCCTTTAATTTCATCCACTTTTATATGCTGATCGAGGTGCATACAGTAAACCTGACTTCTATATTTCTCTTTAACTTGGTCTGCTAATTTATACAAATACAGATGGGCATTCCCTTCATAATCTAATCCACAACTATCTTGATAGATATAATCAAGTTCACCACTTTCTAGTTTTTCAATGATTTCATCGGAAAGCTGACTTGAATCTCCACTATAATATAGCTTTTGTTTTTCTGTATTTAAAATAAATCCATATGCCAGCATAGTGTCTACATGGACTTGTTGTAACCACTGTACATTCACTAATCCCAGTCTATTAGCTTCAAACTTTACTTCCTTACTTCCATTTAACTTATACATTGCCTGTGTTACGCCAATAATATGTAAGTACGACTTTATAACCTCTTCATTAGGATAAAAAAGTTCTACTTCCACATTTAAAATATAATAACAATAAAATATAACTTCTCCTAAGCTCCCTATGTGATCTGGATGAGTATGAGTAATTATAATTTTTAATTTGCTTATTCCCTGCAGTAAATCTAGTTGTTGCAAGCCTTGAAATACTGTCCCTCCACAGTCTATAAGAAGCATCTCTTGCCCCTCTTTTATAAAAGCGCTATTATTACCTAATCTTGTATTAAATGCACTCCCTATACCAATAAACTTTAACATCTTATTCTCCTTCTAGTTAATAATTGACTAATGAATGCTATATACATCTGAAAACTCGATTACACATTTTTCAATTTTATTGCTAATAGTTGGATCAACAGTATCATTAACTTCTACTACTCGCTTGATAGGTAAGCTTAAACAAAAGCTCGTTCCTATGCCTTCTTCACTTTCTACATCAATTTGTCCACCATGCATTTCTACAAGTGATTTGACAAGTGCTAAGCCAATTCCACTACCTTCTGTCTTTCTTGTAATATTATCTTCAACTTGTACAAATCTTGTAAATATATCTTGTAGTTTTTCTTGAGGAATCCCAATGCCATTATCTTTTACAGATACATAAACATTCTCATTCTTTACTGCAATATAAACTTCTATTTCTAACTCTCTTTCTAAATGTTTATTACTTGTCATGGCTTTGACTGCATTTGAAAGTAAGTTCAACATAATACGCTCAATTTTATCAGGATCACAAGCAAGAATAATCTCCTCCTCCTCTGTATCAAAAATGAGACTAATACCCTTCTCTTCTATATAATCTGCTACAGACATCGTAATTTCTTCTATTACACTAATAATATTATGATTTTCAAAATTCATTTTGTAATATCCTGCATCTATACGTGTCATATCAATCAAGTTATTGACAAGCCTTAATAGTCTATATGCATTTTGTTTCACAATTTTTATGTGTTTATCCAAATTGGTGTCTTTATTATATTGAATACTTCCATCTTCTATATTTTTCCCCATCAGTTGCATCATAGAAAGTACAATATTAATGGGTGTTTTAAATTCATGTGACAAATTTGCAAAAAATTCATTTTTAAGCGTTTCCATCTGTAAGGCTTTCTCATACTCTAACTTTGCCTCTTCTAGTTGGCGCTCATGGGTTACATCTCGTCCCATAGCTATTATCAAATCATTTTCTTCTAATATTTTAGCTTTCCATTGTATCCATTTATATGCTCCATCTCCACACTGTATCCTACATGTAAAAGGTTCTGTCATATATTGATGTGCATGACATCTTGCTACCCATTTATAAAATAACACCATATCTTCTGGATGTACTAGTTTATCATAATAAGCACCTATGATTTCATTTTCTTTCCATCCAAGTACTTCGCTATAACCCTTATTTACTTTTTTCACTTGTCCATTTAAGTTAATAATACCTATTATGTCTACTGCATTATTAAGAATACAATCCATTTCTTCCTTTGTTAAATTATTCTCTCTAAGCACATTTTGAATTGTCTCTGCTAAGCTTGCATTTTTAAGTAGTATACTAATGTGTCTTATAAGCACCTCTATAAAATTACCTAAATCTTTTGGTATATGCATTGCATCTTTATATCCAAAGGAAAGAACACCTAATATTTCATCTTGATAAACCAAAGGGTAAACAGCTTCATAAGCTAGCCCTGACTCTCTTAAATCCACTCGTTCTTCTCTTACTTTATACTTATTATTATACTCAACATCATCTATATGCTTAATTCCCCAAAATCTTTTTTCTAGAATATCATTCCATGTAATCTTTACCCCTTTAAAAATATCTTCATTTCTCCACTTTTTCAAACCACATTTTATGCGTGAACCTATTATTCCTTGCTTTTGGTCATAGGTTAGAATACTTATATACTCTGCATTTAATTGCTGCATCATCTCTTCTTTTACATTATCTAGTACAACTAAGGCATTATTCGCATCGTTTAAAATACTCTTTAAAGTAGACATTTGCTCATAACTTTTTTTTAATTGCTTTTCCATTTTATACTCATAACTTCTATCTACCTTAGTCCCAATCAAATACTTTACGTTATCTTCCACATCAGGAATATAATTTTTGTTTACATGAAAATGAACCCTTTCTCTGCCTATAATAGCTTCCTCATCATACGTTATAGGTTGCTTGTTGTGTATCACTCTCTCGTCTTTCTCTTTTAGCTGGAGCCCATATTGAGTATTCCATAGTTCTAAATCTGTCTTGCCTAATATTTTCTCTCTAGTATCTACATCTGATAATGATTTAGATACTTCTATACATTGATCATTGATAAAAAGATATCTACCTTCTATATCTTTAATGCCCCCCAAGAAAGGTAGGCGATTAAAATAGGCCTCGAATAGATCTCTTTCTTGCTTATACCCACATTCTTCAATGATCATATATTTTGCTTGTTCACCCTCAAAGAACTCATCTATATATTTAATACTTAGATGTTCCACACATCCATATTTATCTTTTATAACCAAGCACTTCCCATCATCTGCAAACTTAAAAGTTTCGTCTATTTTTCTCTGTCTAATATTCTCTTGTGCTAAGTGTACTTGTTTACTAAATGCCTCATTTATAAATTTAATTCTATTACTTTTATCTAATATGCAGATTCCTTGATGTAAATTTTCTAATACTTTTCTCATATTTTCCCCACAAAATAATTGTATTTTTATTTTTTCTAATAATTATATACTATATTTTAAAAAACCATTAGTCAATTAAAAAGAGGTGTCCTAAGACACCTCCTTTTAGCTATTTCTTTCAAAACTTAAACAGTCTGTATGAGCATAGTTACTTACATTACACAAGCTACTTATTTCAATTTCATTTAAAGAACATTTCCATCCTGAATTATACATACAAGTATTCACGTCACAACATATGGTTTCTGTCTGTCCAGGATAACCTACCTGTTCTATGGCATTACGGGCATTTTGCTTGCTGGTATAGGATTCACAATAGGTAGCCTCTGTAATAGATGCACCTTCTCCTCCAACCTGGAGTTTTTCTGCTTGGCAAACGCTTGAATTATTGTAATAACACGATTCTACTGAACAACTTACTTTGGGCATTGGCGTAATCCTCCTTAACTAAATTTTACGAAACTATCTATACGTACAAATTTAGTATGGTTACAATGCCCAGTATTTATTCTACAAAATATTTATGCTCCTATACACCTAAGATGAAACTTACTATAAACCAAACACCTTCATACATCCCACTCATAATCATATTAAGCGGTGTACGTAATACGTCAAAAGACAAAATGAGTAGCAATGCTAAATAACCAAAACGTTCATATCTCATATATTTAAAATACTTATCTTGTGGCAAAATTGCACCTAATATTTTGGATCCATCTAATGGTGGTATTGGAATCAAGTTGAAAATCCCTAAACTTAAATTAATGATTGCTAACATCTGTAAAAGTCCATATACAAAGATAATAATATCTCCCATATAACCTACTGTTACTTGGCCACCTGTTACCTTTAATATCACACCCATAAAGAATACACTAAAAAGAGCAATAAAAAAGTTCATCACTGGTCCACCTAGAGCTACTAACACCATACCCTTTTTAGGGTTCTTATAGTAATTAGGATTAACTTGTACTGGTTTTGCCCAACCAAAATGAACAACCATCAAGCAAATGGTCCCTAAAAAATCTAAATGTCTAAAGGGATTAAGAGATAATCTTCCTGTTTGCTTTGGTGTTGGATCTCCTAATTTATATGAAACATAACCATGTGCAAACTCATGAAATGTAATGGCTACAAGTACAGCTATAAGCGTTTGTACTACTTCAAAAACACTGTCCATCTTTATCCCCCTTTAATATTTTTATACATAAGTACATCCATAATGTATTATAATTAGTTATACCATACCTATATGTATATTAAAAGGAGATGTTAACATGAATCAATTTGTATCTATCCAACCAGAAGCCTTAGATAAAAATCCATTTCAACTTATCGGTAAAGACTGGATGCTTGTAACAGCCCAGGCTAATGGAAAAGCGAATACAATGACAGCATCTTGGGGAGGCCTTGGAGTTATGTGGGGCAAAAATGTTGCTTATGTTGTTATCCGCCCACAACGTTATACTAAGACATTCATAGATGCCTCAGATAGATTCTCTCTTACCTTCTATGATGAATCCTTTAAAAAAGAATTAGGCTACCTTGGTAAAGTATCTGGTAGAGATGAAGATAAAATTGCTAAAGCTGGCTTAACACTTACTCACGAAGGTGAGACCCCTTACTTCGAAGAAGCTAACCTGGCTCTTGTATGCAAAAAGCTATATGCTCAAGAGTTTAAACCTGAATGCTTTATTGAAACAGAGCTCGATGGCAAATGGTATCCAAATAAAGATTATCATGTACTCTATGTAGTAGAAGTAGAGAAAGTCCTTGTAAAAGCTTAATCTCTTTTCTCTATACAAAAGTAGCATCTCTAGGCTATAAATTCCTGGGGATGCTACCTTTGTATTATTGATTACTCATTATACCCTTTAAGCTTTCCTGTACTGCTTCTGATATCTGGTAATAGTTATCACCTATACTTAATATCCTTAACGACGGTGTTGCAAAAATTTCTAAAGAAGTCTCATCACTTAAAAGTACCTTTAATGTTATGCTTTTCTCTCTTGCCTCATCACTTGCCAGCTCCTCATAAGGAATCTGAGCTGGTTCCAAAAACCTACTTTTGCTAATGCCTTCTAGCAATGCTTTACTTGTTTGTTGATCCAATTCTGTAACAAATATTCCATCTACTCTTGTACTTACTTCTATCCCTAGAACACGCTCATCAAAATTGGCTGCTTCAAAGAAGTGAGCAAGATCAAAATAAGTATCATCTGAACGCCCTACATTTTCACATAAATAGTATTGCCCTTCATACTCTACGATTACACGATAGTCTGGATTATAATCTTTACTTTCCCAAATGGTTCCCCCTTGTGCAAAAGTTGTGGCATACTCCTTGGCAGTATCTGTCGTTTCTCCAAATATAAGTAAACTTTCTAATTGACCTAACTGATTGGTTAAACTACTAAAATCTATATTTTGTGGGATCTCTTCTAAAAATACATAACGATATCCCTTATAATTCATAAACCTTCTCACGCCTACTTGCTGACCATAGGATGGATTCTCTTGTTCCATATAGCTTGGTGGTGTCATTAAACTTTGTTTGCCTACATAACTTCCAACCCCTACAACAACTAAAAGGCTTGCTGCTACATACATCCATTGTCTCGGTCTAAAACTTACTACATTTGAAGTTTTTTGAGGTTCTACCTTTTTCTGCTTTGCTTGTGCTAATATATTGTTTAACATTCTATCTTTTTGTTCTTGTGTAGGCTTAATACAGTCTAAGTTTTTATAAATTTCTTTTTCATTCATCACCTTCTCCTCCTATTCCGAGTTTAAGTAGTTCCCGTCCTTTTTTTAATCTAGACCGTAAAGTGGAAGCATTTACGTCTAGCATCTGAGCTATTTCATCTGTACTATATCCTTCATAGTAATGAAGATAAATGGGTAGCTTAAATTTATCAGGTAGCTTTAATACCAATTCAAGCACTCCACTTTCCTCATCATGGTGTACTGAATCGTGGGCGACACTATCAAATTCTATCCGCTTTTGCCACCAATGCTTAAGTTGATTTTTACAGTGGTTCTGAGCTGTAACAATTAACCAAGCCTTTTCATGTTCTATGCTTGCAAACGTTGGTTCTTTTTCAATAACCTTCATAAAAATAGCTTGTACAGCATCCTCAGTATCTATCTCATTCTTAAAAAACATAAAACATATACGATAGACCATATCTACATACTTATTATATAAATCCGTTATTCTTTCCGGTGTATACTCCATATTCTTCGTCACCCTACCTCCTTATATTTTTTCCCTTTAATAACAATACAATCGATACAGCTATTTTGTTGAAAGTAGGATAAAAAAATACACATTATTTTTCTCCTACTATGAGTAGTAAAAAGATAATGTGTTTTAAGTGCTTATTCTTTTCTCAAATACAAGACCAATGCAATGAAATTAATTACAACTGTCACCACTAAAAGAATAGATGAAGCACCTATGACAGCTCCATAGGTATCTAGGAGTGCTGTCCAATCACTTATTTGTACCAGATGACCCGTATAAAGTATTTGCATATATAATGAGGTCACACATGCACTAAAGCTTATGACAGCATACAAGCTATATCTTCCTATAGAAGCTTTCTTGTACTCAATCAAACTTAGAATAGGCACCCCCCAAGCAATTAATCCAAGTATTAAACTCCCTACATTTAACCACCCAGTATTAATCATCATATCCCCTCCTAAGTTTAGCTACGTCTATGCCTAGCATATCCATACTTATATCATCTTTTATCACTGCATGTCCTTCTTGTTGAATCAACTGACTTGCATGATATTTAGCCAAATTCCAGCTCTCCCACTGATTCTTATATTCTATTTCCCATGTGTAGCTTTCTATATAATCATTATAATGTTTACTTTTCATTTCTATAAAAGGACCTACACTAGATAAGCTTAAATCATCAAAACTTCTTTCCACTTCTACTTGTTGTGTCTCATATAAATACCCATTATACTTCGCTATCAAATAATCTACATTACAATAATTTAATCCAATATAAAGTACCATAAAGGTAATCATTAACTTCTTAATGATTCTAAAGTGGGATTTAAATAGACTTATTCCAATCAATACAATACTTAGTAAACTTAATATTAAGAACCAAGTGACGTAAACACGTTTAATGGTTAATCCATATTCACTCATATACATAATCATCTTTGCAAATGCTGTTAAAATGATAAACATGGTAAAACCAATAAAGCATACACTATAACCTTTAAGCCATTTTGCTTTTTTCTTCTCCCCTTTACCTTGTACAGCTAAATTAAGCCCTGCAACAATACCAATATTAAGAAGTGCTATAGGTAACATTTCAAAGAAACCTCTTCTCGCATATTCGGAATAGGTAAAATCACTTGGCAAAATCCCTCCAAAAGCAGATACAAAGTAGCTTAGTTGTGCCATACAATAAACAAGATATAGTCCTATAAGCAACGTACACACGGTCATGCCTATTGTAAAATCTACTTTCTTAGTGCTTAATTTCCATTGTATCTTTACTTCATCGTCTTCGTACGCATCAGCACATGTATCTTTCTGTCCTTCTACTTGCTCAATAGGTTGTTCTAAGTTTTTAAAGAAACCTATACAAGGAATAAATAGAAGACTTATACATGTTGCACGTGTCACAATGTAAAATAAATCTATTTCTATTTTATCTAAAAACAAGTTCATTACCCCTTGAAAAGCTGCATCTGCACTTATAAGCAAAAATCCTGCCATCAAGAGTATAGGAATACTGATTATAACCCCTATAATAATCTTTTTGATGAATTGCCCCTTACCCTCTGGTATTTGTTCATTTTCTACCTTTACATCCTGGATAGCCTTACCAAAGCATTCAAAAGGCTTAATGATACCTAAACTACAATGATTCAATAACCAATGAATAGTATATGGTTCATATGTATTCAAGTTATATAGTTCACTTATATGAATAATCAGTAACATAAAAAGTAATAAGAGATTAAAAAACTTCAACGTGTCGTTATCAAATAACGGAAAACATAATGTAATAAGTAAAACAGGTATACACCATTTGGTTAATGTCTTACCCTTTAGCTTATCTTTATCAAGTATTAAAACTAAAGTATAAAAAATACCTACTACAAGTGGTACCGCTATCCCAAGTCCCCCAAATATAATAAACTCACTAAGTGCAAAGCTTAATATAAGCGCTGCTCCTAAGCGCATCCTTTCTTGATACATCTTACTCCCCTCTTTTCTCTTAATGATTATATTTTATCTTCTTAATTACTAATCTTACTGTTGTCACTGCTGCCGTCACTAAAACGAGCACTGTAAGAAGCCAGATAATAGGTACAAGAAAGAAAGGTTCTTCTAACATACCATTTTCTAAAACTCTAGAATTCATATTGAAAGTTATAATACAAATGATATCTATGATCCCTAATATAAAGGTTGGTTGATATTGCTTTAAATAGTGTTTCATCTCTATTACTCCTCATCTTCCTTATACTCAAGTATATCTCCTGGTTGACACTCTAACACTTTGCAGATTGCATCTAATGTTGAAAATCGAATAGCCTTGCCTTTGTTATTCTTAAGAACTGATAAATTGGCAAGGGTTATACCTACTCGCTCCGAAAGCTCATTCATACTCATCTTTCTTTTGGCAAGCATAACATCTAAGTTTACGATAATAGCCATGTAAATCACCTCTTCTATATTGTAAGTTCATTTTCTTCTTGTATTTCTATGGCCACATCTACTAGTTTGTACAAGATAGCACCAATTAAAGCTACCATAAAAGCCCCGCCAACAATAACAATCATACTAATAGTTACTGGAATAAATAAAAGAGCTGTACCATACGCCAAGCAAATCACCACAGCACATAGGCTAATTATTTTTAAGTTTTTCTTACTAGCCATTGAAAAAGGATTACGCTCAATAATATTATGGGCTAAGTTTTTGGTTTGCCATAGTATGATCCAAGCTGGTATGCCTGTTGTATACAATAAAATCATTAGCCTTATAGTATGTGTCTCACTATAAAAATTAACCCGACTTACTAACCATCTCACAAGCCATGGTAAGCCTACAATCATACCTGTTAGTACAATTAATCCTGCTATACATAATCCATACAAAAATTTACTTAAATTATCATTCTTCATAATATCACCTCAAACTGATTATAGACCTATCTAATTCTATTTTCAATATATTTTTATCGAAAAACGATATATTTTTATTTTATAACAATCAAAAAAGCAGAGAATAGGCTCAAATTTCCTCCTGTTTCTCTGCTTTTACACGCTCTATTTTCTATTAAATATTTTGTATACTATTCTTCAAGTCTAATACCCCGTATCCTTCTGCTGGATTTGGATAACTTGCATTAGGTCTCCTTCTAGCACCTCTTATTAAAATAGTTCTTGCTATATTTGTATTAATAATATTAAAATTTTGCTCTACGACTGCCCATTGGAGTAGCAATGCACATGCTGCTGCAGTTATAGCTGTTGAAGCTCCTGTTCCCGTCTTAGTTGTATATCCACCAAATAAATCTGGACCTGGCACATTTATCCCTGGTGCCACAATATCAGGTTTGATCACTGCATTGGTTGTAGGCCCCCTTCCTGATGAAGGATAAGCACTTTGGCTCATAGGATTATAATTACCTACTACTATTACTTTTTCAGCTGTAGATGGAATACATACTGTTATTTGAGGATTAGGCCTTAAAAATCTTGTTTCTTCCTTTATAAACCCCTCTCTTGGCAACCATATATTATAATCACCGAATAGAACGTTTTCGCCATATATATAGATCTTCCATATTCCTGGGGTAGGGTTCTTAAACTTCATTTCTACACTTTGACTTCCTGTAATCAAATTAGGAATTTCATAATCTACTGTGATTATACTCCTCTCTAGTGCAAAAGAAAAAGTTTGTACATCAAGAAAATTAATCGGTACTTTATTAATAGTATTTCCTAGAGGCGTTTTAACACCCACTGCAATTTTATCTGCTCCCGTAGTCCATATATTTAAATAAAATCCATTTTCTCCTTCTGGTACATTTATCTCTACTTCTTGCATCTCTCCTTGCTTAATAGTATTAGAATAATGGCTAGATAAATTCCCTTCATTACCTGCAGAGGAAATAAGAATCACATCATATACATCTGCTTTATTACTTAAAAATCTTTCAATAATCGTAAGGCCATTATGTGCACCCCAATTGCTTCCTAATGCTAGACATACTGCAATTTGCTTATCTCTATCAAGTGCATATTTTATTACATAGTTAATCCCCTCCATAATATCATTGGCCTGATAAGCTGGTACCTCTTCTGGCAACAGTTTTTCTTCTCTAAGATATTGCTGCGCACCTCTTAATTTTACTACTACAAGTTCTGCATCAGGTGCTCCCCCAGTATAGGTTGTTTCTCCTCCTCTATCTTTCCCTGCTGCTATACCAGCTAAATACGTTCCATGCCCATTGGTATCTCGAGAAGGTACAATACTATAAGGATCATCTGATGCTAGTGCTCTATTAATCTCTTCTTCAGTATATACGGATCCAAAATCATAATCATAAAATCCATAATTCACTGGTGGGTTTCCATCAACTGTCTGATCCCATATAGCTTTTATTCTTGTTGTACCATCCTCATATCGAAAAAGATTATTGGTATATTGAATCCCTGTATCAATGAAACCTATCATAATATCTTTCCCTGTAAGTTCTAACAACCCAGGTTGCTGAAAAGGTAATATATTCACTTCCCCTAATACTTCACTTATATTTAGTCCAAATAGTATAGGCGTAAATGCTGCTACTGCTCCTTTTTTCAACCTTTCAAAATCTTCCCTAGCACTATCTGGGACTTGTATATGGGAAATGCGAGAATCAATTTCGTAAAATTTGATATTAGGATATAATTTTTGTAAGTCATCTTTAGACATAATATGTTCTATTACATAGTCTCTAATTTGCTGTCTACTTTCCATTCACCTCAACTCCCCCTATTTATTAATCTATACTAATGCTTAAACCAAATTTTTCTAAACATTCTCAATACTACTCTCTAAATCTAATTTTCCATACCCCTCTACTGGATTGGGATAACTTATTCCCGGACTTCTTTTTGCTCCTCTTATTAAGATAGTCTTTGCAATACTTGTATTAATAATATTAAAATTCTGCTCTACTACCGCCCATTGCAATAATAATGAACAGGCTGCTGTAGTAATCGCTGCCGCTGCTCCCGTTCCTGTCTTCGTTGTATATCCCCCTATCAAATCTGGTCCTGGTACATTGACCCCTGGAGCTATAATATCTGGTTTAATTACCTCACTAGTTGTAGGTCCTCTTCCTGATGATGGACATATCCCTTGAGTTACTATATCATATCCTCCAACTACGATTACCTTGTCTGCAGTAGAAGGTATGCAAACCGTTGTTTCTGGATCTGGTCTTAGAAATCTTGTACTTTCTTTTATAAATCCTTCTCTTGGAAGCCATATATTATAATCCCCTGACAATATATATTTTCCATGTACATAAAGCCGCCATATTCCTGGCACCGGATTTACAAGTCTCACCTCTATACTCTGACTGCCTGTAGTGAGATTTGGAAATTCATAATCTATGGTAACCTGACTTTTTTCTAAATTAAATTTAAACTCTTGTCTTTCTTCGAAATTAATAGGAACTACATCTACATTATTTCCTAATGGTGTTCTAAAACCTACTTCAAGCTTATCTACACTAGAAGCCCATATAGCAAATGCAACTCCCTTTTCACCTTCACCAACATTAATCTCTATCTCTTGCGTTTCACCTTGCTTAACCCTATTAGAATAATGATGAGAAGTGTTACCTTCATTGCCTGCTGAAGACACAAGAATAACATCATAAACATTGGATTTATCATTCAGAAACCTCTCTATTAATGTCAATCCATTATGGGCACCATAATTACTTCCTAGGGCTATACATATAGCAATGGTTTTATCTAAATCATGAGCAAACTTTATAAGACAATTAATCCCCTCCATAATATCATTTACTTCATACGCCACAGCATTTTCTTGTAACAAATTTTCTCTTTTTAGATATTCTTTAGCTTCTCTTAATTTGACAACAACAATATCTGCATCTGGTGCACCTCCTGTATAGCCTGCCGCACCTGTTCTATCCTTACCTGCTGCAACACCTGCTAAGTAGGTTCCATGACCATTGGTATCTTTAGAAGGTACAATACTATAAGGATCTTCAGAAGCTAGTGCCCTGTTAATGTCTTCTTCCATGTATACTGAACCAAAATCATAGTTGTCTACTCCATAATTCATTGGTGGATTGCCTTCTATAGTTTGATCCCATATGGCCTTTATACGTGTTGTATTATCTTCATATTTAAAGAGATTATTAGTATACTGAATACCCGTATCAATAAATCCTATCATCGTACCCTTACCTGTTAACTCGATAAAAGAACCTTGTTGAAAGGGCTGTATATTTGTCTCTTCCAATACCCCACTTATATTTAATCCCATTAATATAGGAGTAAATACTGCGACAGCCCCTTGTTTAATCTTATTGAGTTCTGCTTCTTGTCCTTCAGAAATTGCTATATGCGAAATCCCAGGGGCTAGTTCATAAAATTTAACTGTAGGATATATTGTTCTTAGAGCTTCTACTGACATAATGTGCTGTATAATATAATCCCTAGTTGTTTGTCTACTCTCCATCTCATTCAGCTCCCTCATTCATTTATATTTAAGTATATGTCTAAGCTTCTATTATTTATCTTAAATATTTTGTATGCTTTCTCTTAGATCTAGCTTTCCATATCCCTCTATAGGATTTGGATAAGTTACATTAGCATCCCTTTTTGCTCCTCTAATGAGAATTGTCCGAGCTATATTTGTATTAATAATAGGAAACCTACCTTCTATGATTGCCCACTGTAATAAAAGGGCACAAGCTGAAACAGTTATCGCCGTAGATGCTCCTGTTCCTGTCATAGGTATATATCCCCCATCCAGATTAGGTCCTAATATATTTACGCCAGGAGCTATAATATCTGGTTTGATTATTGCATTAGTCGTCGGTCCTCTCCCTGATGACGGATAGATGCCATTACTTAATACATCATAATTCCCCACAACTATTAACTTTTCTGCAGTTGACGGAATACTTACTGTTGTAAGAGGATCTGGTCTTAGAAACCTTGTCCCTTGCTTAATAAATTCCTCTCTTGGAAGCCAAAGATCATATTCTTCAAACAGTATCTTGCTTCCGTAGATATATAACTTCCATATTCCAGCTATAGGATTTATAAATTTGAGTTCAGCACTTTGACTTCCTGTAATTAAATTAGGAAATTCATAATCTAAAGTCACTCTACTCTTTTCTAGATTAAAGGAAAAGCTTTGTACTTCAGTAAATATCGTAGGAACTTCTTGTATTGTATTGCCTAGCGGTGTTCTAAATCCTACAGAAATTTTATCTGAACCTGTAGCCCATAAATGAACTGTAAATCCTTTTTCTCCTTCTTCAACATTAATCTCTATTTCTTGCCTTTCCCCTTGTTTAATAGTACCAGCATAATGATGTGCCTTATTTCCTTCATTTCCTGATGATGATACCAAGATAACATTATAGATATCTGCAAAGCTATTTAGAAAGCGCTCTATTATTGTTAAACCATTATGAGCACCTTGATTACTCCCTAAAGCTAGGCAAATGACAATTGGCTTATTTAGATTAATGGCCACACTTACTAAATAGTTAATCCCCTCCATGATGTCATTTGCTTGATAGGCCGCTACTTCATCTGGTAATAAATTTTCTTCTCTCAGATATGTTTTTGCCTCCCTTAGCTTGACTACAACAATATCTGCATCTGGTGCACCTCCCGTATATCTTGTATCTCCTATTCTATCTTTACCTGCCGCAACACCTGCAAGATATGTTCCATGCCCATCGGTATCTTGTGACGGAACGACCTCATAAGGGTTCTCAGCTAATAAGGCTTTATTAATATCCTCTTCTGTATATACAGAACCAAAATCATAGTTCTCCATTCCATAATTAATTGGTGGATTACCCTCTATGGTCTGATCCCATATGGATTTAATTCTTGTTGTACGATCTTCGTATTGAAAAATAGGATTGGTATATTGAATTCCAGTGTCCACAAAACCTATTAATGTACCTTTTCCTGTTAATTCTCCTAGAGGTGATTCATGAAAAGATGATATATTTACCTCTTCTAGCGCCTCTTCTATATCAAGACCAAATAATATAGGTGTAAATATACCTATACCAGCCTTTCTTAATTCATCTAATTCCTTATTTGCATATTCCGGTACTACGATATGAGAGATTCTTGGTGTTAAAGTATAAAATTGAATATTAGGGTATAGACCACTTAAGATTTCTCGTGATAACAGATGTTCAATAATATAATCCTTACTCCCTTCTACTCTATTCATCAGTTTTCAACTCCTTTATTTTCCTTATACTTAAATATATGTTTCTTTAAATAACTATACTTATTTAAACCGTTTTATATTTTAAAATAAAAAACTCTATACAAAAAAAGTGTTAGAGAATTTAATCTCTAACACTTTTTTGTTCTAATTCTATTAAATATTCTTTGATTTCAAGTCCTCCGCCATAGCCAACTAGCTTTCCATTTGCTCCAACAACTCTATGGCATGGAATGATAATAGGAATAGGGTTACGATTATTAGCAAGGCCTACTGCACGGTATGCTTTGTCTCTTCCTACTGCCTCGGCAATATCTTTATAAGATCTAAGTTCTCCATAAGGAATGTCTAAAAGGGCTTTCCATACCTCTTGCATAAAAGGTGTACCTACTGGTCTTAAAGGCAAATCAAATTGTTGAAGCTGGTTTGCAAAATACGCTTTCATTTGTTTCTTGGCTTCTTTTAGCAAGCTTGTTTCTTCTTCCTTCAACACTTCTTCTAGTATTTCACCTGGATAAAGAATACGCGCAATCGCTTGCTCTTCTTCAATAATGCCTATTAGTCCAATAGGGGAATGATAGTATTGTATTGCCTTCATCTTTTGTACACCACCTTCTATGCTTATTTGAATGCATCATCCTTCATTTGACGTCTTAGTTTTTCTTCTATTGTTTCAGCCTTTTTGACACGGTATTTCTTCTCGATACTTACATAGGTTCCCATCAGTACAAACATCCCAGGCATGGCACTTACCCCCAGTATGACACCACCATAGGCCATTTTATAAAAGGCTACTATTCCTGCTAAAATATAGCATGCACCATAGATTACCCACATCCATCCGTTAGCTCTATTATAGGCTTTAATATCTGTTATCTCTTCACTTTTTATAACTGTTCCCGACCAAAAGTGAATGGGATGATCTAGCTTAAATGCTGTCACTCCTATTGCTTCAAAAATGCCACCACATATACATGCAATAATAGAAAAAACTAGGGCGTCTCCCATATGCATCTCTCCTTATATGATTTTATACTCTATCATATTCAACGACTCATCCATCAATGCTACTTCCATAGCCCCAAATCTTACTCTACATCAAAATTTAATTCGATACTCTCAGTAGCTGTTTCTAACCTTGTTAGTTTCACACCTGCTGCTTCAAACATTTTCTTAGATGCTCTTACTGCATCCGTTTGTGCATACTTGTCTGAAAGATAAATGACTTCTCTAATGCCAGATTGAATAATGGCTTTACAACATTCATTACAAGGAAAGAGTGCTACATATAATTTAGATCCTACTAATGATTTCCCTTGTGCATTCAAAATAGCATTAAGCTCTGCATGTACTACAAATGGATACTTTGTATCTAAGAAATCACCCTCTCTTCCCCATGGAAACTGGTCATCTTCACATCCAATTGGAAGCCCATTATATCCTACACTTAAAATCGTATTTGGTCGTGTATGGTCTGAGTTATCACCACTTACAATACACGCCCCCACTTGAGTACTTGGGTCCTTACTACGTCTAGCAGCAAGAAGGGCAATACCCATAAAATAGTCATCCCATGAAATGTAATCTTGTCTTTTCATCTTTTTTCCTCCGTATCTGTTATAAGTTGCCTTTATTCTACCACGTTCATGTTCTATTTCCAATGGATTCTGGACTATCAAAAATACAAAAAGAGGTCATTTCGGCGACCTCTCCTCTATTCTTAGCCTTTCATCTTTTTCCTTCATATCAATTTCTAGCTAATCATCTCAAGCTCATCGAGACAAGCTTCAAACTGAGCTGCTACATTTTCATAGTACTGTGGCTTTTTCAGGTCAATGCCTAGTACTTCCTTAGTGAGCTCATAGCCTGCTTTTTCTCCTCCACTTTGTAAGAACTTGATCCACTTCTTCTGCATTTCTTCATTTCCATTCATAAGTTCTGATACTACAGCTTCTGCTGCTACAAAGTCCGTTGCATATTGGAATGTATAAAAGTTCTCAAAGATGTGTGAAATGCCTGCCCAATCCCCATCTTGTGAATAATTAACTTCATAGTATTCCTTATTTGCTTCTTCCCATATTCTATTAAGTGTCTCAGCAGTAAGTGTTTCTCCACTTTCTACAAGTTTATAAGCCTTCTCCTCAAACTCTGCAATAGTCATCTGATAAAAAAGTGTATTAAACAAACTCTCAGCCTTTAAGACTAAAGCTGTTTGCTTTTCTTCATTAGTCTTTGCATTCTGATAAATAGTTTCATACACACTTTGTTCTGCTGCTATAGATGCAATCTCTGCAGCCAAGATATCTGCTTCCCAAGTTTCATAAGGTTGATTGTTCCTTGATAGCTCATAATGTATACCATGACCTAGCTCATGAGCTACTGTAGCTAGTCCATCTGGAGTTTCTTCATAGTTTAAGACAATATAAGGATGGGTTGTATAAGTCCCTATTGCAAAAGCGCCCTCACTTTTATGAGGTGCTCTAAAGGGATCAATCCAATTCTCTTCAAAAGCTCGCTTTGCAATATCTGTATACGTCGGACCAAATATTTGATAGGCTTCTTGGACTAACTGTGGTACATGAGCATAAGTATACTCTTCTGGTGAAATATGTATATTCATATTACTACTTAGCTCTATATAACGTTCTAGTAAAGGTTTCATTTTCTTTACTTCTTTTTTGGCTACTTCATAAACCTCTTCATCAACCCCTTGCTTATCTGTAAGATATGCAATGATATTGTCATAGCCTAGAGTCTGGCCAAATATTACTTCTTTAGAAACTTCCATATTATAAAGAGCAGCTAAACTATATTGTCTATTTTGAAGTTTTTGGCTATAGTCTTCTTCATTCATGCCATCATTATCAGCATATAAGATTTGCTCATAGACCGTATCTATTTGGTCGAGCATAGCTGCTATCCTCATATAAAAGCTATCCCCTTCACCCTCCATCTCTTCATCTTCAAGTCCTTGCATAAGGAGTTCTTCCTTTTGAAGATAATCCGTTTGCAATTGCTGTATCTTTCCCTTTTGTGCTATGGATTCTTGATTAGATTGATCTATGCTAGTTGTTAATATAGTATAGACATGTAATTTTTCAATTTCCTTATTAATTTCCTCATTCAGTTTAAGATATTCTGATAATTTATTTTCATCACCAAGCTGACCTTCATATTCTGTTAATGCATTAATCTGCTTAGTTACTTCTTTATAGCTTTGTTCCCATGCCTCATTAGATGAATAGAGTCCTGTTAAATCAATTACTGGTTTAGTTTCCTCAACTACTTGCGGTAGACGCTGCCCCAAAGGAAATATTAACGGAAAAATGATTGTACTACATATAATCCCAACAGCAGTTTTATTTATTATCTTATTCATTATTACTCCTCCTTCTATTTTCGCACTTAATTATAACATTTTATTTTTTCAATTTTTACTTACGATTTCTTAAGGTTCGGTCATAATGAAATAATAAAAGGGGTATAAAACTAGCTGTAGCCTCTAGTCTTATACCCCTTTTATTTATGGATATTTATAAATATTACTTATGTGACTCTCCTATATCTATTAATTTGCATCAATAACAACCTGAGCCATCTCTACCATTTCATCTGCTGTAAAGCCAAAGTCACTACCCATAATATAGTAACGAATATCTCCGTCGTTCCACCAGATACTTTGAATTTGTTCTATTGTTACTTCATCAGAACCATAGCTAATTTCTAATGTACCAGCTGCTTGTGCATCTTTATCTTCTTCTGTTAATACATAATCTACTGGAACAAATTTGTACATTTGCTCATCAAAGTAGAAAGTATAACCTTTATAAGTATCCTCTAATACTTGCATATGATCATATGTCATATATTGTTGTGGTATTTGCTCTGCACCTAATGTGAGCATATCTTTGCTACCTGGTTGTGCATAGGATAAGCTCATTCCTTTAGTATCTACAATAGACTTGCCTTGTTCATCTACTAGAGAGGATTCATCTTTCCCACCGAATACAAACTCAAAGCCACCTGGTAAGCTTTCTACATAGTTAGGTAGAAAACCTAAATCCTTCTGAACCTTTTGTGCTGTTGGGAATGTTTGATACCTATGGTCTCCATGACCTATCCAGCTTTTAGCAATAGTTCCTGCAATTAAACTTCCTGAAAGTAATGCTATACAGCAAAAACTTGCTATCATTGCTTTTTTCTTATTTTTAAAAGAGAACTTTCCTTGTTTCATCTCATTTTGCTCCTTTTCATATATAGCTGCTTGTATCTTTCTAAAAGACACTCCATTTTCATTTATTCCATTTGCTTTATCCGTAAGCACTTGCTTAATTCTTGAGTCTTGCTCTTGTTTATTCATATCCCATACGCCTCCTTTGATTTATGTTGTTTGCCTTCTTCTATCAAATGAAGCTTAAGTTGCTTTCTTGCTGTATAAAGTCTAGATTTAACTGTTCCTTCTAAACATCCCATCACCTTTGCTATTTCTTTGACAGTGAGTTCATTATAGTAATACAAAATAATTGTTGTTTGTAATTTGTAATCTAACTTAAGGATTTGGCTATAGATCATGTTTCTATCTTGTACCTCCTCCATAGTATCTACTTTGGCTTTGGCATCTGCCAGCTCCATAATCTCATTGATTGTATCAGTAGGTACAAGTCCTTTTTCCTTTTTCATTGTTCTCCATGTAAGGCGTGTTAGAAGTTTAAAAAACCAAGTCTTAAAATACTCTGGCTGCTTCAAGGTATGAAGAGACAAATAGCACGTTGTAAAGGCTTCTTGGACAATATCTTCTGTTGTATGTGGGTTACCCGTCATCAAATATACGGTTCGCATAGCCTTTGCCTTATATCCTTCAAAAAGCAATTCAAAGGCATGCATATCGCCTTGCTTTGCCTTTTGTACAATTTCTATTTCATCCACTTCATTTCCTCCATCTTCTCACGCTTATTAGGTGCACCTATTACTATAGAGACAAGTATACGCCCTTTGGTTCATTTTTTCTTAAAGTTTTTATAAAAAAAATAATTGCCCCATTATTGATACCTTCAATAATGGGGCAATTATTTTTAAATGAGTAAGCTTATACCTGAAATTAGAAGTAGGATATAAGAGAGCATAAGAAAGGCCTTTTGGCTCATCTTATAGTAAAGTTTCTTACCTATAATAATAGCTACAATCAAAACTGGGAGAGCGAATAAAGATAACGTCATAATATTAGGCGTTATAAGTCCACCTATAAATTGTTTAATGAGTAGATAAGTGTTGAGCACAATCCATACCGGTGCTAATGTGGCTCTAAACTCTCCTTTATTAGGTAATTTCTTAACCGCATAAATGATAAGAAGTGGCCCACCGGAAAGAAACATACCATGTACAATACCTGATAGTATAATAATACCTATTAGTATAGCATCACTTACTTCATATTCTTTCTTCACAAAAATACCTTTTAAAGCAATAGCTATAATAAAGACTGCATAAATTGTAAGCAAAATATCTACCGGGAAAAGAGTGTAGATATACTCTCCTACAAAGACTCCAACTAGCATAATTAATGTCATCTTAAAAAATTCTTGCCATACAATATCCTTATAGGACTCAAAGACAATCAGTATACAAGCTACCAAAGTTACAATGTTTAAAAGTGGCTTTGCTACATCTATGCCCAATAACAAAATAGAAAATGGCATCGCTAGCACTGTACCTGCAAAACCTGTAATACCTTGAATTATGTTTGTTAATAGTACAATAACTAAAAAGATAAATGTCTTCACAATCTATACTCCTTTATTCAATATCTAGAGTTAGATTGTGCTAATTCTTAAAAGATTACTCATTATTTGAATACACATATGTACTTTTATATAAATAAAAGTACAGCTGATAATGCAGTTACATGTTTAGTTGTCTTATCATATACCGAATTGTCCTACTTGAAAAGAAAAAAGAGGCCAACGCTCTTCTTTAATGCTGAGTGCATAATGAGCTAGGTCTGGATTATCTGTAATAATTCCATCTACTCCTAAACCAATCATATCTAACATTGCATTTTCTTTGTTAAGTGTCCACACAAATACCTCTTTACCTCTTGCCTTAAGTGTCCTTATTAAAAACTCAGTTGCAAAAGATGCTTCTATACTATAGGCATCTACACCATCTAACTCTTCAAAATCCCCATATGCTACCGCTGTAATATAGCCTGTCTTAATTTTAGGGTTAATTGCTTTAACTTTAGTGAGTACATCATAGTTCATAGATACAATCATACATTGGTCTGTTAACTCGTACTTTTCTATAAGCTCTACAACTTTCTCTTCAAGTCCCTTTTCATATCCTGTAAGCTTTAGTTCTATCATCAACTCAATCTTATCTTTTGCATAAACAATAGCTTGTTCTAATGTTGGGATTTGCTCCCCAACATAATATTCATCAAAAAGGCTCCCTGCATCATAAGTTTTGACCTCTTCATAAGTTGATTCCCAGACATTTTTGTCTTTACCTGTTGTACGCTTAAAGTTGGTATCATGCATCAAAATAAGTTCACCATCTTGAAGTTGCTGCACATCTATCTCTGCATAATTTGCTCCTAATCTTACTGCTTCTCCTAATGCTGATAGTGTATTTTCAGGTGCAAATGAAGATGCTCCTCTATGAGCAATAACCTTTGTATTGGCATGCATACTTCTTATTCCCATAAGCCAATCTCGATTTACATTATAATCAATATAAAATCCTAATAAGATCAATAAACTCATCCCTTTAACCACACACTTGGCTATGGCTTTGATTCCTTTTGAACATTTGCTTCTTTGCTTTATCAATACATCCTCCTCATTTAAGCCATAATAAAGAGCTGATATAAAGCTAAATCCTAACACAAATTGAATAAGTGCATCAAAGAACAAGCGTCCTTGAATGAGCAACTTATAATTAAATAAAAGTTCATTTTCAATATGATTTCCACCATAGAACACTTTAACAGTGATTAACATCATTCCAACAATCATAAGGTAAAGTATCCATTTTAGAATAATCACAACCACTGTCCATATAATAAAATAAACTGTTATTTTAATAATCTTCCCTTTTATCATCTCATTACTTATTTTTCGTGCTTCTTTAAAACTTTTATTATGAAGTGTTACTTCATAAATACTAAAAATCCATCTCATAACCAAGAACTCTAATAAAATCAGTATACTTATATAGGAAATCTTAAGTAGAGGAGTCTTGTGAATAAAATCTAAAATGAACTCTGGAATTTGAAAACTACTTAAAAATTCTGTTGTCAAAAGGAAACCTGTTAAAGGAATAATGACAATAACAAATAAAATAAGTACACCATTTTGAGGTTTTAAGATATAGCTTGCCTTCTTTATCGCTTGCACAAAAAGATTCATTACGCTAATCTTTTCACCCTTCATTCCTTGATTGCAATATATAATAATGGCCGTTATTTCAATATAAATATAAAACGCCAGTAACATCACCAATACTACTAAAATAATAATTGCCATTGGACTTTTTAAAATCAAGAACACATTTTGATTACTTAAGTACTTTAATCCAGCTCTTTGCATCGCAAATTTAAAAAGTTCCTCAAGTAATGGAAAAGCTACAATCATCGCACCAAATTTATAAATTAACTCAAATAAAATCAAGGTTGTCCAATCCCATATCATAAGTTTAATCGCACGTCTAAAGATCTGTATAATAATAATCACCCCTTATTCACCTTAAATCAGCATTATTTATTGTCTATAGTCTATTTTAAAGAAAAAACTTAAAAACTTTAGTGCGATAACTCTTAAACTTTCTTTAGAACTTCCTTAAGATTCTCTTAAGAATTTAAAATAAGATAAAAAATAGGATGTCATCAAACCCATCTTGATTTGATGACACCCTTTACTATTCGTTTAAAAATTCATGAAGTTGTTCTCTACCTGATTCTTCATCCCACTGTAAGACCCAACCTTTGCCTGGCAATATACCGCCTTGCCCTTGGTCTGGATCTGGGAATTCCATTTGTCTTACATCATTTGTTCCGATTTGAAGGGCTGTAAAGCCTAGCTTCACAAGTTCAAATGGGTTCATATTGGTTGTAATATAAGGTAGTACTTGTTTGAAGAGTTTAGAGTACATATTAAATGGCATACGAATGACCTTATTAAAGACTTCTTCTACCACTAAACGTTGTCTTTCTTCTCTTGCATAGATAGAATCACTTTTTCTCATTCTCACATAAGCAAGTGTCTGATAACCATTGAGCATATAAGTCCCCGCTTCATCAATACTTTCAAAATCTTCCCCATCTGCATTATAGAACTTACGATAGTTTTCATTAGATACTCGGTTAAATTCACTAAGCTCCCAATCTTCTAAGGTCGCCTCTACACCACCTAGCATATCTACAAGTTCAATAAAGGATGCAAAGTCAATAACCACATAGCGACTTACATCTACTTGGAAGTTCTTCCTAACTGTTTCTATGAGAAGTTCTGGACCTCCGTAGGCATAGGCATGAGTTAGCTTTTCATAGCCATACTCTGGTATATTTACGTAAGTATCTCTTGCAAAAGAAGTTAACTTCACATTATCATGCTCGCTATCTAATGTTAATAACATCATCGCATCTGATCTAGTAGCAGCTTCTGTGTTGGTACTATCTACTCCCACTAATAAAATATGATTAATACCTGGTAGCGTTGGATAAGAAACAGGTGTCTGCGGAGTAATTACGCCACCATTATCCACTTGTAAATCATTTAATAAATTATAAAAATACACGCCAACGATAATGATTAAAGCCAATAAGATGACTACAATCGTCCAAATTATTTTTGTAGACTTGCGCATACTTCACCTCAATTAGTACATTTTGAAGTTAGTATGTCCTTTATACACTTTCTCTATTAAAATTTTTATATGATATGATAAATTAAATATACTATCTATTTATCTATTTTATAGCCTACTCCCCACACCACCTTTAGATATCTAGGCTCCTTAGGGTTTGTTTCAATCTTTCTTCTAATATTTCTAACATGTACCATAATGGTTTCTGTATTCACTGCAAGCTCATTCCATACATTTTCATAAATTTCTTCAGCAGAGAAAACGCGCCCTGGTTGACTCATAAGTAAAGCGAGGATATTAAATTCTCTTGGGGTTAATTTAATTATTTTGCCATCTAAAGTAGCTTCTTTCGTATCTTGGTTAAGCTCTAACCCTCCGCAACTTAGTATATTTCCACTTACTTCTTCTTTATTGACCATCTGGAGATACCTCTCATATCGTCTCACATGAGAATTGACACGAGCGAGTAACTCTAGTATTTGGAACGGTTTGGTCATATAATCATCTGCACCAATATTAAGTCCCATAATCTTATCCATGTCCTCACTTTTGGCTGATAACATAATGACAGGGAAGTGATACCTCTCTCTTAACTTCATCACAAAAGTAATACCATCCATTATAGGCATCATTACATCTACAATGGCAACATGTATCTCTTCTTTTTCCAATACTTTTAGACCTTCTACACCATTTTCCGCAAGCAATACCCTATAGTTTTGATTGATTAAAAAAGTTTGTATAGCAAGTGCAATCTCCTTCTCATCCTCTACAACTAAGATATTTTTTGAACTCATATTAGCATGTCCCTCCTATATCTTTTTTAAATCGTATAATAACCTTAAACAAATCTCCATCTAACTCAATCTTCAAACTACCATTTTGAAGTTCTACAAAGCTTTTAGCAATAGCCAGCCCTAAACCAGACCCTTCAGTATGTCTAGAACGATCACCTCTTACAAAGCGCTCAGTAATCTCGTCTTGATCAAAATCTAATTCTTCTTTAGCTGTATTCTTTAAGACAATCACAACTTCATCACCTTCACTTGTTACTTCAATATAAGCTCTAGAATTTGGCATGGCGTATTTAGTAATATTATTAATAAGGTTATCAAATACTCTAAAGGTTCTTGTACTATCTAGTACGAGATATACTTTATCTTCTTCAAACCTTGTCCTAAATTGGACTCTCGCTGCTTGTATATTGTCATCTAACTCAAATAAGGTTTGCTTAATTAATGCAATAAGATCTACACGTTCTGGTGTCAGTATGATATTGCCACTATTAGCCTTACTCATTTCAAATAAATCTTCAATAAGTGTCTGTAAGCGTATAGACTTTCTCTCTAAAATATCTATATACTGCTCTCTTACCTCTTTTGAAAGATCCTCTTGTTTCAATAAACTTACATAGGAAACAATAGATGTTAAAGGCGTTTTAAGATCATGCGATACGTTGGTAATTAACTCTGTTTTCAGCTTCTGACTACGTATTTCTTCTTCTACAGATTGCTTAAAACCTATTTGTATTTGCTCTACACGTTGCTTAATCGGTTCAAAAATACCTAGTTCTTCTTCTAATATCTTTGTATCTAGATCACCTTGTGCTAAATCTGTAGTGGTATTGAGTAACTTTTGATAATAATATTTAATCTGTTGTAAAGCCTTTTCAATAACCCAATAAACACCCAGAACATAAATCAAAATACCAATGATTCCAAATAACCATAGACAACATAATCCACTTAAAACAAAAAGGCTTATAAGCATAAATCTTTTCAAAGATTTTTCTTCTAAATCTTCAAAATGAGTATGACTTAATTGTTCTACCCTATCCATTAGCTTTCTTATTAATACGATATAGCCTCTTCCTACTAATGTATGTTGTACCAAATAATTCTTTACTCCTTCTTGGTGCATGCTCTTAATTCCCCAAACAAATACAACAATTGTCCCAAAGTAAATAAGCCAAGATATTAGATTTATTAACTTCACTATAATAGGAGAAAAAGCAATATTACCAATAAAAATGCCGTAAAAATATACGATATGATCTGCTTTATAGCTTCTAATCATCTCTCCAGCATAGCTAAATTGGACAGAAATAATAAAGCCTCCTAAAAAAATTAATAGCTCCAACGGTACTCTATAAATCCATTGGAACACTGTAACTTCTTTAATCACTCTATAAGGAATTAAAAGAGCAACAATAATTAAGCATAATGTAAGAGCATACATTATTTGTACAGCCATATCCATATATTCTGTTCTTAGTGCTGAATCTATCTCCCATACCAAACTATCCCCATTGCCATTAATCTTAGATATCCCATAAAAGTAGGTCATATTTTTAACTTGATGTAGACCCTTTTGGCTCAGCGAATCTTTAACTCCTTGTTCTAAATTTAAGATATTAAATTTTAATCCACTCTCTGCCCCTGTGGAGTCTAATAGAATATTTATTTCTCCATTTTCATTGTACTGGAACGCTATAAAAAATTCATATTGGTTATCTAGCTGAGCAGGTGTTGGTGGAACTTGTTCAAGTTTACTTTCAATATAAGGTATATTACTTCTTATATTTTGTGTCTCATTATCTATAGCCACATATTCTATACTTAAATACCCTTTCATTAAGTTCTCTGACCATATAGTAGACAAAGAACGATCTTCTGAGGTATTACCTAATACTTCTGTATCATATTTATCAATAAGTTCTTCTTTCTGCATCTTACTATATAAACTATAATTAGACTGTATCAATAGCTGTGGCAAGTCTCCTCCGGCCAAGATTCTATCTTTATATGCCTCTGCATTTTCTGTAATACTCGGATAAGATAGCATCATAAAAAAAGAGAGTAGTAAAATACCCATAAGCGTTATAACGCTAAATCTCCATTTATATTTTGTTAGGTGTTTCAAGACTTTACATCTCCTTTTCTATGCCATTACTATTTGATTTATATTTGATAAAGCTTATAACCTTCTCCTTCTTTAAATCTCATGTACAAGCTTCCATGATCATAGATTGCCTGCTGATAATATCCTACTGCACGTTCTGCCACTTTTGCTGTGGAATATGCTTGAGCCGTATCATATGCCCCTATTTTTAATGCTTCAAATTGATCTGAATCACTAATAATAGTAAGGATTCTATCTACCCATTCTTCTATATTGTCTCCTGTCATATATCCATTCATACCATTTACTACAACCTCGACTACACCACTGGCTTGAATCGCTACTACAGGATTTTTAGCTGCCATAGCTTCTAATAATACAATACCCTGTGTCTCCGACTTCGATGCAAATAAAAACAAGTCACATGCACTATAATAATTTTTGATTACTTCATTTGGAATACTATTTAGAAAGACTACATTTGTTTCTAGACCTAAAGCTTTCACCATTTGCTGAAGTCTTTCTTTTAGAGCCCCTTCTCCTATAATAAGTAGTCTAAAAACATCCCCTATTTTTTGTTTCAGCTTTTCTAGGCCTTCTATAATAAATTCAATATTTTTTTCCTTATCAAGTCTAGATACTGTACAAAAAAGATATTTTTTCTCACCTATATAGTGCTGTCTAATCTCATGAGACTTTTGCACATCTTCCTCAAAAAATTGCTCGTTTAGTCCTGTTGGTAAAATTTCTACGCTTGCTTTAATGCCTTCTTTTAATAATAAATCTTTCATCAAAGCAGTAGGTGCAAAAACCATATCACATTGATTAGTATATTGGTTAATAACCTTTGGAACGACCTTCTCTCTCATCACCTTTAAGATGCCACTCGCAATATGCTTAGCGAATAATGTATCCTCTTGTTTACTCATCTCATCTAGTTTATCAAATCCTTTAATATGATGAATATATTGCTCATATCTCGTATGGTATGTATAAACCACTGGCACATTATATTTCTTACCAAGATATCGCCCCATCCATCCTATAAAATTAGGATGATGTACATGAATCACATCAATATCTAATGCTTTAAACTTTCGCTCTACTTCTAGATCGAATATATAAGGTACAACCGCCCCACTATCTAATGTCTTTTTACAAGAACGATATCTGATGACGCCTTCTTCTTCTACTTGATTTTTATACGTGGGTGCAAATACATATACTTCATGTCCCTGCTCTCTTAGGCTATTACTTAACCTTTCAACTGAAATAGGTACTCCTGCTATAAATGGTTTATAGTTATTGGTTAACATTGCTATTCTCATCTTCTCTTCCCCTCCCTAAATAAATATATTTTAAAAACTTCTTCTCCTAGAAAATATCCAACAGAAATCAGTACCCCATTCCATACCCCTTATCTCCTCATTTGATTTCAATTTGTATCTGTTACTCTTTTTATTCTAATAAATAAAAATTAAAATCAAGCATACCTCTGTCTTAAACTTTCATTAGAACTTTCTTAAGATTTTCTTAAGAGATAGGTTTTTCTAGTTTTAAAATATAAAAAGGGTCCTATATAACTAGATTAAAATCTCTAGTTATATAGGACCCTTTTCATAGAGTTAATTCGTATCAAAATGAGGCATTGGTTGTAGCTTGTGTAGATTCTTTGCATGCATCTCATCAATTTTTGCTTTAATAGATGTATCTTCGCATCTACCTTCTCTGATGTACTCATCTAAAGTTTCATAGCTAAAACCTAGATTTTCCTCATCTGTCTTACCACATAAACCATCAATAGGTGTCTTCTCTACAAATTTACTTGGTAAACCTAATACTCTCCCAACTGCTCTTACTTCTGTTACTGTAAGTTGTGACAAAGGAGAGAAGTCACCTGCTCCATCACCAAACTTAGTTGCATAACCTACCCAGTCTTCTGATAAGTTACAAGTATTGGCTACACGCCCATTACACATACCTGCTACACCATATAAAGTCGTCATACGAAGTCTAGCTGGTGTATTGATACGTGTTACATCTGAAATACTCTCACGACCTAACGCCTTTGCAGCTTCTCCTAGTACATCAAACATAGCTGTTGCAGTAGTGCCTATATTAATGACAACATGAGGAATATCAAGAGTTTTACAAAGGTCATAGCTATAGTCAATATCTGCTTGCTCTCCACTTGGCATCAATACACCAAGCACTCTATCTTTACCTAAGGCCTTTGCACAAGCTGCTGCTACAACAGAACTATCTTTACCACCACTAATACCAACAACTGCTGTACATCCTGCACCATTTTTTTCAAAGTAATCTTTAATCCATTCTACTAATTCTTCTGTTACTTTTTCTGCATCAAATTTATACATATCTCTTTCCTCCTCTTCGTACTCTTCATTATTATAGCCTTAATTATAACTTTTATTATTGTAAATTTCTTACCTAAGTATATCTTTCCTCTTGAGAAGTCTATTCCTCTTTTAAACAATCTGGATTTGACACATTTTCATGGCTTCTAAGGCATTTTCATGTGTGGCAGGCGTTACCCCTGCGCATCCTGCTGAATCTACTTTGATTACTGCTTCTGGCATATAAGTCTTTAGCAAGATTGCATTGGAAAGCACACAGATATCTGTGCATAAACCAACAAGCTCTATTTCTACCTTGCTCTGGTCTTCTATACTCTCTCTTAAGGTTTTAGCCAATTCTTCTCCTCCAAAAATGCCCTTCTCAAAAATACAGGTACCTTCTTGTTTACTTACTATAGTCTGAGCTAATCGCTCTACATCAGGTTGTAGCGCCCAGCCTTTAGTACCTTTTATACAATGGGCTACAGGTAAGTTCTTACCTTCTTGGGTACTAAGATAATCTTCTGTATGCGTATCTTTAGTAAAGTAAATAGGATTGCCATGTGTCTGATATTCTTTAATTTTTTTTACTACATGAGGCACAATCTGCACTGCTTCCTCCGTGCCTAATGTACCGTCAATAAAATCATTTTGCATATCTACAACAACCAGTATTTTTTTCACCCTTACACCTCTTCTATTATCATTTTAATACTCTCATTATATAAATACATTTTGAGCCTGTAAATGCAAACCAAATGCTTTACACATTTATGTTTTTTTATTATTTGGCAAAGTAAAATACTATGCCATCTTCTTTAACTGCAAGAATATAAGTATCATCTTGTAAAAAAATAACTTTCTCTGGAGAACTAATAAGCTCCTCTTTTGCTTTTTTAAATTCCTTATTTAGGGGCTTATCTGTTTTACTTAAGTCTTTTACAGTTGCCACCCGACATTGATTGATGAGTGATTCTACTCCACCTTGAGATGTATGGAATACTCCATTTACATTATTGCTATCAATATTATAAATAATCGAAATATCCTTTGAATCCTGTGGGATTTCTTCTGGTACCCATCCTCTTTCTATATGCCCTTTTGCTTCCTCATAGCTTCCCATTTTCACTACAAAAGTATCATATTTACCACCAAGGATTGATACTGCCATCCAGGTCATTCCTATAAACATAATAGCTATAAATGATATGATGGTCTTTCTTATTTTCTTTATTCTCTTTGCATAAGCTAACGTTTTATCTTGAATTATTAAGTCAGTACTTTTCATATCTGGCTCATTCCTAATACTCTTATAAAAATGGCTACACTCTGTACACTCATCTAAATGCTGCTCCACTATTTTCCTGCTCTTATCACTCAATGCATCATCTATATAGATTGGCATAATGTCTTTTATAAGTTCACAATCATATTTCATAGTTATAACTCTCCCTTAATTGTTTTTGTAATTGTTGTTTGGCTCTAAAGAATAATACCTTTGCAGAACTCTCTGAAATTCCTAAGCTTCTAGATATCTGTGAATACGAAGAGTCTGAATAAATTCTTGCAAGAAATACATCCCGCATATTGCCCTTCATATCAAATACTATATTGAGAGCATTGGTTAATAGCTGCCTATTGATTAATGTATCTTGTATTGAAACAGTATCTTCTATAACGTCATTTAATATTTCATCAATAGATACGGTAATGTTCTTATTTTTGCGTAGATACATAAAAAATCTATTTTTTGCTATTCCCATAAGCCAAGTTTTTATATGTCCTTCTCCTTTAAACTTGCTCATTTCAAGATATGCATAATAAAAGGTTTCTTGTGTTAATTCCTCAGCTAAATCAACATTGTTATTAGATAATTTATATAAAAAGCGAAATATATCTTTATGATACGCTTTATATAAACCTTCAAAATATTTCAAGATACACCTCCTTTCTCTTGCTTCTATAATATTAGTTGCAGAAAGGTCATAAAAGTTACATTCTTATTTTAATAAATATTTAAAGACTATAAATGAATTTAGCATTACGTATATAAATAAATTGATAATTTTATTTGTCAGATCTATACCTTAAAATGTAAATTAACTTCTATAAAAATTAAAAAAACTAGCTTCTATAGAATACAGAAACTAGTTTATAGGTGCCTAACTTTCCAAAACATTTTTAACACAGGCTTAACTTCAAATATAAACTTATATACACGCTTATCTTTAATTACTTATATACATGATGAGTTTAATCTCAAAGATATGATCCACTACTTGATAGCTCATATCTCCATTATATTTTTCTACGCTATTCTTGATACTTAAAAGACCTATTCCATGATTAAATACATCTTTTTTGATTGTCTTAAGCATTCCTTTACTATTTAAGCGAACTGTATTCGTTGTTGTATTTTTCACCTTTATCACTAAGTTGTTATTAATTATATGTGCAATAATAGTAATGTGCTTATCAATAGAATCATCTGTCATATTCTCACATGATTCAACTGCATTATTAAGTAGGTTCCCAAATACAATGGATAAATCAAAGTTATCAATAGAAATATGCTCTGGAATCTCTACATCATAATCTAATTGAATATTTTTCTTTGCACATTCTCCTATATTAAATTGTAAGATGGCATCAATTAATTTATGCTGACATATTGTGTTCTTCTCTAAGAGGAATAAATCACTTTTCATATTCTCTAAATACTTTTTAGCTTCTTCTACATTTTCATTTGCAAGTAAGGTATCTAATGCCAATATATGATGCTTAGTATCATGGACAATAGTCCTAGACTTTTTCATGGCATACTCTAAATTATTGTAATGATTAAATTGTATTTTGAGCTGCCCCTCTAGAACCTTTAATAGAAAATGAATATATGATTTCTCAGATATCATTCTAAATAAAGTAACAATATAAAATAAGAAAATCACCGAAATAATAGAAACATTAATAATGCCTCTTACTAATCTATCTGTTGTCACTAACTCCATTGACTTTATAAAAATCGATAATAAAACATTATAATTTATTATCCCGAATATTAAGCATATGTTTAATACCTTTTTATTTTCATATAGATAATCAAAATTTAAATACTTAGAATTAAGTTTTATATATAACCAGCTTGCTAAAATGATAAATATAAAGTTTCTAGAGAAAAATGGCATTGCATCAATAACATGTATTACATAGTTAAGCCAACTTGTTTTAATAGCTAAACCTTCTAACGCCTCATAAATAATAAACATCCATATTCGAGACAGCAAAAAGAGCTGTAATAAAATGATACACTTTAAAGAAATCTGAAATAATTTCCCTTTAAAAAATAAGTTATATAACACCAAAACTAAAAAGGCTAATATATATAATTCACTTAGTAGACTTATCTCTGTAAGATGTAATTGATAATATGTAAAAATGGTAATACCCCATATGGCTAAAAAAGAAATGTATTTATTACATATACATTCAAACTTCTTAAGCATCACCAAATGTAAAAATACAATGAGAATGGTCCAGCTATCTATAATTTGTATTAGTATTTCAAAATTCATATTAACTCCTATTTTATAGTAATGAAGATGTATATTCTAAAAATCTATTTTTAACATCTTTATATAAGCTTCTACTGATAGGGGCTGTTTGATTATTTACAAAAACAATCTCTTTCGCTGATATGGACATAATATTTTTTAGATTAACTAAGTAACTGCGATGACTCTTTATAAAATGATGTTGCTCTAATTCTTTAGCTAGATCATCAATTTTTTTATAAAATCCCTTATCTTCTATATGCTTATTTTTTATTGCATTAACATATATAACCCTTTTATCCACTTCGAAATAATTGATATCTATAAAGGGAATGGAATATAAGGCATGATTAATGCTAAAAGTAAAAACATTATTGGCATCATATTGCGTTTCATAAACTTCTAAAGCAATCTTTTGTAACTTTTCATATGTAATAGGTTTGACCATATAACTTAAGGCCTTCACCTCATAACCATCTAAAGCAAACTCTACTGTACTTGTTAAAAAGGCAATAAGTACTTTCATATCCATCTTTCTAATTTCTTTTGCTGTTTCAATCCCATTTTGCCCTTCCATCAAGATATCTAAAAAAATTAAATCATAATTCTTAGATGAATGATTAAGTGCCCATATAAGTTCTTCCCCAGAAGAATACATATGTATAAATATATCTATATTATACTCAAAAGAGAATCTATAGAGTAACTTCTCTAGTTCATCTCTAAATAGTTTCTCATCATCACATATAGCTACCTTCATCCCTAGCCCTCCTTAAATGTCCAAATTAATTATATCTTACCTTCTCTCATTAATAAATTATTTTTTATTTCCAATATATTTCTAAACAAACTTAGCATTATATAATTAACAGAAGATAATTATACTCTATTGATTATCTTTTTTATACATATACTTTAAATTTATTTATATATAAATAAGTAAATCCCCCTTAGCAGCACAGTTAAGCGCCCTAAGGGGGATTTATAATATCAAATTCTATTCCATCTGCGTATCTTCAAAAATTGTATTTGCTGTAATCCATTGCTCCATTCTTATATCTACAACAATTACAAATATCCCAAATGTAACTATACTTAAGAACCACCACCATAACCAGTGACAAATAAGTTCTCTAGGGTCTCCAATAAATTTCAATCTCTTACCACAAATCACTGTATGGTGATATTGTGCTTTATACTTCATACATAGTGCCCAAGGATAAGCTAGTCCTAATGTTAGAATACATATAGCATAAAATTTAATATTAAGAATGATATAATCTTTTACCTTCTTATCAAAGTAGGAATCATACTTTTTCTTATGTTCAATGATTGTTGACTGTTTCATATTAAATATTCTCCTGTAATGTTGTGCCAGATTTTATTTGTCTCTATCTTAGCAAACAATCATCTATAAATATTACAGTTGTTACCAATAGCTTATATTCTGTTATAAAATACAAAAAGCAATTCAGGGAGTCTGCCTGAATTGCTTTTTGTTACACTCTTGATACGTCTGCACCAAGTGCTCTTAATTTATCTTCTACTGATTCGTATCCTCTATCAATGTATTTGATATCATCGATATAAGTTTCACCATCTGCTTTTAGCCCCGCTAAAATCATACAAGCACCTGCACGTAAGTCTGTTGCAATAAGATTGCTACCTGTTAGATGACTTACGCCTTCGATTTCAGCTTTGTTTCCGTTTACTACGTTAATCTTAGTTCCCATATGATTGAGTTGTTCAATATATTGGAATCTGTTTTCAAACACACTTTCAAGCATAGTACTCTTACCCATTGCTGTACTTAATAGTACTGTCATCTGTGGTTGAAGGTCTGTTGGGAAACCTGGATGAGGTAAAGTTTTAACATTTGTTGCAATAAGATCTTTACCTGCAGCTACATGAATGTAGTCGTCTCCTTCTTCAATTTCAACACCCATCTCACGCATTTTGAGAGATACTGATTCCATATGCTCTGGGATAATGTTACGTACATATACATCCCCACCAGTAATAGCTGCTGCCATCATATAAGTGCCTGCTTCTATTTGGTCTGGGATAATAGAGTATTTTCCACCTTGTAACTTAGGTACACCTTTGACACGGATAACATCTGTACCTGCACCTTTGATGCTTGCTCCCATCATATTGAGGAAGTTGGCCACATCTACGATGTGAGGCTCTTTAGCTGCATTCTCAATAGTAGTTGTCCCTTCTGCTAAGACTGCTGCTAACATGATGTTAATCGTAGCACCTACGCTTACTACATCAAGGTAAATATGTGTTCCTACTAATTTATCTGCTACTGCATAAATTGTATCTTCTTGTATGGTTACTGTTGCACCAAGTGCTTCAAAACCTTTAATATGCTGATCAATTGGTCTTTTACCAAAATTACATCCGCCTGGCATTGCAACTTTTGCTTTACCAAAACGTCCAAGGAGTGCTCCAATTAAATAATAAGAAGCTCTCATTTTACCAATACACTCATCTGTAGCACAATAACTGTATACGGTTGTTGCATCTACATTAACAGTATGCTTATCTTCAAATTCAGCAATTGCTCCTAAAGATTTCATTGCATCTGTTAATAAAATAACATCATTAATATATGGTAAGTTTTCAATTTCACATGTTCCATCCACTAAAAGCGCAGCTGGTAGTATGGCCACTGCTGCATTTTTAGCTCCACTAATTACTACATCTCCGGTTAGGCGTTTACCACCTCGTATACATAGCTTGCTCAACCTAAACACCTCTTAATTTGTATTTATTCTTTACTATTTTACTTTTGTTGTATCTATTGCAACATGGCCTTATAACGCCTCAAAATCAGTCAATTTCCATTATACCATCAATACTGGGAAATAAAAAGTATTTCTTCATAGGTATTTGTATAAGCATTGACAAATATCGGTGTTGTTAAACCCCGCATTTGAATTTTGTACATTGGAACTGCTTCTTCGGCTAAAATATGCATTCCTTCAATATTATCTAGCCTATAGCCAAGTTCAACAGATTCAACTATTCTTTCCGTTTGATCCAGATTAAGTTCTTGAAGTCCAAAAAGGACTTCGTCAATAGGATATAAAGGTTTAAGCTGGCCTACTTTATCTGTAATGACCAGGCATCTGACCTCAGCATCAAACACGCCACCCTCAGATACCCTTAATTTGATATAACTGTCAAAAACAGGTAAACCTTTATATACTTCATAATATGTTATATCCCATCCATATGACTCACTTCTAGACTCAATTTTTACATCTTGGAAATAATTCTCCATTTCTAAGTTCTCTACAAACCTCTTAGCTAGCTTCAAAGCTTCCTTCTCGCTCAAGGCATTGCCCTCATTTTCAATCCCTTTATGATGGTAACTAATACGTTCTTTAGAAAACTTAAGTTCTTCTTCTTGCTTACTGTAGACAAGTGCATTTCTCCCATATTTCACATCATAAGCATCTTTTGTAATGGTAATCAAAGAACGGTCTTCTCCAAATACATTACTTACCACGCCATCACGTATGGTAGAAGTAATCTGCACAGGCTCTAACCAGATGGACGATTTTGGCGAAAATACTCGAGGTAACTTAGCATCAACTTTTATATTATTCTTTTTTAAAATAGAGGTAATCGTATCTAGACGATCATCAGATACTTGATACGTTACAACTAGCTTTTCATAATTAATCCATGCTAAGACAATATTGAGGCATAAAAAAATAGCAATTAATAAATTTAACGCCTTATCCCATCTCATATTTCCGTGCCACTCCTCACTTTATATACTATAAAAAGTTAGGGAATACTTCCCTTGCACCCTTTATAGGATAGGTAACAACTTCCCTATCCTATCATAAATATAAGGCAAAGTGAAGCATTACACTTTGCCTTATTATGGATAATACCACCTTTGTTTATAAATAACGCCCCAAGCGAGCTTAATCGGATGCTTAAAATCTTTCACTAAATAGACAAGTTCTAAGCGATCTAATGCAAAGTCTTCTATGCCTTGTTCCATTAATAAGCTATACATATTATCCATTGGTTCTAAGTAATGAGATTTGAATGTTTCAGTCTGCCAATCAGAATAAATCTCTAATGTACATACCTTCATACTCACAAAATCATTGCCTTTAATGGATACTTCTAAATAAGAAGTAATCCCTAATTGCTTCTTCAAACTGTCTTCCATCTGAATCCGGTATCCATCATGGCTTAAATCAAAGTAATACGTAATTTTTTGTCCTTCTTGAACAATATTAGATAAATAAAGATTTTCTGCTGTCTGCTTAGAAACACATTCAGCTTGCTCTATAAAATCTAAGACCTTGTTATAACCTTGAAGGAGATTGGTTACATTTTGAGTTTGCTTAGGATCTAAGTTTAAATACTCAATAGTACCTAAAGGATTATACGTTACAATAGTCTTTTTAGGCTCAGTATAAACAACCGATCCATCTTCATAGATATCCTTTTCTTTAACCAGAGGGCTTATAAAGAAATCATTAATCCTAGTTTCTAAAACTTGATCCCCTTCTTCTTTTGTTAAATCAATAGGGTTATAAATATTTAATATAGGATAAGTGACTAATGTCTCCTGACTACTGGTAGGTAGGAAGACATTTCCTTTTATTTGCAAGTTTTCTATTGTGGCACTTGGTTGGTAAGTTGTAATGTTCTTAGTTAAATCATCTTCTGTAACTGCTCCATATACCTTTTCAATATCTTGAAAATTCCCTACTACGCTTAGTTCATAATAATAGTCTTCCTTAGAATTGACTAGGCATAAACTTGCTTCTTTTTGGAACTTATTCTTAGAATACATAAAGACATAATCGATCTTATCTACCAATGAACTTATACCACTTATTCCACTAATACTATCTAGTCCTAAAGGAATCTCATACTCAAGTACAATGCTTGGCATACTTAAGAGCTTACCCCATGGTATCCCCTCTAACTTTGTAAGAGATTTCTCTTCTTCATATTCATAGACTACCTTTTTGAACTCACTTATAAGCCTTTTGTAATCCTTTTTCTCATTTCCTGTTGTATCACCTAGATAAAATGCTAAAGAATTTGAAAGACCTGTATCGTTGTTCCCAGCTTCAACAACCCAGATATTCATAGGCATAATAGGTTCATAGTCCATATTTTTCTTTAAAAAATTATGGCTTGACATACTGCCAAGCCATAATAGCGCTGTCTGTATAACTGTTGCAACAATAAGGCAACTTAGTAAAATCAGTTTGATATGCTCTTTGCCTTTATCCATTGTCTCACCATCATTCTTTAGTTACAACTGCTGGTGTTGTTTTAGCCGCAGGCTCATTAATTTTCCCTAGAATACCACTTGCATCATCTGCAATAAAAGTTTTAATCTTTTCTTTTTCCACTTCTGTTTTTCTCTCAATGATTATAGACTGACTGCCTTTTTTATCATCTAGTTCATAAGTGTATTTGATGATGACATGATTTGTTCCTTCAGAAAGGTCAATAAGCTGACTAAACATCTTAGTTGCACCGACTTCTTTCACTTTGTACACTTTATAACTATTTGTCTCGGTTGGAGCTGGAGTATCCATCTTTTCACCTGTATAGACAATAATCTCAATTTTTGTACCTGTGCGCGCTTCACCCATGATGTTAATCTGACTATCAAAAGTCTGGATCTTCTCTTTGTTAAGGGACTGGGTGATTCTCACATATTCATCTTTTTTAAAGGTAATAGCGGATGACGTACTTGTTTGTGAACCCTCTTTAACAATAGCTACTTCATTTGTTGCAGTTGTGTTCACATTTTTAGTTGTATCAGCTTTTACTTCTGATGCCATCAATGCTGTTGGCGCCATAAGTGTTGCTCCTAAAACTAGTATACTTGTAATATATTTCATCTTATTCATGTGGAACCCCCTTTCTTGAATTTATTGTACTTATAGTTTTCCTTCCTATATTATACAATATTTATTTTACAATTATGTTACAATTTAATAACGTTTGCCTTACAAGTAATTTTTAACTTGTGTATGGTTTAAATTGCACGGTAACTGTTGTCCCTTTTCCTACTTTACTCGTAATATGAATGGTTCCATCATGAAGCTCTACCATCTCTTTTACGATTGATAGTCCTAAACCTGTACCGCCTTGACTTCTAGATCTTGCCTTATCTACACGGAAGAAACGTTCAAAAATACGCGCTAAATCCGGTTTAGCGATTCCAATACCTGTATCTTGCACTTGCAAAGTAATCCAATCTTTATTTTTATAGAGTTTAACCGTAATGGTACCAGTATCTATACTATATTTTATTGCATTGGATAGTATATTGTGAAGGATCTGTCTGATTCTAGCACTATCTCCCATCATTATATAATCTAGTTCTGGGTTTGCTTCATAGATTAAGCGATGCCCTTTCTTTTCTATATGAATCTTTTGTGCTTCTAAAGTATCTTCAACAATAGATCTAAAATCAATGGCTCTTAAATCCAGTTGCATTTGTTTGTTATCAATACGTGAAAGTTCTAGAAGGTCTTTGACTAAGTTGGTCATACGATCTGCTTCTTTTTCCATAACTCTTAAGAATTGTACAGCAATTTCACGGTCATCAATAGCACCATCTAAGAGGGTCTCCGTATAACTCTTAACTGTAGTAAGAGGTGTACGTAACTCATGAGACACATTTGCTACGAACTCTTTACGCATTTGGTCTAACTTTTGCTGATTTGTTACATCTTGCATAACTACAACAAGCCCTTCGCTTTCACCTAAACTATTGGAATACGGTGCGAAGTGGAGATTATAATAGCGCTCTTCTATCTCCATCATAATGCCTTCGTCTGCTTTGATGTTTTCTCGTTCTTCATTTTTCATTAACTGATCAAAAGATACATCTACACCAAACTTAGGGAAAATAAAATCAAAACGATGATCAATACGATTCTCTCCTAAGATTTCTGAACAAACAGGATTGGCATGAATAAGCACGCCTTGTCTATTAAAAGCCATAACACCATCTGCCATATTTTGAAGAATCTTTTCTAACTTACTTTTTTCACTAGAGATTGCTCCCATCGTACGACTAAGCTCTGTTGCCATATAGTTGAAACTTTGTGTCAACTGGCCTATCTCATCTGTTGAATAAATCGGAATACGGCTAAATGAACCTTCCGCAAGTTGCTTAGAACTCTTGGTAAGTTGCTTGATAGGTACTGTTATCATCCTTGCAAATATAGCACTAAATAAGGCAGCAATGGCCATCGCTACCATCGATGCCAAACTAATAGTCTTCATGGCATTAAATACATTGTTATAAATATCTGATGCATCTGCCATTACATAAATAATAGCTAAAAGATCTCCTGTATTTTTATCCATAATAGGCCTAGCATGCTCTACATATTCTGGCCCCCCATCTTGGCTTGCAAAGTTGGGCCAATCCAAAGTGACAGCTTGTTTCTTATCAATTACTTTGGGAATAACCTGCTTAGATGGAACTAATTGCCCTATAGCATACTTAGACGTAGAACCTAATAAAAGGTGTCCCGTAGCATCTAAGATATAAATATCATGCTTATTAAGGGCCACCAACATTGAAAGGGTCTTTTCTACTTCGTCAATACTTTCTTCTAGCTGCTCGTCCGTCTCTACAGCCAGACGTGTTTCTATCATCTCTGCTGCATCTACTAACTCATTCTTTAACTTTTCATAATAAGTGTTCTCGATATCATAGATAATGAGTGTTCCACTCACTACCATGATAACGAGAACAAGACTTAAATAGATCGTTACGATCTTCCACTGTATACTCGTCTTCATAAACTAACCTCTGAAGTAATAACCTACTCCACGCTTTGTAAGTACAAAAGCTGCTTTAGATGGGTCATCTTCTATCTTCTCTCTTAGCCTTCTCACCGTTACATCTACCGTACGTACATCTCCATAATATTCGTATCCCCATACTTTTTCAAGGAGTGCCTCACGAGAAAAGACTTTACCTTTTTGAGTTGCTAAGAATCTAAGAAGTTCATATTCTCTAAGTGTTAAGTCTACTACTGTGCCATTTTTGGTTACTTCGTATTTACTAAGGTCTATCGCTAAGCTGTCTTCTTGCACAAGATTAGACTCTACTGCTACCTCATCACTTACAAAGCCACCTCTTCTTAAGTTAGCTTTAACTCTTGCTACAAGTTCACGCATACCAAAAGGCTTAGTCATGTAATCATCTGCCCCTAACTCTAAGCCTAATACCTTATCTAATTCTTCTGCGCGTGCTGTAAGCATAATAATTGGTGTTTCCTTTGTCATTCTTACTCTTCTACATACTTCTAGGCCATCCATTTTAGGCATCATAATGTCTAGTATAATAAGGTCTGGGTCAATAGATTCAATAAGCTTTATACCAGCTTCTCCATCATAAGCTACACATACTTTGTAGCCTTCCTTCTCTAAATTATATTTAATAATGTCGGAAATAGCTTGTTCATCTTCTATAACTGCAATCGTTTGTACCACTTTATTCCCCTGCCTTTCTATATCTTTCCGATGACTACCATCTGTAATACTTTATTTATATGATATCAAATAGCCCATATGAAGTAAAAAGGAAAAATTAAGGAGTTTCTTTCACTTCTTCTTTTGATTCTTCTTTAGGTTCTTCCTTTACAATCTCCATCCCAAGTACAGGCACACGTACATTAGCTTTGATTTCTTGCCCTATTTTAAGATTTGTTGTTAAACCTTCATTAGAACCTATTAAGTCATCAACTGTTAAGTTAAACTTGCTAGCAATACCCCAAAGGCTATCACCTTGCTGAACTGTATAAGTTACTTCTTTTCTTTGACGTTTCTTACATAAATCCACTAACGTTTCCATATCTACAAGTTTGTCTTCTGTTGTGTACACTTCTTCTAGTTTAACATCATTTGTAAATTTGGCATTTACTTCTTTATCTTTAAAATAAACTTCTTTAAGTTCATCTTCTAATTCCTTTAATGTTGCTGGTGACTCAATAACCGCCACTTCTTCGCCATCTACAATCAACTTTTGGAACTTGATTGTCACATCCATATTTTCTCTTAAATATGTTGGTAAGTTATTTGGATCAATCATGTCTTTCTTCTTGGCATGTACACGTTTAAGATCATCTAAGCCTTCTATTTCAACATCTGTCTTATACTTAGTTTCTAATTGCTTTTCTACTGTTTGAAGTGCTGTATCTATGTATTCTTTCTTGCTTACAACGCCAATAACCTCCCCGCCTACGCTTACTTGATAAGCATTTGGAAGGAATCCAAAGGCTACTCCTAATATAATACCGGCTCCCACAATACCTAGTCCTAGTCCTTTCGGCGTTACTTTCGAACGTCGTCTCTTGGCACTAGATAAATAAATTGTTTTTGATTTTTTGCTGAGTTTCATATGATATACCTCCTGTGATTAGCATGTTACAAAAATCCCCCTTTATCTACAATGATAACAGTTTGTTTGGGGTAAATCAAAGAATTTTGGAGGGAAATTTAAGGGAGTAGGCGGTAAAGGGAAAGTGAACTCTAATATTTCAACTTCTACTTCATGCTAGCTAAGAACTTCTAAACTTGATGCTTTCATGAACGTTCGAAACTCGCTCTGCTCAAACAGTCTCACTAATTGCCATGAAATCATCTTCATTAAGAAGTTCTAAGCTAACCTTCAAGGAAATTTCCATATTAGATTCACTTTCCTTCATGACTTTACTACCTTAAATTGCCATGTGCTGCGGAGGTAGAAAAGAATAAAAATTCTATTCAAAAATAGCTCTATGAGCCATTACACACAGCTCCTTCAATACTTTCTAAGCCTTATCCCTAAAATTTTCCGCTTTTACCACAGAAGTAACAAATAAGAGATGGTAAGCTAACTTTCAAGGAAGTTTCCATATTAGATTCACTTTCCTTCATGACTTTACTACCTTAAATTGCCATGTGCTACGGAGGTAAGGAAAATAGAAGATCTAAGATTAACTCGGGGCTATCCTATAGATTTAGACGTATAGAAGACAAGTTTTGTTCCCTGTATTCAAAAATCTGGATATACACAAAAGCACAGAATACTTGTTGATATGCTCCCCTTAAGGTAGACAGTTTAAATAATAAAACTGCTGCCTTAAGGAGGGGCATATTTTTTATGGGAAGAAAAGCAAAATTTTCATCTAAGCAAAAATTATGGGCAATTGACAGGATTTTAAGCGGGGAAGATTCTATACTTCATACTGCTACATTGTTAGGGTGTAGTGATGTAACTATCCATGATTGGCTAAGAAATTACCAAATTAGTGGTATTAATGGGATTACTGTAACGTCTAAGAATAACATCTATACCACCAACATTAAGTTGAAAGCTGTTAAGGATTATCTAAAAGGAGTAGGTTCACTACGTGAAATTTGTCAAAAATACAGCATTCGTTCAACAACTCAACTCCGTAGATGGATTATAAAGTATAATAGTCATGAAGAATTAAAAGCTTCTGGAACAGGAGGAGTACCTATCATGACTAAAGGTCGAAAAACAACTTATGATGAGCGAGTAGAAATCATTCAATACTGTATAGAACACCAAAATAATTATGCTGAAACAGCAGATAAGTATCAGGTATCTTATCAACAAGTTTATTCTTGGGTGAAGAAATATGAATCTAAAGGAATAGATGGGTTAGTTGATAAACGTGGGAAAAATAAAACAAAAGATGAAATGACTGAACTTGAGAGGCTCCGTGCTGAAAATAAACTTTTAAAAGCACAAAATCGTAGACAAGAATTAGAGATGGCATTCCTAAAAAAGCTAGACGAAATAGAAAGGAGGCGGTTTTAAGCCAAGTTCAAAATGAATCTATCTACGTAGCTATAAGAAAAATACATACTGAAAGGGAATGTAGTATTTCTGAATTGTGTGAGCTTGCAGGCATTCCAAGATCTTCGTATTACAAGTG